>NZ_LMME01000005.1:0-234940 GCF_001422125.1 Methylobacterium sp. Leaf85 | reverse complement strand
GCGCTGCGTCGCCATGATGAGGTGGATGCCGGCCGCGCGCGCCATCTGCGCCAGACGCTGGATCGCGCCTTCGATGTCCTTGCCCGCCACCATCATCAGATCGGCCATCTCGTCGACCACGATGACGATGTAGGGCAGGGCCGAGAGGTCCATCTCCTCCGTCTCGAACACGGCCTGGCCGGTCTCGCGGTTGAAGCCGGTATGGATCTCGCGGGTGATGATCTCGCCCTTGGCCCGCGCTTCCGCCATCCGGGCATTGTAGCCGTCGATGTTGCGGACCGCGATCTTGGACATCTTCTTGTAGCGCTCCTCCATCTCGCGCACGGCCCATTTGAGGGCGATGACCGCCTTCTTCGGGTCGGTGACGACGGGGGAGAGCAGGTGCGGGNGACATCTTCTTGTAGCGCTCCTCCATCTCGCGCACGGCCCATTTGAGGGCGATGACCGCCTTCTTCGGGTCGGTGACGACGGGGGAGAGCAGGTGCGGGATGCCGTCATAGACGGAGAGTTCCAGCATCTTGGGATCGACCATGATCAGGCGGCACTCTTCCGGCTTCATCCGGTAGAGCAGCGACAGGATCATCGTGTTGATCGCCACCGACTTACCCGAGCCGGTGGTGCCGGCAACGAGCAGGTGGGGCATCTTGGCGAGATCGGCGATGATCGGCTCGCCGCCGATATTCTTGCCGAGGCAGAGGGCGAGCTTGTGCTTGCTGATGCAGAAATCGGCCGAAGACAACAGCTCGCGCAGGTAGACGGTCTCGCGGGTCTCGTTGGGCAGTTCGATGCCGATGACGTTGCGGCCGGGCACCACCGCCACACGGGCCGAGACCGCCGACATGGAGCGGGCGATGTCGTCCGAGAGGCCGATGACGCGGCTCGACTTGGTGCCGGGGGCCGGCTCGAGTTCGTAGAGCGTGACCACCGGGCCGGGGCGCACGGCGAGGATGTCGCCGCGCACGCCGAAATCCTGCACCGTCTGCTGGAGGTTGAGCGCGTTCTGCTCCAGCACGTCGGCATCGACCTCCTCGGTGCCGGTCACCGGCGGCTCGGCCAGCAGTTCCAGCGAGGGGTGCTCGTAATCCTCGTTCTCGACGAGCGACATCGGCGTGTGCCGGCCGGCCGGGATCAGCGTGGCGCGGGGCTCGGGGAAGATCGCGCGGGACGGAGACGGGGCGGGCGGCGGGGCCGGCAGGGCGAGGACGGGAGCCGGGGCTTCCTCCATCTCGACGGCCGCGGCGGCTTCGGGGAGGGCCGGCGCTTCCGCCACCCGAGGCTCGGGCTCCGGAGCCGGGGCGGCGGCCTTCGGGTTGCGCAGAAGGACCGGGCGCGGCGGCACCGGCGTGAAGACCGGAGCGACCGGCGCCACCGCGACAGGGGAGGGGGCCTGCATCGGGACGGTCTGCGCGACGGAGGCCTCCATCACGGGAGCTTCCGCGACGGCAGCCTGCATCACGGGGGCCTGCGCCACCGGGGCGGCGGGCATGCGGGCCGGACGGATCGCCGCGCGGGCGGCCATGGCCGAGACGGCAACCGAACGCTGGGGGGCAGGCCCGGTCTGCTCGATGACGAGAGCCAGGGTGGCCGCCTCGGCGACTTCCGCGACGCGGTCCTCGTGGCTCGGCTCGTCCCTGACGGGCGCGGACTGGCCATTATCCTGGCCGTTGGCGGGCAGGGGCGCGCCGCCACGGTCGAACCGCATCAGCCGGTCGAGGACATAGACGGGGCTGGGCGGCAGCGGGCGAAGGAGCGAGATGTCCACGGGCGGCGAGACCGTGAAGGGTGAGGTCTCGTCCGCCTGTGTGCTGACCGGCGCCAGATCCGGCACCGGGGACATCTCCGGCACCGGGGCAGGCTCCCGCACGGGAGAAGCCTCCAACAGGGACGGAGCCGAAGCCTCGGCGGAATCGGCCTGGATCGCCGACCATGTCTCCACGGCAGTCGAATCCTCGCCGTCGAACCAGGCGCGCATGGCGGCCCAGTCCGGGACCTCGGTCCAATCGCGGTCGACGGGCGGCGGGGCCGGCGCGGCGTCGAGGATAGGCTCGCTCACCGATGCGGGGATGGGCAGCGGCTCCTCGACGATGGCGGCGAGGACGGCCTGCGGACGGCGATCGGGCGAGCGGAAGAAGCGGACGCCGGGCGGCGGGGTATAGGGCTGGCGCCACAGGGGCTGCGGCGGCTCGGGGGGAATCGCGGCCAGAAGCGCGGCCTCGGCCGCCTCCCGGGCGGCACGCTCCGCTTCCGCGGCGGCGAGGGCGGCGCGTTCGGCGGCCTGCCGCGCCTCGTCCTCGGCCTGCCGCGCGGCACGGACCTGCTCCTCCTGCGCCAGGCGCTCGGCATCGAGCGCCCGCTGGCGACGCTCCTGCAGCACCGGATCCGGAGTGCGGGTGTAGCGCACCGCCGGGGCGTCCGGCTCGGGCGCGGAATGGGCCGGCGCGTCGTAGCCCTCCGGGGTGATCGAAGCGGGACGGCGCGGCGAACGGATCAGCACGCGCGGGCTCGATGCGCCGTGGTCGATCCGGCTCTCGCCGGTCGAGTCCATGGCCGCGATGCCCGAGGAGCGGGCGAGATCGGGGGTGGCGCGGTCGTCGAAGACATGGTCCGGCCAGGCCTGCGCCTCGACCCACTTGCCCTGCTCTGCCCAAGGCTGGGCCTGGGGAGCGGGGGCGTCGTGCACCATGTCCCGGGGGGCCGTGAGCCAGGATTGCGCGGGGCGCGGCGAGACCAGGCTCGGGCGCTGGGGCGGTCCGGCGAGGCGCCGGGTCAGGCTTGCGCGCAGGCTGATCAGCCTGTGCGCGAGGGCGCCCAAGGTCAGGCCGGGGCGGTCGCCGCCGCGTCCGGGCCGGGAGGGATCACGATGAGAATAGGGAGGCCGTCCCGATGCGCGCATGATGCTCTGGATTGACTCGAAGGGTACGGGTCCGCGTCCTCGACAGGAGCGGTTCTTCCCCAAGCTAGAGCCAACGTCGTTAACAGACGCTTGCCCGCATGCCGCGAAGTGTCGGATCTCCGGAGACCGGGCGCGCTCGCCTCCCCCTGGAGCCCCGGCGCGTAACGGGTTAGATGAGGGAACCCGATGAAGCGGCTCGGATCACACGGGTTTCCCTCGGCAGAGCCTGACCGCTCAGCCCCGCGCGCCGCGGACGCTGCGTCACCCTTGCGAGAGGCACCCCGCCCCTTGGCCGAAACCACACGAAGCTCCGCCTTCAAGTCCCTCTACCGTCACGGTTTCGCCCGTGTGGCGGCCTGCGCCGGACGAAGCCATCCGGCCGATCCTGAGCGCAATGCCGACGAGATCCTGGCGCTCGCCGATGAGTGTCATGGGAAGGGCGCGGTCCTCGCCGTGTTTCCGGAACTCTGCGTCTCGTCTTATGCCATCGAGGACCTGCTGCTGCAGGCGACCCTCCTCGACGCGGTGGAGACGGCGATCACCCGCATCGTCGCGGCCTCGGCCGAGCTGACACCCATCCTGGTGATCGGCGCGCCCCTGCGCTGGCGCCACCGGATCTACAATTGCGCGCTGGCCATCCATCGCGGCCGGGTGCTCGGCGTGGTGCCCAAGAGCTACCTGCCGAACTACCGGGAATTCTACGAGAAGCGCCATTTCGCCTCCGGCGCCGGCCTCCTCGGCGAATCGATCACCCTCGGCGGGGGCGATGCGCCGTTCGGCACGGACCTGCTCTTCTCGGCGGACGACCTGCCCGGCTTCACCCTCGGCATCGAGGTCTGCGAGGACCTCTGGGTGCCCGCCTCCCCCGGCACGGATGCGGCCTTGGCCGGCGCCACCGTGCTCGCCAACCTGTCGGGCAGCCCGATCACCGTGGGGCGCGCGGACTCCCGGGCGCTGCTCACGCGGTCGGCCTCGATGCGCTGCGCCTGCGCCTATGTCTACGCGGCGGCGGGCCTCGGCGAATCCACCACCGACCTATCCTGGGACGGCCAGACCAGCATCGACGAGGCCGGCATCCGCCTCGCCGAGGGCGAGCGTTTCGCCGCCGGTCCGGTTGCGACGCTGGCCGATATCGACCTCGATCTCCTGGCCCAGGAGCGGCTCCAGGCGGGCAGCTTCGACGACAATGCGCGCGGGCGCGGCCTCTCCTACCGCACGATCCGCTTCCGGCTCGATCCGCCCTCGGGCGATCTCGGCCTGATGCGCCGGGTGGAGCGCTTCCCATTCGTGCCCTCCGACATCGCCCGCCTCGCCCAGGATTGCTACGAGGCCT
The DNA here is from genome assembly GCF_001422125.1 of Methylobacterium sp. Leaf85. NCBI lineage: Bacteria > Pseudomonadati > Pseudomonadota > Alphaproteobacteria > Hyphomicrobiales > Methylobacteriaceae > Methylobacterium > Methylobacterium sp. Leaf85. The sequence continues at coordinate 230,714 of NZ_LMME01000005.1, read as the reverse complement.
ACAACATCCAGGTGGCGGGCCTCGCGCAGCGGCTCGCCGCCACCGGCACTAAGAAGGCCGTGATCGGCATCTCGGGCGGCCTCGATTCGACTCATGCCCTCATCGTCGTGGCCAAGGCCTTCGACAGGCTCGGCCTCCCACGGTCGGACATCCTCGCCTACACCCTGCCGGGCTTCGCCACGTCGGACGCCACCAAGGCCAATGCTCACGCGCTGATGGCTTCCCTCGGCACCACGGCGGGGGAGATCGACATCAGGCCGGCGGCGCGGCAGATGCTCGCCGATATGGGCCACCCGTTCGGGCGGGGAGAGCAGGTCTACGACGTCACCTTCGAGAACGTGCAGGCGGGGCTGCGGACCGATTACCTGTTCCGGCTGGCCAACCACAACGGCGCCATCGTCATCGGCACGGGCGACCTGTCGGAACTTGCGCTCGGCTGGTGCACCTACGGCGTCGGCGACCAGATGAGCCATTACGGCGTCAATTCGGGGGTGCCCAAGACGCTGATCCAGCATCTGATCCGCTGGGTCATCGCCAGCGGCCAGATCGGCAGCGGCGCCAACGCCACCCTGCAGGCGATCCTCGCCACCGAGATCTCGCCCGAGCTCGTACCCACGGAGGAGGGCGGCTCGCCCCAGAGCACGGAGGCCAAGATCGGCCCCTATGCGCTGCAGGATTTCAACCTGTTCTACACCCTGCGCTACGGCTTCCGGCCCTCGAAGATCGCCTTCCTCTCCCTTCATGCCTGGGAGGATGCGGAACGCGGCGCATGGCCGCCGGACTTTCCCGCAGCCAAGCGCCAGGCCTATGCGCTGCCGGAGATCCGCGCCTGGCTCGGCGTGTTCCTGCAGCGCTTCTTCGGCTTCAGCCAGTTCAAGCGCTCGGCCATGCCCAACGGCCCGAAAGTGGCGGCCGGAGGCTCGCTCTCGCCGCGCGGCGACTGGCGCGCCCCCTCCGACGGCAATGCCCGGATCTGGCTCGACGAGCTCGCCCGCAACGTCCCGGAAAACTGATCGACACACTCCGGTCCGATTATGCCACTATCAGCCAGAGTCGGGGTGGCCAGTCGGAGACCGACCGATGCAAAGCTACAACGTGTTCTGCCTGAAGAGCGTCAGCGGCCTGTGCTGCGCGGTGCCCGAGAGCCGTGCCGTTCCGAGCTTCCTCAGCGGACGGAACTGGGCGTTCAGCGGACGGCTGAGCGACGAAGCCGAGGCCCCGGCCGATTTCGACGAGCGGGCCGCGACCACGGCGGTGCGCTTCAACGGCTTCTACCTGTTCGAGACCATGGACCGGCGCTTCAACTGAGCGGGAGCGCCCTCGCCGCGGCGATCATTCCTTAAGGGACCTCATGCGATGGTCCGGCCGGTCGCACCAAGCGGAGTCGGAGGCCGACCGTCATGTCGGACAAACGCAAGGAAGCGCGGCAGAGGACGTTCCTCAAGGGCCGCATTGTCTTCAACAACGGCGCGTCGAGCATGGATTGCTTGGTGCGCGACATGTCCGCGACCGGTGCGCGCCTCGCGCTGACGGAGACCGCGACCCTTCCGGAGATGTTCGACCTCTTCATTCCCCAGAAGGAGCGGACCTATAAGGCGAATCTGCGCTGGCGCCGCCCCGATGGCATCGGCGTCGCCTTCGTGGACGAGACCACAGCCGCCACTCCGGTTCCGCCGGCCCAGGCCGATCCGGCCGCGATGCTGACCCTGATCCGTCGCATCGCCGAACTCGAAGCCGAGAACGCCGCCCTGCGCCGGCTGATCGCCGCGACGCCGGCACCTGCCAGCGTCGCCTGATCGTTCACGCCGCGTCGAGGGCCGCCCGGATCTGCGCCGCGTGGATGCCGAGGAGATCGCTGTCGGCCATTCCCCCCGTATGCCGGCCCAGCGCCACGCCGTCGAAGCGCGGCACGATGTGGATGTGCAGGTGGAACACCGTCTGCCCGCCGGCCGGCTCGTTGTACTGGAAGACAGTCAGGCCATCGGCCGCGAAGGCCGTCTTCACCGCGCGGGCGACGCGTTGCACGGTCCTGACGGTGGCGGCGAGGGAATCCGGGTCGGCATCGAGCAGCCCGCGCGCCGGGGCCTTGGGGATCACCAGGGTATGACCCGGCCCCTGGGGCATCACGTCCATGAAGGCGAGGGTGTGCTCGTCCTCGTAGACCTTGTGGGCGGGAATCTCGCCGCGCAGGATCTTGGCGAAGACGTTCTGCGGATCGTACTGCGCAGCTTCGGCGTTTGAGGACATCGGGGCCGGTCTCCATCGCGGATGTGCGTCTGCGGTTTTCCGGCCGGACCTTGCACAGACTGGCCCCCGGCGTCCACGGCGCGGGGCCGTCCCTTCGATGAGAGTTTCGCCGACATGGCGCATGAGAGCAACGGCGCGATCTACACCGCCGCAGGGGCCAACCTCGCCATCGCGGCGGCGAAGTTCGTGGGCGCCTTCTTCACCGGTTCCTCGGCCATGCTGGCGGAGGGCGTGCATTCGCTGGTGGACACCGCCAACCAGATCCTCCTCCTGGTCGGCCTGTCGCGGGCCAAGAAGCCGGCCGATGCGCGCTTTCCCTTCGGCTATGGGCGCGAGGTCTATTTCTACGCCTTCATCGTCGCGCTGTTCATTTTCCTCGGCGGCGGCGCCTTCGCGGTCTACGAGGGCATCCACAAGATCCACTACCCGGAGGCCTCCGCCGACGCGGTGATCTTCGGCCGAACCATTCCGGGCTTCTGGGTCAACCTCTCGATCCTCGGCTTCGCGGTCCTGGCCGAGGGCTATTCCTGCGCCGTCGCCCTCAAGGCGTTCTGGGCCGAGAAGGGCGACCGGGAGGCGATCACCGCGATCCGCCGGAGCAAGGATCCGGCCCTGTTCACCGTGCTGATCGAGGACGTCGCCGCCCTCCTCGGGTTGATGGTCGCCCTGGCGGGAGTCATCCTCGCCGAATGGCTGCAGATGCCCAGCCTCGACGGCTGGTCCTCCATCGGCATCGGCGCGATCCTGATCGGGATGGCGCTGTTCCTGATGATCGAGACGCACGGCCTCCTCGTCGGCGAGGCGGCGGCCCCCGAGACCGTGGCGGTGATCGAGGAGACGGTACGGACCGAGCCCGGCGTCCGCCACGTCAACGCGGTGCTGACCCAGCATCTCGGCCCCTCCGACATCCTGGTGAATGTCAGCCTCGACATGGAGGACGACCTCAAGGCCGGCGAGGTCGAGGCGATGGTCGGCCGTCTGGACGCCCGGTTGAAGGCGCGTAACCCGGCGGTGAAGCGGGTCTTCATCGAGATCCAGGCGAAGGAATCCGCCGCCTGACGCTCAAGTGCCGGCCAGGGCCTTCGCGATGTCGCCTTCGAGATCCGCGGGCTTGGCGGTGGGCGGGTAGCGGCCGATGACCTTGCCGTCGCGGCCCACCAGGAACTTGGTGAAGTTCCACTTGATACCCTTGGTGCCGAGGAGGCCGGGCTTCTCCTGCTTCAGATGGGCGAAGACCGGGTCGGTGCCGGCCCCGTTCACCTCCACCTTGGCGAGGACCGGGAAGCTGACATCGTAGGTCAGGCTGCAGAACTGCGCGATCTCCCCGGCATCGCCCGGCTCCTGGGCGCCGAACTGGTTGCAGGGGAAGCCGAGCACCACGAGCCCCGCCTCGCGGTGCTTGCGCCAGAGCGCCTCCAGCCCCTCGTATTGCGGGGTGAAGCCGCATTTCGAGGCGGTGTTGACCACGAGCACGACCTGCCCCCGGTGCCGGTCGAGGGGATAGGGCGTACCGTCGGCGGCCTTGGGCGTGAAATCGAACAGGCTGGTCATGCGGCGGTGCGCTTCTCGACGAGGCGGGCGAGGTAGGAGCTGCCCAGGGGGATGATGCTGTCGTCGAAATCGAAGGCAGCGTTGTGCAGGCCAGGTCCCGGCGTCCCGCCGATCCAGGCATAGGCCCCCGGCACCACCATCAGCATGTCGGCGAAATCCTCGCTGCCCATGCGCGGCACCGTGTCGTCGTCGACACCCTCGGACCCGAAGATCTCGCGGGCGATCTCGGCCGCCGCGGCGGCATGGGCGGCGCTGTTCTCCAGCACCGAGAACGTGTCGCGGATCTCCACCCCGATCTCGACTCCGTGGGCGAGGGCGATGCCCTGGGCGACCTCGCGGATACGGCGCGAGACGAGCGTGCGCACGGCCCGATCGAAGGTCCGGACCGTGCCGGCGAGATGGGCGCCCTCGGGAATGACGTTATAGGCCGCGCCCGCATGGATCTGGGTCACCGAAAGCACGGCGCTCTTCAGAGGGTCGGCATTGCGCGAGACGATGGATTGCAGCGCCTGGACGAGGGCCGCGGCCGCCACGATGGAATCGAGGCCGCGATGCGGTTCGGCCGCATGGGCGCCGCGCCCGGTGATGCGGATATCGAAGAAGTCCGCCGCCGCCATCATCGGCCCGGGGCGGATCTTCAGCTTGCCGTGCGGGCCGCTGGGGGTGTTGTGGAGCCCGTAGATCTCGTCGCAGGGGAAGCGCTCGAACAGCCCGTCGGCCAGCATGGCGCGGGCGCCCCCGAGTCCCTCCTCCGCCGGCTGGAACACGAACAGGGCGGTGCCGTCGAAATCCCGCGTCTCGGCGAGGTAGCGGGCTGCGCCGAGCAGCATGGTGGTGTGGCCGTCGTGGCCGCAGGCGTGCATCTTGCCCGGAATGGTGGAGCGATGGGGGAGGTTGGTCTCCTCCTCGATCGGCAGCGCGTCCATCTCCGCCCGCAGCCCGATGCGGCGGCCGTTGGCCGAGCGCCCCTGCAGCACGCCGACGATCCCCGTTCCGCCGAGCCCGCGATGGACTTCGATGCCGTAGCTTGCGAGGTGCTCGGCCACGAGGCTCGAGGTCCGCACCTCCTCGAAACCGATCTCGGGATGGGCGTGGATGTCCCGGCGGATCGCCGTGAGGTCATCGGCGAAGGCCTTGATACGGTCGATCGGGCTCATGGGCGCTCTTCGTCCTTTTCGGTCTCGGGATCGGCCATCGTGCAGTCCCGGCGAAACGGCGTCATCTCACCGAGCACCGAGGCCGCCTCAAGCACATGGTCGCGCTCGCGGCGGAGATAATCGGCGACGGCGCGGCGCAGGGCGGGATCGGCGATGTCGTGGGCCGAATGCATCAGCACCGGCCGGTAGCCGCGGGTGAGCTTGTGCTCCCCCTGCGCCCCGGCCTCGACCCGCTTCAGCCCGCGCCGGATCGCGAAATCGATGGCTTGATAGTAGCAGACCTCGAAATGCAGGAAGGGGTGGTCCTCGACGCAGCCCCAGTTGCGGCCGTAGAGCGCGACATCGCCGACGAAATTAATGGCGCCTGCCACGTAGCGGCCCTCGCGCTTGGCCATGATGAGCAGGATGCGCTCCGGCATGCGCTCGCCGATGAGGCCGAAGAACTCGCGGTTGAGGTAGGGCCGGCCCCATTTGCGCGCGCCGGTATCGGCGTAGAACTCGTAGAACGCATCCCAATGGGCCGGCGTCAGGTCGGCGCCGGTGACGTGCTCGATGGTGATGCCCTGGCTCAGGGCGTCGCGGCGCTCGCGCCGGATCGCCTTGCGCTTGCGCGAGGAGAGCGCCCCGAGGAAATCCTCGAACCCGGCATAGCCGGCATTGTCCCAATGGAACTGCTGGTCGAGCCTCTGGAGGAGCCCCAGCGCGCCGGCCTGTTCCCATTCCCGCTCCTGCATGAAGGTGACGTGGATCGAGGAGGCCTTGGTCTCCGCCCGGAGCGCGCGCAACCCGGCGATCAGCGCGGAGGCGGCCTCGGCCACGTCCTGGCCCGGCGCGATGAGGAAGCGCGGGCCGGTGACCGGCGTGAACGGCACGCTGACCTGGAGCTTGGGGTAATACGCCCCGCCCGCGCGCTCGTAGGCATCGGCCCAGCCATGATCGAACACGTATTCGCCCTGGCTGTGCGACTTGAGATAGCACGGCGCGACCCCGACGAGCCGCCCCTCGCGCTCCACCGCCACATGCAGGGGCAGCCACCCGGTCCTGCGCGAGACGCAGCCCGAATCCTCCAGGGCCGAGAGGAAGGCGTGGGAGACGAAGGGATTGTGGGTCTCGTCCCCCGCCGCCAGGGTCTCGGGCGACGTGGCGCAGGCATCCCACTCCGCCGCCGGGATCTCGGCGAGGCCGGTGACCGCGCGCACCTGCAGGGTCGGTGCGGGATCCAGTTCTGGCTCGGCTACCGGTCCGGTCTTTTCCATGACCGCAATCTAACCCTGTCGGGCGAGGGGACAAGCGCGCGGTGCGGACGCAGACGCCGACCGCCTCCGGGGGCCGATCTCGTAGAACACGGCCCTTGCGGCTCGAAGGGCCCTGGATCAAGAATGACGGAAACTATTCCCGAGGAGGGATGAGATAGATGGGACCGACGGCTCTTGATGTCCGCCCCGGCAGCGAAAGGCGGGCACCGCCGGATGACTTCGCCGACGATGTCCTGATCGAGATGGCCAATCTCGATGAGCAGGACACCAACGTCCTCGGCACGATCTTCGTTTCGACGGCGCTGGGTTCGCACGGCCCTCGGGTGAAATGGTATCCCGACCGTGCCGGTCGCGACCTGCCCTGCCTGATCGTGTCAATCGGAGCCGATCCGAAAGTGCGCGACGATTTCTTGCCCAAGGGCGCTTCCCGCCTGGCGAGACCGCTCGTGATCGCATGGGTGCGGCTCAACCACCTAGCCCTGCTCCGATTCTGGACCGATGGCGCATCCTGGAACCGCCGCGAAGTCACGGCCTTCCTCGACGGACTTGTCCCGATTCCGAAATAGACCGTCGGCCCTCGCATCGTCGTTCACAGGAAGACCGCCCCCCATCACGCCGATCCTCAGGGCCGGAACCCCTCGAACACCATCTGGTCCGCGTGCTCGTGCGCGCGTTGACGCTGGTCGGGATTGCGCACCGTCCACGTCATCAGCGGCATCCGGCCGAGATGGCGGCAGAGATAGGTGGCGGCGCAGGGCAGGTCGTCCACGCGCCAGGACAGGAAATCGGGGCGACTCGCTTCGAGATGCAGCAGGTCGGAGAGTGAGCGCCGCAGGCTCTCCGGCATCAGCGCATAGGCCGGATCGTCCTGGGCGGTCTCGCCGACGATTCCGCGCGGGATGTCCGGCGCGAGACCGGCGAAGGCCTCGATCAGGGCCGGGTCGAAGGACTTCACCGCCACCGGGCCGTCATACCCCGAGACGATGGCGGCCACGCGCTCGACGAGGCGCAGGTCGCCGGTGAAGCGCGACTTGACCTCGACCACGAGGGGCACCCGGCCGGCGATGGTGGCGAGGGTGTCGGGCAGGGTGGGGATCGTCTCGGGCGAGCCGGCCACCGCCAGGGACCGGAGGGCGTCCGTCCGCGTCTCGGCCACGAGGGCGACGGCGCCGGTGAGGCGCCCGAGCGCCTCGTCGTGGAACACCATCGCCTCGCCGTCGGCGCTGAGCTGCACGTCGCACTCGATGGCGTAGCCGCCGGCGATGGCGGCTCTCGCCGCCGCCAGGGTGTTCTCGGGGATGCCGGCGGCCCGGTCGTGCAGGCCGCGATGGGCGATGGGCGTCGCGGTGAGCCAGGCGGGGGCGTTCGACCCCATCCTCACTTCACCTCGAACATCGCCTCGACCTCGACGGCGGCGTCGAGGGGCAGTTCGGCGACGCCCACGGTGGAGCGTGCGTGCCGGCCGCGATCGCCCAGGATCTCGACCATCAGGTCGGAGGCCCCGTTCATGATCCCGGCGAGGCCGGCGAAGGTCGGCACCGCATTGATGAAGCCGCCGAGGCGCAGGCATTGCACGACGCCATGGTCGAGATCGCCCACGGCCGCCTGCACCTGAGCCAGCACGTTGAGGGCGCAGAGCCGGGCGGCGGCGATGCCGGCCTCCGGGGAGATCTCGGCGCCGAGCTTGCCCTTGTGGGCATCGGCGAGCTTGCCGTCGGCGCCAAAGCAGATCTGGCCGGAGATGATCACCAGATTGCCGGTGCGGATGAAGGGTACGTAATTCGCTACCGGGGCCGCGGCTTTCGGCAGCACCAGGCCGAGGGCATCCAGGCGTTCCTTGACCGTGCTCATCCGTCCGTCCTTCCCTGAAGGCATGCCATTCTCGGGGGCGCGCCCGACGGGGCGGCACAGAGCACACTTGCTCCGAGCCGCGCAAGCTCGGAGCCGCGCAAGCTCGGAGCCGCGTTCCCGGCCATCCGAGCCGCACCCGCCGCGCGGGCGTCGCAGGACCATCGGCAGGACCGCCGGATCGTGTCCTCGCGCACAGCTTAACCCTCAGGCATGTCAGGCATATGAACCGGGCCGATCATTGACAGAACCGGCCAATTCTCTAGTAATCACAGCGGTGCCGCCCGGTTTCGAGGCGGCACTTTCATTTGGTGCCGCGGCCAATCCGCGTGCCCGCTTTGACGATGGGAAGTCGGGATCGTGACATCCGCCCTTCTGCCGACCTACGCCCGGGCTCCGATCGCCTTCGAGCGCGGAGAGGGCGCCTGGCTCGTGACGCGCGACGGCGAGCGATATCTCGATTTCGGCGCCGGCATCGCCGTCAACGCCCTCGGCCACGCCCATCCGCACCTCGTGGAGGCCCTGACCACCCAGGCGCAGAAGCTGTGGCACACCTCGAACCTGTTCGAGATCCCCGAGGGCGAGCGCCTCGGCCGGCGGCTCGTGGACGCGACCTTCGCGGACGTGGCGTTCTTCGCCAATTCCGGGGCCGAGGCCAACGAGGCCGCCATCAAGATGGCGCGCAAGTACCATGCGGCGGGCGGACACCCGGAGCGCTTCCGCATCGTCACCTTCGAGGGCGCGTTCCACGGGCGGACGTTGGCCACCATCGCGGCGGGCGGACAGCAGAAGTACATCGACGGCTTCGGCCCGAAGGTGGACGGATTCGACCAGGTGCCCTTCGGCGATCACGACGCGCTGGTGGCGGCGATCGGCCCGGAGACGGCCGCCCTGATGATCGAGCCGATCCAGGGGGAGGGCGGCATCCGCACGGTGCCCACCGAGATGCTGCGCGGCCTGCGGGCGCTCTGCGACGAGCACGGCCTGCTCCTGATCATGGACGAGGTCCAGACCGGCGTCGGCCGCACGGGCCGCCTGTTCGCCCATGAATGGGCGGGCGTCACACCCGACATCATGAGCGCGGCCAAGGGCATCGGCGGCGGGTTCCCCCTCGGCGTCTGCCTCGCCACGGCGGAGGCCGCGCGCGGCATGACGGCGGGGAGCCACGGCACCACCTTCGGCGGCAATCCGCTCGCCATGGCGGTGGGCAATGCCGTCCTCGACGTGGTGCTCGCCGACGGCTTCCTCGACCACGTCCTGCGGATGGGCCTGCTCCTCAAACAGCGTCTCGGCGCCGTCATCGACCGGCATCCGGGGGTGATCTCGGAGATTCGCGGCACCGGCCTCATCCTCGGGCTCAAGCTCGGCGTGCCCAACACCGCCTTCACCGCGGCGGCGCGCGACGAGCGCCTGCTGGTGATTCCCGCGGGCGACAACGTGGTCCGACTCTTGCCGCCGTTGATCGTCTCCGAGGCGGAGGTGGCCGAGGCGGTCGAGCGCCTCGACGCCACGGCCGGACGACTCGGCGCGCAGATGCGCGGAGCCGCGGAGTAACGCATGGCCGTCCGGGTCCGGCCTCGTCGCCGGACCGCGACGCCCGCAACGTCGATATGCCCAACACGAAGAACGAGCCGATGATTCCCCAGACCAACGGGACCGCCACCAGGCCCCGCCACTTCCTCGACCTGAAGGACTTCTCCGGCGAGGATCTGCGTGCCGTCCTGACCTCCGCGGCCGCGATGAAGGGCCGTCGCCGCAAGGGCGAGATCGCCGCCGAGCGCCCGCTGACGGGCAAGATGCTGGCGATGGTGTTCGATCGGCCCTCCACCCGCACCCGCGTCTCCTTCGACGTCGCCATGCGCGAGCTCGGCGGCGAGACGCTGATGCTGACGGGCAGCGAGATGCAGCTCGGCCGGGGCGAGACCGTGGGCGACACCGCCCGCGTGCTGTCGCGCTACGTCGACGCGATCATGATCCGCATCCTCGACCACGACACGATGCTGGAACTGGCCGACTTTGCGGAAGTGCCGGTGATCAACGCCCTGACCAAGGTCTCGCATCCCTGCCAGATCATGGCCGACGTGCTGACCTTCGAGGAGCATCGCGGGCCGATCCAGGGGCGCACCATCGCCTGGTCGGGGGACGCCAACAACGTGCTGGCCTCCTGGGTGCACGCGGCGGCGCGGTTCGACTTCACCCTCAACATCGCCGCCCCCCTGGAACTGTCGGCCCCGCCGGCCCTCCTCGCCTGGGCCAGGGCCGAGGGCGCGCGCATCAACGTCACCACCGACGCCTTCGAGGCGGTGGACGGGGCGGATGCCGTCGTCACCGATTGCTGGGTCTCCATGGGCGACGACGACGAGCATTACCGCCACAACCTGCTCTCGCCCTATCAGGTCAACGCCAAGCTGATGGCGGCGGCCAAGAACGACGCGATCTTCATGCACTGCCTCCCCGCCCATCGCGGCGAGGAAGTGACCGCCGAGATCATGGACGGCCCGCGCTCGGTGGTGTTCGACGAGGCCGAGAACCGGCTCCACGCGCAGAAGGGCATTCTGGCGTGGTGCCTGGGGGCGTGAGGAACGGCCCGGACGCGCTCGCCCATATCCGCTGACGACGATCTCGGTCGAGACCTTCCGACTGGGCCGGTGGCGGATGTGGTGTTCGCGCGGGGCGGAAGGCCGTGTGAAACGGCGAGCTCATCCCTATATCCGGTCTTGGATGCACGGTAGGCGGTCGAGTCCCATACTCGACGATGCAGACAGTCGCGATCCTCGCAGCGTTGCTCATCCCCCGCGCGACGTCACCCTGAGGTGCCGCGAAGCGGCCTCGAAGGAGGTCTCCAGTGTTCGTCGCGCGAACTGGAGGCGTCCTTCGAGGCCTTCGCTTTGCTACGGCGCCACAGGATGAGGTCGAGATCGAGAATCGGGCCAATGCGTTCGGTCCGCGGACCGAATGGACAAAAGACATGGAGAGGCCATGACCTCCGGACACGAGATTTCCCCCACGATCATCGACGGCGCCGACGACGTCGCCCTGCCGTTCTCTGTGGAGGCGCTGGACGTGCGCGGTCGCGTGGTCCGGCTCGGCCCCAGCGTCGACACCATCCTGCGCCGCCACGGCTATCCCGACCCGGTGGCGCGTCTGCTGGGTGAGGCGGCGGCGCTCACCGTGCTGCTGGGCTCGTCCCTGAAGTTCGAGGGCCGGTTCCAGCTCCAGACCAAGACCGATGGTCCGGTGGAGATGATCGTGGTGGATTTCGAGGCGCCCGACCGCCTGCGCGCCACGGCACGATTCGACGCCGCGCGGATCGAAGCTCTGGGGAGCGCCCCTCTCAAGGATGCCGATCTGATCGGGCAGGGCCACCTCGCCATGACCATCGACCAGGGCAACGATTTCAGCCGCTACCAGGGTGTTGTGGCCCTGGAAGGCCAGAGCCTGGAAGAGGCGGCCCATCAGTATTTCCGCCAATCCGAACAGATCCCGACTCAGGTCCGCCTCGCGGTGGCCGAGCAATTCGCCAACGGCACCAACAGCTATCGTGCCGGCGGACTCCTGATCCAGTTCCTGCCGCAATCCATCGACCGCGCCCGCCTTGCCGACCTCCCCCCCGGCGACATCCCCGAGGGCCACGCTCATTTCGATGCGGGCGCGGCGCCGGAGGACGATGCCTGGGTCGAGGCGCGCAGCCTCGTCAACACGGTGGAGGACCACGAACTGGTCGATCCGGAGGTCTCCTCCGAGCGCCTGCTCTACCGGCTCTTCCACGAGCGCGGCGTGCGGGTGTTCGAGCCGCAGGCCATCCACGAGCGCTGCCGCTGTTCGCCCGAGCGCGTGATGGGGATGATCCGCTCGTTCTCGCCCGAGGAACGCCGAGACATGATCGCCGAGGACGGGCGCATCGGCATCACTTGCGAGTTCTGCTCGCGCCGCTACGACATCGACCCGGCCGAGGCGGAGATCGATCCGGCGCGGTAGGGCGCCTTCGACCTCAGGCGAAGTGTTTCGACAGCTTCAGACCCTGGGCCTGATAGTTCGACCCGGCATCGGCGCCGTAGAGGGCGGCGGGGCGTTCGGCCATGCGCTCGTAGACGAGGCGGCCGACGATCTGGCCGTCCTCCAGCAGGAACGGAACGTCGCGCGAGCGCACTTCGAGCACCGCCCGCGCGCCGGCTCCCCCCGCCCCGGCAAAGCCGAAGCCGGGATCGAAGAAGCCGGCGTAATGGACCCGGAACTCGCCCACCAGCGGATCGAACGGAACCATCTCGGCGGCGAAATCCGGTGGCACCTGCACCGCTTCCTTGGAGGCGAGGATGTAGAACTGGCCGGGATCGAGGATCAGCGCGCCCGAGCCGTCGGCGGCCAGCGGCTCCCAGAAATCCGCGGTGCGGTGCCGGCCCGGCGCGTCCACATCGACGAGGCCGGTATGGCGCTTGGCGCGGTAACCGATGAGCCCCTCGAAGCCGGCGAGATCCACCGACACGGCGATGCCGCCCTGGAAGGACGGGGTGGCCGAGGCCACGAGCGGCGTGGCCGCATGAAGCGAGGCGAGTTCGGTGTCGGTGAGGCGCGGCTCGCCCCGGCGGAACCGGATCTGCGACAGGCGCGACCCGGTACGGACGCGGACCGGGAAGGTGCGTGGCGAAATCTCGGCATAGAGCCGGCCCCGGTAGCCCGCCTCCACCTGATCGAAGGCCTGCCCCCGGTCGGTGATGACGCGGGTGAACACGTCGATGCGGCCTGTGGAGCTTTTGGGGTTGGCGCTGGCCGCCACATCCGCCGGAAGGGCCAGGGTCTCCTGCAATTCGGCGATGTAGACGCAGCCGGTCTCCAGCACCGCACCGGCGGTCAGGTCGATCTCATGAAGGGCGAAGGCCGCGATACAGGCTGAGACCGGGCGGGCACCGGGCAGGAAGCTCGTGCGGACCCGGAAGGCGCGGGACCCCAGGCGCAGGTCGAGGCTCGCCGGCTGAACCTGATCGGCCGCGAAGGGGGTTTCGGGGAGGATGGCACCGGCCGCATGCAGGGCCTGGATCCCTTGCGCCGCCAGAATGCCCCCGGAACGCGGGTTTGTAGAAGAGAGGAGGCCCGGTCGTGCCGTGTCCTGCTTGGTATCCGGCATGGTCTCGCGTCGCCCGCTCCGAACTGGGCCACCGCCCCCGGCTGGGGATCGCGACTGCCGCATGGTTTCGCACAGTCTCTCGCGTATCCTCTAAGGGTCCCTTAACCCTCCTCGTCCTCCCGCCGGGTCCGCAGCACGATCCAGGCGACCACGAGACGGGCGATGGCGCCCATGGCGATCAGGCCCGCCAGCGCGCTCGCCACGGGGGGAAATCCGGCGGGCCAGAGCAGGAGCGCCACCGCGAAGAGCACGGCGCCGAGCCCGGCTGCCGGGCCGAAAGCCAGGACCAGCGAGGGCAGCCCGGCGATCCGGGGCGCCGGGCCGCGCCGGGCCAGCAATGCGCCTGCCAGCAGGGCGAGACCGTCGAGCACCAGCGCTCCCGCCAGGGCGAGCGCGGCCCAGCCGTTCCGCTCGGGCGCGTTCCAGGCAAAGGCACCGGCCAGGACAGCGATGGCGAGGCTGGCGAGCACGGCCCGACCTGGAAACGGAGCGGGCAGGGGCGAGACGGTCTCCTCGACCACGGTGCACGACCTTCCCATTGGAGCGGGCAGCCCCGCATTCAGCACGATTGACGCGATTTCGCCCGGGACGTACCACGGCGAAAAGGCTATGTCGCTTATGGGTGGGCGACGGCACGGGAGGCTTTGAAGGCGATGTACAAGGCCCAGACGCGCGGCATCAGCGTGACCGTCCAGCCCCGCTTCGTCGAGGAGGAATCCTCGCCCGACGAGAGCCGCTACTTCTTCGCCTACACTGTCGAGATCGTGAATAACGGCTCCGAGCAGGTGCAGCTGCGCTCGCGCCACTGGCGCATCGTCGATGGCCGCGGCGAGACCCAGGAGGTGCGCGGCGCCGGCGTGGTCGGCAAGCAGCCGGTGCTCGGCCCCGGCGAGTCGTTCAGCTACACGAGCGGCTGCCCGCTCACCACGCCCGACGGGCTGATGGCCGGCAGCTACACCATGTCGACCACCGCCGGCGAAAGCTTCGAGGCCGAGATCCCCGCCTTCTCCCTCGATTCGCCGCACGTCCGCCGTAGCGTCCACTAAGCGGGTTCACGTTGGCAGGCCAACGCTTCACCCTGCTTGGGTTCTTGCTCTGACGCAGGTTTTTGCCGCAAAATCGGGGGCCACTTTTGCGAAACCTGCTGAGGCCCATGTCGGGCGGCGGAGAACGGTTGAGCACGCTCGACCTGCTGGCGCGCCTCGTCGCCTTCGACACGGAGAGTTCGCGCTCCAACCTCGCGCTGATCGACAGCGTCTGCGCCTATCTCGACGGCTGGGGCGTGAGCCATGTGCGCATCCCCAATGAAGCGGGCGACAAGGCGGCGATCTTCGCGACGATCGGCCCGATTGTGGATGGCGGTATCGTCCTCTCCGGCCATACCGACGTGGTGCCGGTGACGGGACAGGCCTGGACCAGCGACCCCTTCACCCTGCGGATCGTGGATGGGCGCGCCTATGGGCGCGGCTCCGTGGACATGAAGGGCTTCTGCGCCCTGGCGCTCTCCGCCGTGCCGGACATGCTCGCCGCCGACCTCAAGCGGCCTATCCATATCCTACTCTCCTACGACGAGGAGACCACGTGCCTCGGCGTCGCCGACACCATCGCCCGCTTCGGCAAGGACCTGCCCCGCCCAGGCGCGGTGATCGTGGGCGAGCCCACCGATCTCGAAGTGGCGGACGCCCATAAGAGCATCGTCACCTATTTCACCACCGTCCACGGCCACGAGGCGCATTCGGCCAAACCCATGCTCGGCGCCAACGCGGTGATGGCGGCGGCCGAGCTCGTCTCCGAATTGAACCGCATCGCCGATGCGATGATCGAGCGGGGCGACGCATCGGGCCGCTTCGACCCGCCCTCCACCACCGTGCATGTGGGCACGATCTCCGGCGGGACGGCGCGCAACATCCTGCCCAAGATCTGCACCTTCCACTGGGAGTTCCGCGGCCTGCCCGATCTCGACATGGCCGAGATCCCGACCCTGTTCGCCGCCAAGGTCGAGACGGTGCTGAAGGACCGGCTCAACCGCTACGGCGATTACGGGCGGATCGAGACCGTCGAGGAGGTGGCGGTGCCGGGCCTCGCCCCCGAGCCGGGTTCCGAGGCCGAGCGCCTGACCCTGCGGGTGGCGGGGCGCAACCACACCGTCTCCGTGCCCTACGCCACCGAGGCCGGGCGGTTCCAAGGGGCGGGCATCCCCACCGTGGTCTGCGGACCCGGCTCCATCGACCAGGCCCACCAGCCGGACGAGTACATCACCCTCGCCGCCCTCGAAGCCGGCGAGGCGTTCATGCGCCGTCTCATCACGGAATGCGTCGTGACTCCATGAGCAAGTTCGCTCCCCGCACCATCGCGGCCGACGGCCCGGTGAAGCTCCGCCCGCTGGAGCGCGAAGACCTGATGTTCGTGCATCAGCTCAACAACAACGACAGCATCATGCGCTACTGGTTCGAGGAGGCCTACGAGTCCTTCGCCGAACTGGCGCAGCTCTACGAGCGCAACATCCACAACCAGACCGAGCGGCGCTTCATCATCGCCAATTCGGAGGGCGCGCCGGCCGGCCTCGTGGAGCTCGTGGAGATCAACCACCTGCACCGACGCTGCGAATTCCAGATCGCGATCCACCCGGCCTTCCAGGGCCAGGGCTACGCCCCGCGCGCCACCCGCATCGCCATGGATTACGCCTTCAGCGTCCTCAACATCCACAAGCTCTACCTGCACGTGGACAAGGACAATGCCCGTGCCGTGCGCATCTACGAGCGTTGCGGCTTCGTGCCGGAGGGCATCCTGAAGGACGAGTTCTTCGTCAACGGCAAGTACCGCGACGCGGTACGCATGTGCCTGTTCCAACCGGAATACCTGGCCCGGCGCGGCAGCGGCGATATCTCGGAGCCGGTGCTGAAGTCGTAGCCGTCGGTCCCGGACGGTCTCTGATCGCCTTCGTGCGATCGCCTCGGCAGCGATCCGCGTTCAGGCAATGCCAAAAAACACGGCCAGCGCCCGCGTCACCGCCAGCATCGTCTCGGCATCGAGATGCCCGATCCGTGCGCCGATCTTCTCCCGCTTCACCGACATGGCCTTGTCCACCATGACCTGTCAGCGTTTCTTCAAGCCATTGGCCTCTCTCGGCTCGACGGTCGTGCGGATCAGGGGAGCCTCGGCCAGCGTGCCGGATATGAGCAGCACCGTGACCGTGCCGGTCTCGACGAACGCGTCAGATTGGATGATGAGCGCCGGACGAGGTTTGCCGAAATCGCCGGGCATGGCGATGGTGACGAGATCGCCCCGCTTCATGCCTCGCGCTCAGGGAGCATATCGAGGAGCGCCGCCTCCATGAAGGCATCCAGTTCCCGATCGGCTGCATCTATCGCCGCTACGACCCGAGCCTGCCGCGCGCATTCTTCGGCAAAGCCCGCCCTCCGGGTGTCGGGCACCCAGATCTGGATGGGCCGCAGGCCGGCCGCCCGGAGCGCATCACGACGCTTGCTGACGCGCTGACCGACAGTTGCCGACATGACGAGACCTTTCCCGAGGCGTTACATGTAACGTAGGCTCCGCATGCGACGATGCCAAGGCGCCAGGACGGTGACGGACCGCCGGTCCTCGGTCTCAGCCGAAATCCGCCGCCGCGCGGTCGAGCAACCATGTCAGGGTGCCGGTGCTCGAGATGTGGCGCGCGGGCAAATCCTCGCCCTCGGCGATCCGGGCAAGGGGATCGCGCTTGCCCGCCCCCGTGACCAGAACGAGAAGCTGCCGCGAGGAGGCGAGCGCCGGAAAGGTGAGGGTGACGCGCGGTACGAATGGCGTCAGCCCGGCCTCGGGCACGGCGGCGACCCAGGATTCGCGTTCGTTCACGGCGGGCTTGCCCGGAAACAGGGAGGCGGTGTGCCCGTCCTCGCCGAGGCCGAGAAGCACGAGATCGAAGAGCGGGCGCGCCGGGTCGAGGCTATCGGCGCCGTAGAAGTCGCTCAGGGTCGCCGCATAGGCGGAGACCGCCGAGTCCAGCGTCCCGTCGGTGGGAATGCCGTGGAGATGGCCCTCGGGGATCGGGGCGTCCCCGAACGCCACGCGGGCCATGTGCATGTTGCTGGCCTCATCGGTCCAAGGCACGAACCGGTCGTCGCCGAAGAACCAGTGCAGCCGGTCCCAGGAGAGGGCACCGACATAGTCGGGTCCGCCCAGCAGGGTGTAGAGCCGCTTCGGCGTGGACCCGCCCGAGAGGCAGATGGCGATGCGCTCCTGCTTGCTCTCGACGCAGAGGGTCACGAGGCGGTCGGCCGCCGCGCGGGCGACGCTCTCGCCATCGGGAAAGATTTCCGCGTTGTTCGGTAGCGGGATCATGCGGAGATGCCTCCTCCTGGTCTGGTCCTCGATCGCCTGCACGACAGGCTATTTCGGTTCGACGTGGCCGCCGAAGCCCTTGCGCATGGCCGAGAGCAGCTTGTCCGCGTAGGAGGCGTCCTCGCGCGAGCGGAAG
The DNA here is from genome assembly GCF_001422125.1 of Methylobacterium sp. Leaf85. Taxonomy (NCBI): domain Bacteria; kingdom Pseudomonadati; phylum Pseudomonadota; class Alphaproteobacteria; order Hyphomicrobiales; family Methylobacteriaceae; genus Methylobacterium; species Methylobacterium sp. Leaf85. Next base: position 213,056 of record NZ_LMME01000005.1, on the reverse strand, counting down.
CGGGCGTAGAGGGCGGCCGAGAGCACATTGGCCGGTACCGATTCCTCGATGGCCGCGTTCAACGTCCAGCGCCCCTCGCCGGAATCGGCGACGAAGCCGGAGAAACCGTCCAGGGCTTCGTTGCCCGCCAGCGCCCCGGCCGTCAGGTCGAGGAGCCAGGACGAGACCACGCTGCCGCGCCGCCAGACTTCGGCGATGTCACCGATATTGAGGTCGAAGCGCTGGTCCTCGGCCAGATCCTTCGAATTGGCGTGTTTCAGGATGTCGAATCCCTCGGCATAGGCCTGCATCAGCCCGTATTCGATGCCGTTATGGACCATCTTGACGAAATGCCCGGCCCCGCTCGGCCCGGCATGAATGTAGCCCTCCTCGGCGCGGGTATCGCGGCCCTCACGGCCCGGCGTCTTCGGGATGGTGCCGACGCCCGGCGCCAGGGTCTTGAAGATCGGGTCGAGCCTGTCGAGGGCGTCGTTGCTCCCCCCGATCATCATGCAATAGCCGCGTTCCAGGCCCCAGACGCCGCCCGACGTGCCGACATCGACGTAGTGGATGCCCTTCGGCTTCAAGGTGGCCGCCCGCCGGATGTCGTCCTTGTAGAACGAGTTACCGCCGTCGATGATGACGTCGTCCGCCTGCATCAGGTCGCCGAGCTGCGCCACGGTGGCCTCGGTGATCGCGCCCGCCGGAAGCATCACCCAGGCCGCGCGCGGCACGTCGAGTTTGGAGACGAACTCTTCCAAGCTCGCCGCCCCGGTGGCGCCCTCGGCGACCAGGGCCGCCACGGCCTCCGGGTTCTGGTCGAACACCACGGCCGTGTGCCCGTCCCGCAGGAGACGGCGGACGATGTTGCCGCCCATCCGGCCGAGGCCGATCATGCCGAGTTGCATTGGGGATCTCCTGATTGAGGGGGCCTCGTCAGCCCGAGCACCGATGCGTGGTCCTATCAACCCACCTCATCCTGAGGCGCCGCAGCGCAGCGGAGGCCTCGAAGGAGCCCTCCAGCCGGCACAGTGATCTCTGGAGTCCTCCTTCGAGGCCCGCAGGAGCGGGCACCTCAGGATGAGGTAGTAGGTTGGAATGATCCGGCGGTTCCGGGTCATCCCGCTGTCCTCACACCACCGCCGCCTTGATCGCCGCCGCGATGCGCTTGAGCCCGGCTTCCACGTCGCCACCCTTGATGTGGACGCGTAGGGCCCGGCGGCCGCGCTCGGCCAGGACCGCGAAATCGCCGCGCGCCTGGGCCGCCACCACGGTGCCGAAGCCCAGCGCCCGGCCGGGGATCGCGAGATCCTCCGACGGGTCGGCGGTGATCTGCAGGAACACTCCGGTATCCGGCCCGCCCTTGTAGGCCTGGCCGGTGGAGTGGAGGAAGCGCGGCCCGAATTCGAGGCAGGTCGCGACCTTGCGCTTGTCGCGCAGAGCGATGCGGGCCTCCTGCAGGATGGCTTGGTGCGCCTCGTTACGGTCGACGTAGGCCAGCAACGCGGCGTAGTCGCCGTCCTTGATCCGCGCGAGATGGGCCTTCAGTGCCGCCTCGAACCCGTCCGCCGTCTGCGGCAGAGCCCCGGCATTGGTCGGGTCGGCGTAGAGGGCGATGGTCTCGTCGTCGAAGAGCGGCGTCTCGGAGGGCAGCGAACCGCTCTTCTCGGCGGCGTCGAACAGCTTCTTCGTCTCGATCTTGCTCGCTTCCACGTCCGGCTGGTCGAACGGGTTGATGCCGAGCAGCGCGCCGGCCACCGCCGTGGCGATCTCGAAGCGGAAGAATTCCTGCGGCAGCTGCTCCTCGTTCGCCATGGTGACGTGGGCGACGGGGTGCCCTTCGCGCTCCAGGCTGCGCACGGCCTCGTCCTGCTGCGCGTCCGCCCGGTTGTCGAGGCGCAGATAGACGAAGAAGCGGTCGCGGCCATAGACCGCCGGCACGCCCACCGGCTCGCCGTCGACGGGGATGAGACCCTTGCCGTCCTTGCCGGTGGATTCGGCGATGAGCTGCTCGGCCCAGGCCCCGAACGTGTCGATGCCCGGCGAGGCGATGAACGTGACCTTGTCGCGACCGTCATGCAGCGCCGCCGCCGCCATGGCGGTGCCCAGCAGAACGCCGGGATTCTGGGCCGGCGGCACGGCCGGGCCGCAGGAGCGGACCATGGTCCGCGCCGTGTCGAGGAACTGCTTCACGTCGATGCCGGACGCCGCCGCCGGGACCAGGCCGAAGGCCGAGAGCACCGAATAGCGGCCGCCGATCTGCTTCACCCCGTAGAAGATCCGGCGGAAATTGTCGGACTTGGCCGCCGCCTCCATGGCCGAGCCGGGATCGGTGACGGCCACGAAATGCGCGCCGGCCCGCTCGCCGACCAACGCCTTCATCCGGCCGAGGAAATAGTCGCGGAACACGTTGGGCTCGAGGGTGGAGCCGGATTTCGAGGCGACGATGAACAGGGTCGTCTCGAGGTTCACCGCGCTTTCCACGGCGCGGACCTGGTCGGGATCGGTGGAATCGAGGATGCGCAGCGTCGGGAAACCGTCGCGGGTGCCGTAGGTCTCGGCCAGCACTTCCGGGCCGAGGCTCGACCCGCCCATGCCGAGGACGACGACGTCGGTGAAGCCGGTCTGCCGGACATCCTCGGCGAAGGCCTGGTATTCGGAGACACGGGCGAGTTCGTCCTCGACGATGCGGAGCCAGCCGAGCCACTGGTCCTCGTCGGCATTCGACCAGACCGTCTTGTCATGCGCCCAGAGCCGGCGGATCGAGCCCGAGGCGCGCCAGGATTCGACCGCCTTCTTCGCCTCCGCGCCGATGGCATCGCCGAGGATCAGGGTCTGGCCGTCGAGCTTGGCGCCGAGGAAATCGGCGCGCTTGCCCGCCACCGCACCGAGCAGCTTGTCAGCGGCGTCGATGAAGAGCTGGACGCCCTCCTCCACGAGTTGCTTGGCCACCGCACCGATGTCGATGCCGGCCCTGGCCAGACGGGCCATCACGGCTTCGGCGTCGCCGAGGTTCTCCTCAATGGCGGGCTTGACCGTGCCGTGGTCGCGGAACGCATCCATCGTGGCCGGCGGCATGGTGTTGACGGTATCGCGGCCGATCAACTCTTCGACGTAGAGCACGTCGGAATAGGCCTTGTTCTTGGTCCCCGTGGAGGCCCAGAGCAGGCGCTGTGCCTTGGCGCCCTTCTGCGCGAGCGCCTGCCATTTCGGCTCGGCGAAGATGCGCTTGTAGCGCTGGTAGGCGAGCTTGGCGTTGGCGATGGCCACCTTGCCCTTGAGGGCTTCCAGTTCCGCCTTCTCGTCGGGATCGTTGGCTTCCGCGATCTTGGCGTCGAGGGCCTTGTCCACGGTGACGTCGATACGGCTGATGAAGAAGCTCGCGACGCTGGCGACCTTCGAGACGTCGCCGCCCTTGGCGCCGAACTCCTCCAGGCCGTCGATGAAGGCGCGCGCCACCTCCTCGTAGGAATCCTGGCCGAAGAGCAGGGTGACGTTGATGCTGATCCCGTCGGCGGTGAGGGCGCGGATCGCCGGGATGCCGGCCGGGGTGGCGGGCACCTTCACCATCAGGTTGTCGCGGGCCACGGTCTTGTGCAGGCGGCGGGCCTCGTCGAGGGTCTCCTCGGTGTCGAGGGCGAGGTAGGGCGAGACTTCGAGGCTGACATAGCCGTCGGCGCCGTCGCTCTCCTCGTAGACGGGGCGCAGCACGTCGGCCGCCGCCTGGATGTCGGCGATGGCACAGCCCTCGTAGAGATCGATGACGCGGGCATCGCCCGCATCCATGACCTCCTTCAGCGCACCGTCATATTCCGTGGAATCGCCGATCGCCTTCTCGAAGATCGAGGGGTTCGAGGTCACGCCCCGCAGGCCGTCCTCGTCCACCAGCTTCTTGAGGCGTCCATCGGCGATGAAACCGCGGGCCACGAAATCCAGCCACACGGCCTGGCCCTGTTCAGGGAAGAGAGCCTTGAGCGGGTTCATGCAAAAACTCCTCGTCGTCGGTCGTCGTGAGTAGCGCGCGAAAGGCGGCGTCGTTCAACACTCGTTGTCAGTGTGCGCGCCTCTCCTCCCCCTTGTGGAGAGGAGCCGGAGGTGGGCGTGGCTCCGCTGGCCTCCGCAGCCCGCGGGTCACCCAACCACCCCCACCCCTGACCCCTCCCCACAAGGGGAGGGGGACGTGCGTTCCGTCGTTCAGGGAACCCGCGAGACCTACTTCTTGTGCCGCGCGATCTGGTCGCGGGCGGCCTGCAGCACCTTCTCCGGCGTGAAGCCGAACTTGGTCTGCAGATCCTTGATCGGGGCCGAGGACCCGAACGTGTGCATGCCGATGATCGCGCCGGCGGAGCCCGCATAGCGGTCCCAACCGATGACCGAGCCCTGCTCGACAGCGACGCGGGCGAGCACCTCCGGCGTCAGCACCGCGTTGCGGTAGGCCTCGTCCTGACGCTCGAACAGGTCCCAGGACGGCATCGAGACCACGCGGGCCTTGATGCCCTCCGCCGTCAGCGCCTCGTAGGCCGAGACGCAGAGCTGCACCTCGCTGCCCGTGCCGATGAGGATGACCTCCGGCGTCCCCTCGCAATCGGCCAGCACGTAGCCGCCCTTCGCGACGCCGGCGGCGCTGCCGTACTTAGTCCGGTCGAAGGTCGGCAGCGGCTGGCGGCTCAGGGCCAGCACCGCCGGCTGATCCTTCAACCCCATGATGACCCGGTAGGCTTCCGCCACCTCGTTGGCATCCGCCGGGCGCAGGGTGACGAGGCCGGGGATGGCACGGAGCGTCAGGAGCTGCTCCACCGGCTGGTGGGTGGGGCCGTCCTCACCGACGCCGATGGAATCGTGCGTGAAGACGTGGAAGACCGGCAGTTCCATCAGCGAGGCGAGGCGGATCGGCGGGCGCATGTAATCGGCGAAGACCAGGAAGGTCGCTCCGTAGGCGCGCAGGCCGACGAGGCCGAGGCCGTTGACGATCGACCCCATGGCGTGTTCGCGGACGCCGAAATGGATGTTGCGACCGCCCGGCTCGAAGGGCGAGAGGGTACCGGCCCCCTCGAATTCGAGCTTGGTCTTGTTGGAGGGCGCCAGATCCGCCGAGCCGCCGAGCAGGTGGGGCACGTTCTTGGCGATGGCGTTGAGCACCTTGCCGGAGGATTCGCGCGTGGCCATGCCCTTGGCGTCGGCCGGGAAGACCGGGATGTCATTGTCCCAGCCCTCGGGCAGGCGGCCCGTGAGGAGGGCGTCGATCTCTTCGGCCAGGGCCGGATCGGAGGCCTTGGCCTCGGCCATGAAACCCTCCCAGGTGGCGAACAGCTCGGCGCCGCGCTGGCCGATGCCGCTGCGGAAGTTCTCCACCACGCCGTCCGGCACCAGGAACTGGGAATCCTCGGGCCAGCCATAGGCCCGCTTGGCGCCCTTCGCCTCCTCCTCGCCCAGGGCGTCGGAATGGGCCTTCGAGGTGTTCTGCTTCTTCGGGGCGCCGAAGCCGATGATCGAGTTGACGACGATGAGCGTCGGCCGGTCACTGGATTGGAGGAAGGTCTCCAGGGCGGCGGAAATGGCGTGGACGTCGTTGGCGTCGGCCACACGCAGGACCTGCCAGCCATAGCTGAGGAAGCGCGTCGCCACCTCTTCCGAGAAGGCGAGTTCGGTGTGCCCCTCGATGGTGATCGTGTTGTTGTCGTAGATCCAGCACAGGTTCGACAGGCGCAGATGCCCGGCGATGGAGGCGGCCTCGGCGGCCACGCCCTCCATCAGGTCGCCATCCGAGCAGATCGCGTAGACGTTGAAGTCGAACAGCGGCAAATCGGGGCGGTTCAGGGTCTCGCCGAGGAAGCGGCCGCCCATCGCCATGCCGACGGAATTCGCCACACCCTGGCCGAGGGGCCCGGTGGTGGTCTCGACGCCCGTGGTGAAGTGGTATTCCGGGTGCCCAGGCGTCTTGCTGTCGAGTTGGCGGAAGTTCTTGATGTCCTCGATGGTGATCGCCGGCTCGTTGCCGCCATCGCTCTGGGCGACACCGGCGAGGTGCAGCAGACCGTAGAGCAGCATCGAGGCATGGCCCGCCGAGAGCACGAACCGGTCGCGGTTGGGCCAGTGCGGATGTGCCGGATCGTAGCGCAGGTAGCGGTTCCACAGGGTGTAGGCCACGGGCGCCAGGGCCATCGGCGCGCCGGCATGGCCGGAATTCGCCTTCTGCACCGCGTCGATCGCCAGGGTACGCAGGGTGTCGATGGAGAGCTTGTCGATCTCGCTCAGTTCACCCTTCGGCTTGGTCTCGGCTCCGCTCATGGTCTCGTCTTCCTATTCTTTGCGGGGCTGCGGCGATCAGCTGTGCTGGGCCGCGGCGCCTTCTCAATTTGCGACACCCTGGCCGGGAGAACTCGCCCGGTTTGGCGATGTGGCCCGGGCGAGGGCGGATTTCTCGCTGCGCTCCCGCGCCGGCCCGCTGGCACGGCTATAGTTCAAAATCGTGTTCACCAACGTGACGTGACTGAACGCCTGGGGGAAATTGCCCACAAGGCGCTTGGCTCCCACGTCGTATTCCTCCGCCACGAGCCCGACATCGTTGCAGACGCCGATGAGGCGTTCGATCAGCTCCCGCGCCTCGTGGCAGCGGTCGAGGCCGATGAGATTGTCGGCGTACCAGAAGCTACAGGGCAGGAAAGCCCCCTCGCCGCCGGGCAGACCATCGGTATTGTCATCCTCGGTGTCGTAGCGCAGCACGAATCCGTCACGCATCAGGTGTTTGCCGATGGCCTCCACCGTGCCGACGACACGCGGGTCGTCCTGGGGCAGGAAGCCCATATGGGCGATGAGGAGCAGGCTCGCATCGAGGGGCTTGGCCCCGTAATACTGGACGAAGCTGTTCAGCTCCTTGTCGAACCCCTTCTCGCAGACCTCCTCGTGGATATGGTCGCGGATCGCACGCCAGCGATCCACGGGGGCGGGCGGCCCGTCGCCCATCTCGAAGGAGCGGATGGCCCGGTCGAAGGCGACCCAGGCCATGACCTTGGAATGGACGAAGTGGCGGCGGCCGCCGCGCACCTCCCAGATGCCCTCGTCGGGCTCGCTCCAGACCTTCTCCAGATGCTCCAGCAGGGCGAGGCCCACACGCCAGCCGTCGGCATCGCCGAGAAGGCCGCGCTGACGGGCCTGATAGAGCGCGTCGAAGATCTCGCCGTAGACATCGAGCTGGAACTGGTCGACCGCCGCGTTGCCGATCCGCACCGGCTTCGACCCCTCGTAGCCGGGAAGCCAGTCGAGCTCGATCTCGGGCAGGAGCCGCTCGCCTGCGATGCCGTAGAGGATGTGCGCCTGCTCCGGATTGCCGGCCACGGCGCGGATCAGCCAGTCGCGCCAGGCCCGCGCCTCGTCGAGAAAGCCGCCATCCATCAGTGCGATCAGGGTGAAGGTCGAATCCCGCAGCCAGCAGAACCGGTAATCCCAGTTGCGCACGCCGCCGAGTTCCTCGGGCAGGGAGGTGGTGGGCGCGGCCACGATCCCGCCCGTGGGCGTGTAGATCAGAGCCTTGAGTGTCAGCAGCGAGCGCTTGAGGATCGCGTCCCAGGGCGTGCCGGACGCGCAGCGGCTCGACCAGTCACGCCAGTAGCGATCGGTCTGGAACAGCACCTTGCGCGGCTCGATCGGAGGCGGGTCGTCCTCGTGCGAGGGGCCGTAGCTGAGGCAGAACGACAGGCTCTCGCCCTCCGCCACGGTGAAGTCCGAAACCGTGGTCTGACCGACCCCATCGAGGGGCGCGCGGGTGCGGAGAACCACCTTATGGGGACCGGAAATCGCCCGCAGGTCACCGAGTTCGTTGTGAGACACCCACGGCACCGCGAGCCCGTAATCGAAGCGCACGGCGAGGACCATGCGCATGTCGACCGAGCCGGACAGGCCTTCGACGATGCGCACCATGTGCGACCCGTCATTGGCCGGCATGTAGTCGATCACCCTGGCCTCGCCTGCGGAGGTCACATAGCGCGTCTCGAGGACGAGACTGCCCTCCCGGTAGCGGCGCGTGACCGTGGCCTCGCCATCCGCCGGGGACAGTTTCCAGAACCCGTGTTCCTCGGTGCCGAGGAGGGAGGCGAAACAGGCGGCGGAATCGAAACGGGGCCAGCAGAGCCAGTCGATGCTGCCGTCGCGCCCGATCAGCGCAGCGGTGCGGCCATCGCCGACCAGCGCGTAATCCTCGATCCGTCCCGCCATGCCCATCCTTGCCGCCGGGCCCCCGCGGCAATGCGGTCCTCGCGCCCGTCTCGTCGACGAAGGCTCACCTAGTCCCCGACAGGGGGAGAATCCAGCGGCAAAGCTCTGAAAGACTGGCCGGACCGGCCCGAAACCGCGCGTGATGCGTGAGCCGGTGCGATCAGGGCCGCAACGGCAGGCGGTCGACGAGCCCGGTCACGACATTGCCGAGGGCCATGGCCTCGGCGCCCACCGCCGCGCTCTGGGTGCCCACGAAGCTGCCGGCCCGGCTGATCGCGGAGATCGCCGGCGCGAAGGGCAGGGCGAGATGCGGAATCAGTTCCTCGTCCGCCTCGGCCTCGACCCGGAACGGCTCGGGCGAGACGGCGGCCTTCGCAGCGACGACCGACGGAACCCGGTTGGCGTCGGGTCTCGTCGCCTCGGTCTTCGCCATTTCGGACCGCGCGGAATCGGGCCGGCGTTGAGACGGTTTCACGGCGGCGGTGCGGGACGTCGCGCGGCGCGGCGCGACGCTGGCGGTCGTGGTCACGAGGTCGCGCAGCGGAAACTGATCACGGAAGGCGAAGGCGGCCGGGACGAAGGCCGTGCCCAGATCGGCGGTCTCGATCGGGCTCGCCTGCGTCGTCCGGCTCTCCATCTCGACGATCCGCGTGCTGGCGGGCGTCTCGGGAACGGGCGCGGAAGGCGTCTGGCAGAGGAAGGAGGCGGCGGACACGATCACCGCGACGACGATCGTCGGCAGCAGGGGAAGCGCCATGCCGGTCCCGGCCTCGGAGGCGAGGGCGTTCTCGACAGGCTGCGATATGCGGCACTCCACCATCCGAACACCTCACCCCGCTTCGACACCGCCATTAGCGCCCGCGTTTGCGGCGGAAGCTGGGCCATTTCCTTTCCCGAACGTATCGAAAGGTGTCGAAGCCGATGATTCGGCGACGTTCTTTTTCGGCGATGCCGGTGTGTCGGGGAGATCCGTGCGGTCGAGCCCTGTGTTAGGTACGCCTCTTGCCCGTTCCCGCCGGCACGAACCGGCCGTCCCGCCCCCCATTGGGCCCCGATGACAGAACCTTCCTTCACCGTCGCCGTGATCGATCCGAGCCGGGCCCGCGCAGCGATCCTCGAAGAGGGCCTGCGCGCCGCCGGAATCGCGGATGTGGTCATCATCCCCGACACCGCCGACCTGCCGGCGCAGGTGGCCGCCCTCAATCCCGACGTGGTGGTGATCCACCTGGAGAGCCCCAGCCGGGACATCCTCGAACAAATGTCGGGCCTGTCCCGCCATGTGGAGCGGCCGGTGGCGATGTTCGTCGACCGCTCGGACGCGCCGATGATGCAGGCGGCGGTGGATGCCGGTATCTCGGCCTATGTGGTGGACGGGCTGCATCCCCAGCGCATCCGGTCGATCCTCGACATCGCCATCCTGCGGTTCCAGGCCTTCGCCCGGCTGCAGCGGGAACTGGTGGAGGCGCGGGGCGAGCTCGCCGACCGGAAGATCGTGGAGCGCGCCAAGGGCATCCTCATGGCCGCCCGCTCCCTCAGCGAGGAGGAGGCCTACAAGCTGATGCGGCGCAAGGCCATGAACGAGAAGAGCAAGATCGCCGACATCGCCCGCGCCATCGTCACCACGGCGGACCTGTTCGGATGAGGCTCGCGCTCGGATACGTCCCCCTCGTGGATGCCGCGAGCCTGATCGCGGCGGCGGAGCTCGGCTTCGCCAAGGCCGAGGGGCTCACCCTCGACCTCGTGCGCGAGCCCTCCTGGGCGACCCTGCGCGACAAGCTGGCGGTGGGCCATCTCGATGGCGCGCATATGCTGGCGCCCCTCGCCATCGCCAGCGCGCTCGGGCTGAGCGGGCCGCTGACCCGGCTTTGCGTGCCGATGGCGCTCAACCTCAACGGCAACGCCATCACGGTGTCCCGCCCCCTATGGGAGGCGATGGAGGCCGCGGACGACGAGGTCGACACCGTGGCCGCCGCTTTCGCGCACATCGCCATGCGGCGGGAGCGGGAGGGGAGGCCATTGACGCTGGGCACGGTGCATCCGTTCTCCAGCCACACCTACCAGCTCCGGATCTTCGCCGAGCGCGGCGGCCTCGACCTCGACACGCAGACGCGCCTCGTGGTGATCCCGCCGCCACAGATCGCCGAGGCGCTGCGGCGCGAACTGATCGACGGGTTCTGCGTCGGGAGCCCCTGGAACAGCGTCGCCGTGGCGGAGGGGTATGGCCGCATCGCGGTCCTCGGCAGTGAACTCCTGCCCGATTGCCCGGAGAAGGTTCTGGCCCTGCCGGAATCCGAAGCGCCGCGCTGCGCCCCCCTGGTGCGTGCCCTCGACCGGGCCGGGCGCTGGTGCGCCGATCCCGGCAACAGCGCCGAACTCGCCTCCCTCCTTTCGCGCGACGGCTACCTGAACGTACCGGCGCCGATTCTCGAACGGGCGCTCACGGGGGACGTGATCGTCGATTCCGACGGGCGGCGGCGGCGGGACCCGCATTTCAGCCTGTTCGGCGAGCGCGCGCACCGGCCCGACCCCGGCCATGCGGATTGGTTCGTCGGCGAGGCGGAGCGCGCCGGACAGCTTGTCGCCTCCGACGAGCTTCGTTCCGCCGCCCGCGCGATCTACCGCCCGGACCTGTTCGATGCCGCTCTGAGCGGCTGATCGGGGCCGGACGCCGCTTTTGGCGGCACGAAAAGCCTCCCGATTGTGCAACGCACGCCCCGCCGAAGCCGCAGGGCCGCGTGCTCTCCCGCGCCGTCCGAACCGCCTTCGGACTTAGAGCCGTTACAGGCTGGACTGCGTCTGGCACGGAACCTGCTGAGCCTATCCCGCTCGTCAACGGCGACGGGCACGAATGTCGGCAGAGCCGCTGACCCAAGTAACCCGTTGGCGCGCTTTCGCGGCTGCCTTCGGTTGCGTTTGGGCAGCGGTTTTTTTTCGTTTTCGGGTCGAATGCTTAAGCTTCGAGGGATCGAGTTTTCCATGACTGACGGGTTTCAGAACAGCCGCCGCAGCCTCTTGAAGGGCGCCGCCGCGACCTTGTCGCTGGCAGCCCTGGCGCGCACTGCGCTGCCCGGCGGTGCCTTCGCGCAGGGGGCCGGCCCGGAAGTGAAGGGCGCCAAGCTCGGTTTCATCGCCCTCACCGATGCCGGTCCGCTCTTCGTCGCCAAGGAAAAGGGCTTCTTCGCCAAGCACGGCATGCCCGACGTGGAGGTGCTGAAACAGGCGAGCTGGGGCACCACCCGCGACAACCTCGTGCTCGGCTCGGAGGGGAACGGCATCGACGGCGCTCACATCCTGACGCCGATGCCCTACCTGATCTCGGCCGGCCGCGTGACGCAGAACAACGTCCCCGTGCCGATGCAGATCCTGGCGCGCCTCAACACCAACGGCCAATGCGTCTCGGTGGCCAAGGAGTATCTGGACGCCAAGGTCTCCCTCGATTCCAAGGTGTTCAAGGCGGCGATCGACAAGAAGAAGGCCGCCGGCAAGTCGGTGAAGGCGGCCATGACCTTCCCCGGCGGCACCCACGACCTCTGGATCCGCTACTGGCTCGCCGCCGGCGGGATCGACCCCGACAAGGACATCGAGACCATCGTCGTGCCGCCGCCCCAGATGGTGGCGAACATGAAGGTCGGCACGATGGATTGCTTCTGCGTCGGCGAGCCGTGGAACGCGCAGCTCGTGCAGCAGGGCCTCGGCTACACCGCGCTGACCACCGGCGAATTGTGGAAGGACCACCCGGAGAAGGCGTTCGCCATGCGCGCCTCCTGGGTCGAGAAGAACCCCATCGCCGCCAAGGCCCTGACCATGGCGGTGCTGGAAGCGCAGATGTGGTGCGACAAGCCCGAGAACCGGGACGAGTTCTCGGCAATCGTCGCCAAGCGCCAGTGGATCAACATCCCCGTCGGCGACGTCGCCGGCCGCATGAAGGGCACCATCGATTACGGCGACGGCCGCGTGGTCGAGAACAGCCCCTACGTCATGAAGTTCTTCGCCGACAACGCCTCCTACCCCTACCAGAGCCACGACCTCTGGTTCCTCACCGAGGACATCCGCTGGGGCAAGTTCGACGCGCAGACGGACACCAAGGCGCTCATCGCCAAGGTGAACCGCGAGGATATCTGGCGCGACGCCGCCAAGGCGCTGGGCGTCACCGCGATCCCGAGCTCCACGTCGCGCGGCAAGGAGACCTTCTTCGACGGAAAGGTCTTCGATCCCGCCGATCCCGCCGCCTACCTGTCCAGCCTCGGCATCAAGAGGATCGCGTGATGGCCAACACCTCCACCATCGCCGTGACGGGAGCCGCCGCGAAACCGGCGGCCAAGGCCCCGCGCAAGCCCCTGGTGACCCTGGCGACGTTCCGCCGGATCGCCGTCAACCTGATCCCGCCGGTCGTGGTGCTGATCGCCTTCCTGGTGATCTGGGAGCTGCTGTGCTCGCGGCCCACCGCCGGTCTGCCGCCGCCCTCGCGCGTCGTCACCGAGGCGTGGGACATCATCGCCCACCCGTTCTACGACAATGGCGGCACCGACAAGGGCCTGTTCTGGCACATCTACGCCAGCATCCAGCGCGTCGCCTTCGGCTTCGCCCTGGCCACCGTCGTGGGCATCATGGTCGGCACCCTGATCGGCCAGTCGGACTGGGCCATGCGCGGCCTCGACCCGATCTTCCAGGTGCTGCGCACGATCCCGCCGCTGGCCTGGCTGCCGCTCTCCCTCGCGGCGTTCCGCGACGGCCAGCCCTCGGCCATCTTCGTGATCTTCATCACCTCGATCTGGCCGATCATCATCAACACGGCGGTGGGCATCCGCAACATCCCGCAGGATTACCGCAACGTGGCGGCGGTGCTGCGCCTCAACCCGCTCGAATTCTTCGTGAAGATCATGCTGCCCTCGGCGGCTCCCTACATCTTCACGGGGCTTCGCATCGGCGTCGGTCTGTCCTGGCTCGCCATCGTGGCGGCGGAGATGCTCATCGGCGGCGTCGGCATCGGCTTCTTCATCTGGGACGCCTGGAACTCGTCGCACATCTCCGAGATCATCGTCGCCCTCGTCTATGTCGGGGTGATCGGGTTCTTCCTCGACCGGTTCGTGGCCTTCATCGGCACCCTCGTCACCCGCGGCGCCACCGCCTGAACGCCTCCGCACGGCACGCCGGGGCTTCCCCGTCGTGCCGTGCCCCGACCGCCTCTCGCAGAGGGACACGAGACCCATGAGCTATCTCAGCATCGAGAATGTCGGCATCAGCTTCACCCGCGCCGGGCGCACCAACGAGGTGCTGCGCGACGTGAGCGTGAAGATCGACAAGGGCGAGTTCGTCTCGCTGATCGGCCATTCCGGCTGCGGCAAGTCGACGGTGCTCAACATCGTCGCCGGGCTGCTCAAGGCCTCCACCGGCGGCGTCCTCCTTGAAGAGAAGGAGGTGAACAGCCCCGGCCCGGACCGCGCCGTGGTGTTCCAGAACCATTCCCTGCTGCCCTGGCTGACCGTGCGCGAGAACGTGGCGCTCGCCGTCGAGAAGGTGCTCAAGGGCAAGAAGACCAAGGCCGAGCGGTCCGAATGGATCGACCACAACCTCGCCCTCGTGAACATGACCCATGCCGCGGACCGTCGCCCCAACGAGATCTCGGGCGGCATGAAGCAGCGCGTCGGCATCGCCCGGGCGCTCGCCATGGAGCCGAAGGTGCTCCTCCTCGACGAGCCGTTCGGGGCGCTGGACGCGCTGACCCGCGCCCATCTGCAGGACTCGCTGATGGACATCCATGCGCGGCTGAAGAACGCCGTGATCATGATCACCCACGATGTCGACGAGGCGGTGCTGCTCTCGGACCGGATCGTGATGATGACCAACGGTCCCTCGGCCACGGTCGGCGAGATCCTGAAGGTCGATCTCGAGCGTCCCCGCCGCCGCCTCGATCTGGTGGAGGACGCCACTTACACCCATGCCCGCGCCGCAGTGCTCGAGTTCCTCTATGCCCGCCACGCCAAACCCGCCATGGCGGCGTGAGGATCGGACGCAGGTCATGAAGGAGCGTCTGGTGGTGATCGGCAACGGCATGGCGTCGTTGCGGTTTCTGGAGCGGCTGACCGAGCGCGCGCCCGGTCGCTACGACGTCACCGTCGTGGGTGCCGAGCCGCAGGCGGCCTATAACCGCGTGCTGCTCTCGTCCCTGCTGGGCGGCGAGGTGGATGAGGCGGCCTGCGCGTTCCGGGGCCTCGACTGGTACGAGGCGCACGGCATCCGCCTCATCACCGGAGCGCCGGTGACGCAGATCGACCGGGAGAACGCCCTCGTCATGGTCGGCGAGACCCATGTCCTGCCCTTCGACAAGCTCGTTCTCGCGGTCGGCTCGTTGCCGATCCGGCTGCCGAAGCCCGGCATGGACCTGCCCGGCATCATCACCTTCCGCGATCTCGCGGATGTGGCGGCGATCCGGAAGGCCGCGGTGACGGGGGCGAAGGCCATCGTCATCGGCGGCGGCCTGCTCGGGTTGGAGGCCGCCGTCGGCCTCGCGCGGCTCGGGGTCGACACCACCCTGCTCCATGTCATGGACCGGCTGATGGAGCGCCAACTCGACCACCACGCCGCCGGCCTGGTGAAGCGCGCCATGGAATCCCGCGGTGTCCGCGTCCTCCTCAAGGCCGATACCGCCCATGTGGAGGGCGACGGCCGGGTCGAGCGCCTCGTCCTGTCGGACGGCACGGTGCTGCCGGCCGACCTCGTGGTGATGTCGGTGGGGGTACGCCCCAATGCCGTCCTCGCCCAGGGCGCCGGGCTCGATGTCGGGCGCGGCATCAAGGTCGACGACCGCATGACGAGCTCCGATCCGCGCATCTTCGCGCTCGGCGAATGCGCCGAGCATCGCGGCATGGTCTACGGCCTCGTCGAGCCCGCCTACGACCAGGCCGAAGTGTTGAGCCGCCACCTCGTCGGCGAGGAGGCGGCCTATCTCGGCACCTCGCTGGCCACCAGCCTCAAGGTCTCGGGCCTGCCGGTCTTCTCGGCCGGCGAGATCGAGGCGCCCGAACATGCCGAGACGGTGGTGATGTCGGACCCCGGCCTCGGCCTCTACCGCAAGCTGATCATCGGCGACGGCAAGCTCCTCGGCGCCGTCTTCGTCGGCGACATCGCCGAACAAGGCTGGTGCAAGACGCTGATCCGCACCGGCGAACCGATCGCCGATCACCGTGACGACCTGATGTTCGGGCGCGTCCACGCCCCCGATTCCCAATCCCTGGCAGCATGATGGAGGCTTCCATGGCCGACGACTTCAACGCCGAGCAGAAGCGCTACCTCGAAGGCTTCGCCTCGGGCATCGCCGCCGCCCGCCTCACCGGCGGCCTCGCCCTCGGGCAGGGTGCCGCCGCGCCCTCCGAGCCCACCGGCCCGGACGCCATCCACATCAAGGCCCAGGACGCCACGGTGAAGGCCGGCGGCAAGCTCTGCGACCAGGAGAAGTGGAAGCGGGCCGAGAACCCGTTCGACGGGCACAACCGCCTCATCGCCGAGGCCGCCACCGGTAAGGCCCCGAAGCCGGAGGACAATTTCCGCTGGCGCTATCACGGCCTGTTCTGGCTCGCCCCGGCCAGCGGCGACTTCATGTGCCGCCTGCGCATCCCCAACGGCATCCTGCAGCATTGGCAATTCGCCGGTATCGCGGATCTGGCCGATGCCCATGGCGGCGGCTACAGCCATGTCACCACCCGCGCCAACCTCCAGGTCCGCGAGATCACGGCGGAGCACGGCCAGCCCTTCCTCGACGGGCTGATCGACCTCGGCCTCACGGCGCGCGGCTCGGGCGCTGACAACATCCGCAACGTCACCGGCTCGCCCGTGGCAGGGATCGACGCCCAGGAACTCCTCGACACCCGGCCCCTGGCCAAGTCCTGGCACAACTGGATCATCAACGACCGTTCGCTCTACGGCCTGCCGCGCAAGTTCAACGTCGCCTTCGACGGCGGCGGCGTGATGCCGGTGCTGGAAGAGACCAACGATATCGGCTTCCAGGCGGTGAAGGTCCTCGACGGCGCGGCCGTGGAGCCCGGCATCTGGATGCGCCTCGTGCTCGGCGGCATCTCCGGCCACCGCGATCTCGCCCGCGACACCGGCGTGGTGCTGAAGCCCGAGGCCTGCAACAAAGTCGCCGACGCGATCCTGCGGGTCTTCATCAAGAACGGCGACCGGACCAACCGCAACAAGAGCCGGATGAAATACGTCCTTGATGCCTGGGGCTTCGACAAGTACCTCGCGGCCGTGGAAGACGAGCTCGGCTACAAGCTCGACCGGGTCGACCCGGCCCACATCGCCCCGCGCGGACCCATGGACCGCTTCTCCCATGTGGGCGTCCACAAACAGGTCCAGCCGGGCCTGAACTGGATCGGCGTGATCCTGCCCGTGGGCAAGATGACCTCGGAACAGATGCGGGAATTGGCAAAGATCTCGTCGGAATGCGGCGACGGCGCCATCCGCATGACGGTGTGGCAGAACTTCCTGTTCTCCGGCGTGCCCGACGCCAAGGTGGCCGAGGTCCAGGCCCGCGTGGCGGCGCTTGGCCTGACCACGGAAGCCTCCAGCATCCGCGCCGGCCTCGTGGCCTGCACCGGCAACAAGGGCTGCAAGTTCGCCGCCTCGGACACGAAGGGCCACGCGCTCGTCATCGCCGATTACATGGAGGCCCACCTGCCGGAACTCGACGTGCCCGTGAACGTGCACGTCACCGGCTGCCACCATAGCTGCGCCCAGCATTACATCGGCGATATCGGCCTCATCGGCGCGAAGGTCGTCGTCTCGGAGGAGGGCGACACGGTCGAGGGCTACGACATCGTCGTCGGCGGCGGCTTCGGCGACAGCCCGAAGATCGGCACCGAGATCTGGAAGGCGGTGAAGGCGGAGGATTGCCCCTCGCGGATCGAGGCGCTGCTGCGCAGCTATCTCGGCCGCCGCGAGAGCCGGGAGGAGAGCTTCCAGGCCTTCACCGCGCGCACCGGCCCCGAGACCCTCCGCAACCTCGCCGAAGATCAACCCGTCCTGAAGGCCGCAGCATGAGCGAGCACGTCATCCCCCCGCTCGTTCTCATCCCCGAGAACGCCCCGTTCAACCCGGATCAGCGTTCCTGGCTGTCGGGCTATTTCGCCGCCCTGCTCGGCCCCGCCGTGGAGGGCGCGACGGCCCTCGCGCCCGGCGATACGGGCAGCGGCCCGAAGCTCGCCGACAATGACGACGCGCCCTGGCACGATCCGTCGATGCCGCTGCCCGACCGGATGGAGCTCGCCAAGGAGCGTCCCGAGCCCCAGAAGCTCATGGCCGCCATGGCCCAGCAGGATTGCGGGCAGTGCGGCTACAATTGCGCCGACTACGCCAACGCTCTGTTCCTGAAGAAGGAAGAGCGCCTGAACCTGTGCCAGCCGGGGGGCAAGGACACCCTCCGCATGCTCAAGAAGCTGGATGAGGAATTCGGCGCGGGCGGCGGCGCGAAGGCGGCCGAAGCGGGGGAGGGCGAGGCCAAGGCGGAGGCGCCCCTCGGACCGCTCGGCTATTGCCGCGAGAACCCGGTGGAGGCCGTGTTCCTGTCCCGCACCCGCCTCAACGAGCCGGGCGGCGAGAAGGAGACCTGGCATGTCGAGATCGATCTCACGGGCACGCCCATCGAGTACGTGGTCGGCGATTCCCTCGGCCTGTTCCCCTCGAACCCGCCGGCCCTGGTGGATGCGGTGATCGCCGAACTCGGCACCCGGCCCGAGCGCATGATCGGCGGTCAGACCCTGCGGAACCGGCTGATCAAGGATTACTCCCTGGGCGCCGCGCCGGACGGGCTCTACCAGCTCCTTTCCCTCCTCACCTCGGGGGAGGCCCGCAAGAAGGCGCGGGCGCTCTCGGCGGGCGAGGACCCGGACGGCGATGCCGCCTATCTCGACGTGCTCGGCGCGCTCCACAAGTTCCCCGGTGCCCGGCCCGACGCGGAGGTGTTCCTGGAAGCCCTCGACGAGCTGCAGCCGCGACTCTACTCGATCTCCTCCTCGCCCAAGGCCGATCCGGGCCGGGTCTCGCTCACGGTCGACGCGGTGCGCTACAACCACCGCTCGCGGCTGCGTCTGGGTGTCGCCTCGACCCATCTCGGCGAACGCATCGCCGAGAAGACCACGGTCAAGGTCTACCTGCAGAAGGCGCACGGCTTCGCCCTGCCGGAGGACCTGTCGAAGGACGTGATCATGTGCGGGCCGGGTACCGGCATCGCACCGTTCCGCGCCTTCCTGCGCGAGCGCGCCGCGACCCAGGCGCCGGGACGCAACTGGCTGTTCTACGGCCACCAGCGCCAGGCCAGCGACTTCTTCTACAAGGACGAGCTGAACGCGCTGAAGGACGGCAAGGTGCTCACCCGCCTGTCCCTCGCCTGGTCGCGGGACGGGACCGAGAAGACCTATGTGCAGGACCGCATGCGCGAGAACGGCGCGGACCTGTGGAAATGGCTCGAAGGCGGCGCCCATTTCTACGTCTGCGGCGATGCCAAGCGCATGGCCAAGGATGTGGAGCGGGCAATCATCGACGTCGCCGGAACCCATGGCGGTAAGAATCCCGACGAGGCCGTGGCCTACCTCGCCCATCTCAAGAAGACCGGGCGGTATCAGGCCGACGTGTACTGAAACCGGGAAACGCCCTCCTTTGCGGGCCATCGGATTCAAACACCTGATCGCGCTGGCAGAGCATGTCCCTCTCCCCCTTGTGGGGAGAGGCCAGCAGTGGGGGTGGCGCCGCTTGTCTCACTCGGCTGAGGGGTACCCAACCACCCCCACCTCCAACTCCTCCCCACAAGCTCGACGGATCTCGGGCAGGCCCGAGATCCGCTGGGGAGGAGAGCCACGTCGCGCGCCGGCCCGACTCTTGCTGCCCTTCGAACCCTGGAATTCGCCGAGGATTTCGCCATGAACGCGCACGTCCAGGCACCCGCCGCCGCCGTGAAGACCACCTGCCCGTATTGCGGCGTCGGCTGCGGCGTGCTGGCCACCCCCGACGGGTTCGGGGGGGCGGGCATTGCCGGCGATACCGAGCATCCGGCGAATTTCGGCCGCCTCTGCTCCAAGGGCTCGGCCCTCGGCGAGACCCTGTCCCTCGACAGCCGCCTGCTGCATCCCTCCGTCGACGGGGTGCGAGCGAGCTGGGAATCGGCGCTCGGCACCGTGGCCGGCGGCCTGCGCAAGGTCGCCGAGCAGCACGGCCCGGATTCGATCGCGTTCTACCTGTCCGGCCAGCTTCTCACCGAGGATTACTACGTCGCCAACAAGCTCGCGAAGGGCTTCCTCGGCACGCCGCATGTGGACACCAACTCGCGCCTCTGCATGTCGAGCGCGGTGGCCGCCCACCGGCGCGCCTTCGGCTCCGACACGGTGCCGGGCTGCTACGAGGATCTCGACGAGGCCGACGTGATCGTGCTGGTCGGCTCCAACACCGCCTGGTGCCACCCGATCCTGTTCCGCCGCATGGTCGATGCCCGCGCCAAGCGCGGCACCAAACTCGTGGTGATCGACCCGCGCCGGACCCAGACGGGGGAGGAGGCGGACCTCTTCCTCGGCCTGAAGCCGGGCACCGACACCGCCCTGTTCTCCGGCCTCCTCGTGCATCTCGCGAGCGCGGGCGCCCTCGATTACCGCTTCGTCCTCGACCACACGACGGGCTTCGAGGGGGCGCTCGAACGCGCGCGCTCGATCGCGCCGGACATCGCCGCGACGGCCGCCGCCACCGGCCTTTCGGACGCGGATGTGGGCGCCTTCTTCGCGCTGTTCACCCGCACGAAGCGCGTCGTCACCGCCTTCTCACAGGGGGTGAACCAGTCGGCGCAGGGGACCGACAAGGGCAACGCGATCATCAACTGCCATCTGGCCACCGGCCGCATCGGCAAGGCCGGCGCGGGGCCGTTCTCCCTCACCGGCCAGCCCAACGCCATGGGCGGGCGCGAGGTCGGCGGCCTCGCCAACATGCTGGCCGCCCACATGCATTTCGCCCCCGAGGAGGTGGACCGGGTCCGCCGGTTCTGGTCGGCGCCCAACATCATCACCGGCGAGGGCATGAAGGCCGTCGCCCTGTTCGAGGCGGTGGAGCGCGGCAAGATCAAGGCCCTGTGGGTGATGGGCACCAACCCCGTCGTGTCGATGCCACGCGCCGACGCAATCCGCGAGGCGATCAAGGGCCTCGACCTCTACGTCGTGTCCGAGGCCGTCGCCGACAGCGACACCGCCATGGCGACAGGCCGCAAGACCGTTCTGCTGCCGGCCCAGGCCTGGGGCGAGAAGGACGGCACCGTCACCAATTCCGAGCGGCGCATCTCGCGCCAGCGCAGCTTCCTCAAGGCCCCCGGCGAGGCACGGGCGGATTGGGCGATCATCAGCGACGTCGCCAAGCGCCTCGGCCACGGCGAGGCCTTCGCCTATCCGAACGCCGCCGCGATCTTCCGCGAGCACGCGTCGCTCTCGGCCTTCGAGAACAACGGCACCCGCGACTTCGACATCGGCGCGGTGAGCGATATCTCGGACGCGACCTATGCCGGCGCGAAGCCGCTGCAATGGCCGCTGACGAAGCGCGGGGCCAAGGACGGCAAGCCGCGCCTCTTCGCCGACGGACAGTTCTTCACCTTCGACAAGCGTGCCCGCTTCGTCGCCGTACAGCCTCCGGCGCTGGCCCAGGCCGTGAGCCCGGACTTCCCCTTCGTGCTCAATACCGGCCGGGTCCGCGACCATTGGCACACGATGACGCGCACGGGGAAGAGCCAGCGCCTCTCGGCTCATCGCGACGTGCCCTTCGTCGAGATCCATCCCGACGACGCGGCGGCGATGGGCGTGGTCCATGGCGGCCTCGCCACGGTCTCCACCGCGCATGGTGCGGCGGTGCTGGAGGTGATGGTGGGGGAGGGTATGCGCCGGGGCGACCTCTTCGCCGCCTTCCACTGGAGCGGGGCCACCGCGTCGGAGGGCCGCGTCGGCGCCCTCGCGCGCGGCATCCCCGATCCGGTCTCCGGACAGCCCGAGCTGAAGGCGACGCCGGCCGCCATCGCGCCGGCGGTCTATCGGAGCCGAGGCTTCCTGTTGACCCGCGAGCAGCGGTCGCTTCCCACCGGATGGTGGTGGGCGCGCGCCACGATCCAGGGCGGGTCCGGGCTGCACTTCGCCACCCAGGAGAGCTCGCGCGAGGTCGCGCTGATGCTGCGGGGGATGTTCCAGGGCCTCGAGATCGCCGAATATGCCGACCACGCCCGTGGCCGCTACCGCTTCGCCGCCTATGACGGGGAGCGTCTCGTCGCCTGTCTGGCCCTGACGCCCGGCGACGCGAAACCGGGCTGGGAATCGGAGAAGGCCTATTTCGCCTCCCCCGACCTCGAACCCTCCGCCCGGCGCGCCTTGCTTTCAGGCCGGGCCGAGACGGCGTCGGCCGGGCCGACCGTCTGCGCCTGCCACGGGGTCGGCCTCGACGTCATCACCGGCACCATCGCTGCCGGGGCGCAGAGCGTCGAGGCGGTGGGTGCCGCCTGCAAAGCCGGCACGAATTGCGGCTCGTGCATCCCAGAGATCCGCAAGCTGCTGCCGCAGGCGCTTGCGCGCGACGCCGCATAAGCTCATTTTCATAGGATGAGCACGCCCCGCCAGCCCCGGGAAACCCGACCCGCCGGAATCGCCGCCCGTGAGGGCGCCGGACATGCCGGTCTCGAACCGTTGGCGGTCCTGCCGGTCTTCGTGCCGCTGCAGGGCAAGCGCGCGGTGCTGGCCGGGTCCAATGGCGGTGCGCCGTGGAAGGTGAAGCTGCTCGCCGCCGCCGGGGCGGATGTGGACGTCTATGCCCCCGAGCCCAGCGACGAGCTGCGCGCGGTGCCGGGCGAGATCGTCGCCGGCAGCGTCACCCTGCACGAGCGCCAATGGCAGCCCGCCGACCTCCAGGGCTCGGCCTTCTGCATCGGCGCCATGGAGGACGAGGCCGATTGCATCGCCTTCGTGGCCGCGGCGCGGGCGACCGGAGCGATCGTCAACGCCGTCGACCGGCCGCATCTCTGCGACGTGAAGTTCGGCGCCATCGTCAACCGCTCGCCCATGGTGGTGGGCATCTCCACGGAGGGCGCGGCTCCGGTCTTCGGGCAGACCGTGCGCGCCCGGATCGAGGGCATGCTCCCGCGTGGGTTCAAGGCCTGGATCGGCGCCGCCCGCGACTGGCGCGAGGAGGTCACCTCCCGCTTCCACGCCTTCTCCGACCGCCGCGCCTTCTGGGAGCGCTTCACGGATCGCGCCTTCGCCGAGCCGGACCGGACACCCACCGAGGCGGATCTGGCCGAACTCCTCGGCCAGACGGAGGTGGCCCCCAAGGGCGGGGCGGTGACGCTCGTCGGCTCGGGGCCGGGCGATGCCGAACTCCTGACGCTGAAGGCCCTGCGGGCGCTCCGCAACGCCGACGTGATCCTCTACGACGACCTCGTGGCGCCCGAGATCCTCGATTATGCCCGCCGCGAGGCGCGCACCATGCTGGTGGGCAAGACCGGGCACGGCCCCTCCTGCCGCCAGGACGACATCAACGCGCTGATGGTGCAGCTCGCCAAATCCGGCAAGCAGGTGGTGCGCCTCAAATCCGGCGACCCCCTGGTCTTCGGCCGGGCCGGCGAGGAGATCGACGCCTGCCATCAGGCCGGCATCCCCGTGAGCGTAGTGCCGGGCATCTCGGCGGCGCAGGGGGCGGCCGCGTCGCTGGGCGTCTCCTTGACCAACCGCGACTCGGCGCGACGCCTGCAATTCGTCACCGGCCACGACCGCCGCGGCACCCTGCCGTCGGACCTGAACTGGGGCGCGCTCGCCGATCCGAGCGTCACCACCGTGGTCTACATGCCGAAGAAGACCCTGCGCGAGTTGCTCGACCGCGCTGTCGCCGAGGGTCTGGCACCGGCCACCCCCGCGCTCCTCGTCTTCAACGCCACGCGCCCCAACCAAGCCGTCGTGTCCGGCACAGCCGCCGATCTGGCGGACCGGGTGGAGGCATCCGGCTACGATGGGCCGGCCTTGCTGATGGTGGGCGAGGCTTTGCGGCGACAGGGGGCCGCCCTGGTGGACGAGACCGGGGAACGGGACCAGATCGCCGTGTGACAGGGTTCGTCACACCGGAGGCGTCCGCTTTTGCGGCACCGACAAGCCATAGAATGCGAGGCCCGACACGAGGGGCCCCAACAGGAAGAGCAGGTTTTCCGCCGACCCCATGGCGGCGGCGAGCCGTTGGAGAAATCCCTGCGGCCTGGAGGCGGATTCCGTCATCAGGACGAGGACGAGACAGGCGAACAGCCATACCGCGACCGGCGAGCCGAGGCTCCATGGCAGGAGATGCCGCTCGATTGACGGCCGGAAGATCGCCCCCGCGAAAATCGCGATGAGGATCAACGGCCCGGCAAAGAGAAGTCCGGCCACCATCAGGGCCATCGTTCTGCCGAGGCCCCTCGACAGGGCTCGGGCCATCGTCTCCGTCGCGGCCCCATCCGGCAAGGCCGGCCAGAGCAGCATCTGAATGACCAGAACCGATCCGACGAGGCCGATGATGCCCGCCAAGGCGACGCGCAGGGTGATCGGCCAGGAGGCGGATGACATGATCGTGTTCCTTTCGTCGGCCGAGGCAGCGAGGAGATCGCGGTGATCCGGAGCGGGCGGGCTCCGGGGGATGGGTTCAAACCGTGACGCGGCGCAATCCCTCCCTCGGCGTCAGGTCGCCCGGCTGCTTGAGCCCCCACACCAGACCGAGCCGGCGCATCGCGAGCAGCACCCACCAACCCGGATCGTGCTGACCCGGCTCGATGCCGAGGCGAGCGGAGTCCGGCCAGGCATGGTGGTTGCCGTGCCAGGCCTCGCCGAAGGTGACGAGGGAGGCCGCCGGCAGGTCGTGTCCCTGCACCGCGACACCATCCACCGTCCAGCCCTGCGGCCCACACCGGTGGGTCAGGTGGCCGACGAGCCAGTGCCCGGTGAGGCTCACGGCGATCCGCACGGGAATGCCCCAGACCAGCCACGGCATGCCGCCGAGCGCGTAGAACAGGATCGCCCACGGGATCTGCTGCGCCATCCAGCTCGCCTCCAGCCAACGCAGGAAGCCATCGCGGGCGATCCTGTCCTCCGGCACGAAGCGGGGCGGGTGGGTGAGATCGAGGCGGCAATGCATCTGCCACCACGCGTCACGTAGAAACGGTGCGCGGTGGGCATGGAGATCGTGGCACGAGGCCTGGCGCTGCGCCCAGTCCCGGGTGTCGTGGAGCCGTACCATGCCGAGCGGTCCCGCCATGCCGACCAGCGTGCCGAGATAGACCAGCACCCGCTCCACCCAGAGCGGCGCCGACAGGCTGCGATGGATCAGGAGCCGGTGCAGGCCGATGGAGTGCCCGAGACAGAGGGTGACTGCGCTGCTGGCGAGGAAGAGCAGCACCGCACCGGGCGTGACGAAGATCGGCGCCAGGGAGACAGCCGCCAACGTCATGCCACCGGTCCAGAGCGAGCGGGACGGCGCCCAGCGGACCCGCCCTTCCGTGGCGGAGGTATCCGGTCCCGCAATGAGGCGGGGTGTCGAGAGAAGCGTCATGCGGGCCTCCAATTATTAGGCACTTACCTAATTATATCAGCGACCAGTTTGTCAATCGTTAGCTCATCGCCTAAATGTTCGGTGAAGTGAGGCACCGATCCCATGCAGCGCGTCTTCGAGGCCCTGGCATCCCCAGTGCGACGGAAAATCCTCGCCTATCTTGCGCATGCCGAGTTGAGCGCGGGCGACATCGCCTCGCGCTTCGAGATGTCGAAACCGTCGATCTCGCAGCACCTGTCGATCCTGGAAAATGCCGGCCTGGTGGCGAGCGAGAAGCGCGGGCAGTTCGTGTTCTACCGGCAGGTGGAGGACAATCTCGCCAACACACTCGCCGGCTTCGTGCAGGAGGTCTGCCCCGTCGGCCGCCCGCTCCGGCGCGAGAGCGCCACCCTGGCCGGCGACCGTGGGAAGGGCGGGGAGGGCTGAGATCGGACGTCCCGTCGCGGCGACTCGCCTCCGGACGGCGTGAACGATCAAACACCTGTGAATCGACCCGGCGGCGCCACCCGCCCGATGGGCTTGCACCACGTCCAATGCGTGTAGAGTTCCGCCCAGAATCGGAGCCGCGCCGTGATCAAGCGATTCGCTGTCCTCGCCCTTGCCCTGTCGCTCGCGACGACGACACGAGCAGCCAGCGCCGACGATCCGGTGATCGCGGCGGCGACGGACTTGACCGGTGACGTCCTGTTCCTCGAATCCGGCGCGCCCGGCATGATCCTGGTGGTCGTGCGCGGGGACGGGACCTTCATCCGCGGCTACGGTGAGACCGAGAAGGGCAACGGCATCACGCCCGATGGAACGAGCCTCGTGCGGCTCAACTCCATCACCAAGGTCTTCACCACGGAGGTGCTGGCCTCCCTCGCCACGGAGAGGAAGCTCTCCCTCGCCGATCCGCTGCAGAGCTTCGCGCCGGAGGCGAAGGTTCCCGCTTTCGAAGGGCGGCCCATCACCCTTCTCGATCTGGCGACCTATTCGGGCGCCCTGCCACGCGAGATGGGACACGCCCCCGAAGGCACGAACCCTCGCGCCTGGCCGACCCGCGACGACCGCTGGTCCTGGCTGGGCAACTACACGCTGCCCTGGGCTCCCGGCACCGTCACGTCCTACTCGAATGTGGGGTTCGACCTCCTGGCCGATGCCGTCGGCGCGGCGGGGCGCGCACCCTATTCCCAATTGCTGCGCAGCCACGTCACCACGCCGCTGGGAATGGCCGATACGGGACTGTCACCGACGCCGGAGCAATGCGCGCGGCTGATGATCGGCGCGGGCCTCGGCGGCCCGGCCACCTGCGTCGACACCCAGGCGACGGGCGGAAGCGGCGGCCTCTACAGCACCGGCAACGACATGGCGCGCTGGCTCCGGCACAACGTCACCGCCACGAGCGGCGCGCTCGCCCTGAGCCACGCGGTCTACCGCCAACGCCAATCGATGCCGGCAGCGATCGGCTTCGACGAAGCCTCGCCCATGGCGGGCCTCGCCCTCGGCTGGGTGGCCCTGGCGGCCAAGGGGAACGAACCGGCGTTGCTGGCCAAGAGCGGGGGAGGCGCCGGCTTCATGAGCTACGTCGCCTTCGCGCCGGGGCGCGATGTCGGGGTTTTCGTCGTCATCAACAGCATCGATTTCGCGGCGTTCTCCGCCTTGACCAGCACGACCCACAAGCTGATCGCCGCCCTCGCGACCCGCTGACACGGGCGGTGAAGCCGGTTCAACGGCGCCCCCCCGGCGACACATTGACGGTTGCCCGCATCCCCGGCCCATGCTCTTGCCGCAGCGTCCCTCCGGAACCGGCTTGAAGGCTCCCCATGCGTCGCGCCCTTCCCCTCATCCTCTTCGCCCTCGGCCTCGTGGCGCTCGGCGTCGCCGCCACCGTGATGCTCGTGCCGAAGGCCGGGCAGGTGGCGACCAGCAGCGTCGGCGGCCCCTTCACCCTCACCGACCAGAACGGACGGCGCGTCACCGAGCGCGATTTCGCCGGGGCGACCCATCTCGTCTTCTTCGGCTTCACCCATTGCCCCGACGTCTGCCCGACCACGCTGCAGCAGATCGGTGACGTGCTGCAGGCGCTGGGCCCCAAGGGCAAGGACACGAAGGCGCTGTTCATCGCGGTCGATCCCGAGCGCGACACGCCCGAGGCCCTGAAGACCTACCTCGCCAGTTTCGATCCCCGCATCGTCGGCCTCACCGGCTCGCCGGAGGAGGTCGCCGCGGCCGTGAAGGCCTACCGCGCCTATGTCCGCAAGGTGCCGACCAAGGGAGACGATTACACGATGGAGCACACGGCGCTCGTCTACATTATGGATGGCCGGAACCGCTTCGTGAACGCCCTCAACCTGATGAAACCCGCCGACCAGGCGGCGGCGGAACTCGCCAAGGCGCTGTAACGCGTCATCGCGGCGGGTGCGGTGTCAGCGCCCCGCTGCGCGAGGTGCGGGACAGGCCGTGCTCGGTCTTGTTCCAGCGGTCGGGCGCAAGGATCA
The DNA here is from genome assembly GCF_001422125.1 of Methylobacterium sp. Leaf85. Classification (NCBI taxonomy): domain Bacteria; kingdom Pseudomonadati; phylum Pseudomonadota; class Alphaproteobacteria; order Hyphomicrobiales; family Methylobacteriaceae; genus Methylobacterium; species Methylobacterium sp. Leaf85. The sequence goes on along the minus strand of NZ_LMME01000005.1, from coordinate 185,814 downwards.
GTTCGATCACCCCGCGCCAGGCGGCGAGGCTGACGAGCAGGAAATAGGCCGGTAGCAGGGGCACGAAGGGGACGAGATCGTGCCAGCCCCGGCGCCGGCAGCCGATATAGGCCGGCAGCAGCATCGCCACGAAGCCCGAGACGAGCACCGTGATCGCGGCGCCCGTCGGCAGGTTCGACCAGAAATCGCTCCCCGGCTCGATCTGGCTGGGCCAGAGGGAGACCAGAGCCGGCAGCATCAGAAACGGATAGGCCAGAGCCGAGGCCACCGTGCCGGGGATGAGGGCGATGGCGCATAGGCTCGCCAGGGGGCCGAGTTCGCGGAACGTGACCAGGGGGGTGCGGCCATGGGTGAGGCTGGTCTGGAGGAAGCCCTTCATCCAGCGGGTGCGCTGGTTGAGCCAAGCCTTGTAGCGGGCCGGCGCCTCCTCGATCGTGTTGCTCGGCAGGTCGCCGACATCGTAGCCGGCCCGTGCCAGCCGCAGGCCGAGATCGGCATCCTCGGTGACGTTCCAGGCATCCCATCCACACACGGCGCGCAGGATGTGGGTTCGGAAATGGGTGGAGGTCCCACCCAGCGGCGTCGGCAGCCGCCATGCGGCCAGCGCCGGGCCGAGGACGTCGAACAGAGCCGTGTATTCGAGGGCGAAGCACCGGGTCAGCCAGGAGTCGCGGGCATTGTCGATGACGAGGCGGCCCTGCAGGCAGGCGGTGCGCGGGGAGGCGCGGGCGAAGGCCTCAGCGGCCGCCCGCAACTGGCCGGGATCGGGCACGTCCTCCGCGTCGTAGACCACGAGGCAGCTTCCCCTTGCCAGGGGCAGGGCGGCGTTGAGGGCGCGCGGCTTGGTCCTCGGCAGCCCCGGCGGCACGACGACGACCTCCACATGTGCCGGCAGGGTGAGGCATGCGAGCGCCCCCGCCGTGGCGGCATCGTCGGCTTCCGTGAGGAGCTTGATGTCGAGCTTCGCCACCGGGTAATCGAACCGCGTCAACGCCTCCATCAAGCGCGGCACCACCGCCGCCTCCCGGTAGAGGGCGACGAACACCGTGTAGACCGGCAGGTCGACGTCTGACATCCTTTGCCCGGTCGTGTCCTCCGGCGCGATCCTGCCGGTCGGGCCGATGGCGGCCACGCGAAAGGTGAGCAGGACGAGAAATCCGACCTGCACCAGGACCCAGGCCGCCGTGATGAGGAACGCCGGCAGGCAGGCCAGGGCGAAGAGGAACGCGCCGAAGACGAGGCCCGCCAGCGCAAGGAGCGGCGCCACCGGAACGGCGTTGTAGGCCCAGTCCGGCCTCCGCCTGAGGAGGTCGTCCGAGGCATGGGCCGCGACTCCCACCGAGCGCTGGGCGAAGATCGCGTGGCGCAGGGCCGTCGGGGTGGTGATCGCCGGCATCAGACCGGTGGGGCTGCGTCCCTGCAGCAATTCGACGAAGGCGCGTCCCCGCGGCGCATAGACGAAGGCCGCCCCCGTCCCCGGATCGAGGGGCGCCACACCTGCGACCAAACTGTCGGGAAACCGCGCCCCGGCGCCGAGGGGCAGGGGCGCGCCGAGATAGCGCGCGCCGAGGGTGAGGGCGAGGGCGCGGTAGAAGCGTTCCTCGTCCATCAGCCCGGACTGGATCAGGGCGGTGGCGGCATCGGTGCCGCTCGCCCGCGCCAGGGCGGCGGCCTTCGCCAGCAGCATCGGGGAGGCGGCGTGGCTCAGGAGAAACGCGATCTCCGGCGGCAATGCCACCGTTTCGCCGCGCAGGCTCCTGAAACCGAGGATCGACACCGGAACCGGCTCCCCGAGGCCCGGGAACGTGATAGGGGAGAGCCGTGAGCCAGACGATTCCCGCGCACAACCAGTGCGCCACAGATACAACCACACCGTCAAGCCGCCTCGCCTGGTGTGCCGCCGCTTTGCTGGTGATGGCGCTGTTCTCGGCTTGGCCGGCGGCAGCGCAAGACTCGACAGCGCACGATACGGCCTCGCGGGACACGGCCTCGCCGAGCGTGACGATCCCGAATTTCTGGAATCCGCGCAGCCGGCTCGAACGGATCGAGGCGCCGCAGACGGCGCGCGCCGTCCGCTTCCTCACCGACGACGAGTTCCCGCCCCTGCATTTCGCCGGCCCGGACGGCGCACCCACCGGCTTCGTGGTGGAACTCGTCCGGGCGGTCTGCGAGCGCCTGTCGCTCAACTGCACGATCCAGGCGCGGCGGTTCGATACGCTGCTCGACGCCCTGGCCGACCGGCAGGGCGATGTGGTCGCGGCCGCGATCCCGCTCACCCCGACCCTGCGCAGCCGATTCCTCGCCACCCGTCCGTATTTCCGCTGGCCGGCGCGCTTCGCGGCCCGCACGGACAAGGGCCTGCCCGCCCCCTCGGCCAAGGCGCTGGCCGGCAAGTCCGTCGGCATCGTCGGGGCAAGCGCCCATGCGGCCTATCTGAAGGCGTTCTTCCCCCAGGCGGAGGCGCGCGAGTTCACCGACCTCGCCACCGCCGAAGGGGCGCTCCGGCGCGGCGATGTGGATTACGTCTTCGCCGACGGGCTCAACCTCGCCCTGTGGATCGGCGGCATCGATTCCTCGAATTGCTGCGCGCTGGTGGGCGGCGACTACTTGGAGAACCGCTATTTCGGCGAGGGCATCGGCCTCGTCACCCGACGCGAGGACACGGCCCTCTCGCGCGCCCTCGACGAAGCCCTCCAACGGCTCTGGGACGAGGGGAAATACGCCGAGCTGTACCTGCGGTTCTTCCCCGTCAGTCCGTTCTGACTCGCCGGCCCATGCCTATCGGGCAGCCGGGCTAGCCGCGGGCCTGCAAGATCCCGCGCGCCTCCTCCGCCAGTTGTAGGGTCAATTCCGCCGCCCCCGTTTCCCGCGCCAGAGCCGCCGCCTGTCCCGACCAGAGCGGCGAGAAGTCGCCCGAGCCTGCAGCCTCCGCGCGCTGGCGCAGGGGCTGGAGCGCCACGGCGGCGGAGGGAAAGGCCGGCGCGTCGGCGCTCACCGGGCCGAGCTCCGCCAAAGCACGGTTGACGAGACCTCGGGCGGGACGGCCCGTGAAGACGTTGGTGAGCGCGGTATCCTCGTCGCGGGCGGCCCGTAGCGCCGCGAGATGGACGGCGGAGATGCCGGCCTCCGGGCAGAGGAGATAGGCCGTGCCGATCTGGACGGCGGACGCGCCGAGCATGAGCGCCGCGGCGATCCCGCGCGCATCGGCGACGCCGCCCGCCGCGATGACGGGCACGCGCACCGCGTCCACCACCTGCGGCACCAGGGAGAAGGTGCCGACCTGGGACTCCACCGCATCGGTGAGGAACATGCCGCGATGGCCCCCGGCATCGGCCCCTTGGGCGATGATCGCGTCCACGCCGCGCTCTTCGAGCCAGCGGGCCTCGCGCACCGTGGTGGCGGAGGAGACGACGAGACAGCCCGCCTCCCTGACGCGGCGGAGGAGGGCGGCCTCGGGGAGCCCGAAATGGAAGCTGACCACCACCGGGCGCAGATCCTCCACGACGGCGCACATCGCCTCGTCGAAGGGCGCACGGTTGGCCATGGCGACGGGCGCTGCGGGGTCGAGGCCAAGCTCGCGGTAATAGGGCGTCACGCGCTGGAGCCATGCGGCCTCGCGGGCCGGATCGGCGGCGGCCGGCGTGTGGCAGAAGAAATTCAGATTGTACGGACGATCCGTGCTCCGGCGGATCGCCGCGACCTCGCTGCCTACCTGCTCGGCGTTCAGGGCGGCGCAGGCCAGCGACCCGAGGGCGCCGGTGGTGGAGACGGCGGTCGTGAGCCGGCCCCGAGGCCCGACCATCGGTGCCTGGACGATGGGATGATCCAGACCGACGAGATCGAGGAAACGTCTGTCGGGCCACATGGCATGGTCTCCTTGGCAAGGCGTCGATCACCGTCTGTCTACACCATCGAAGCGCGATGGTTTCCGGTTGGCTCCGCATCCCGTGAGGAACGCGATGGAAAGCCTCGCTCGGGGTGGATAACCCCGCTCGCAGACGAGTTTCGCGGCCCGTCCGGATGTCGGATCGCGCGGGAACATGGTCCAACTATTGCTGGTGTTTCGGCGAGGTTTGCATCGGCGCCGATGGTGTGACGGACCTCGAGGCGATCCATGGCGATCCGGTCATATCCCGTTCCCGATGCGTCATCGACCCGGCCTCGTCCGTCGCTCGACGCGGCTTACCGCCGGATTACCTGGCGCCTGCTGCCGTTCCTGATGGCGCTCTGGATCCTGTCCTGGATCGACCGCGTCAATATCGGCTTTGCCAAGCTGCAGATGCTGTCCGATCTCAAATTCAGCGAGACGGTCTACGGCATCGGCGCGGGCATCTTCTTCATCGGCTACTTCCTCTGCGAGGTGCCGAGCAATCTGCTGTTGGAATATATCGGCGCCCGCAAGACCATCGCGCGGATCACCTTCCTCTGGGGCGCCTGCTGCGTGGCGATGATGTTCGTCACCACACCGGCCTTCTTCTACGTGCTGCGCTTCCTGCTCGGAGTGTTCGAGGCCGGCTTCTATCCGGGCGTGATCCTGTATCTCACCTACTGGTACCCCAGTGAGCGGCGGGCGAAGGTGTTCGGGCTGTTCATGTCGGCATCGGCGATCGCCGGAGTGATCGGCGGGCCGCTGGCCGGGGCGATCCTCACCGGCATGGACGGCGTGAACGGCTGGGCCGGCTGGCAATGGGTGTTCCTGCTGGAGGGCATCCCGTCGATCCTCGCAGGGTTCGTCACGCTCCTCTACCTGACCGACCGCCCCGCCAAGGCCACCTGGCTGACGCCGGAGCAGCGGGCGCTGATCGAGGCGGATCTCGGCCGCGACGCCGAGGCCCTCGGCCCGCGCGAACACCGCATCCTCGCCTCCTTGAAGGATGTCCGGGTCTGGCAGTGCATCGCGATCTTCTTCTGCATCATCATGGCGAACTCGGCCCTGACCTTCTTCGGGCCGAGCGTGGTACGCGATGCCGGCTTCACCGATCCGCTCACCGTCGGCTGGATCATGTCGGCGGCCTATCTGTGCGGCGGCATCGGGATGATCCTCAACGGGCGCCATTCCGATCGCACCAGCGAGGCGCGCCTGCATTGCGGCATACCGGCGACGATCGGAGCGCTGGCCATCACCCTCGTCGGTTTCCTGGTCCCGTCGAGCCCGGTTCTGGCCATGCTGGCGCTCGCCGCGGCGATCGTCGGCACGATGAGCGCGATCCCCGTCTTCTGGCAGATCCCCGGGCGGTTCCTGGCAGGCTCGGCCGCCGCGGCCGGCATCAGATCGGAAGAGCACNCCGGTTCTGGCCATGCTGGCGCTCGCCGCGGCGATCGTCGGCACGATGAGCGCGATCCCCGTCTTCTGGCAGATCCCCGGGCGGTTCCTGGCAGGCTCGGCCGCCGCGGCCGGCATCGCCCTGATCAATTCGGTGGCCAACCTCGCAGGCTTCGGCGCCCCCGCCCTCATGGGTTACCTGCGCGAGCATACCGGCTCCGCCTCCGCCGGCCTGTGGCTGGTCGCGGCCTTCGAACTCGCGACGATCGTCCTGATCCTCGCCTTCGTCCCACCCGCCACCCCGGCGCTGGAGCGCCGGGCCGCCGCCCGCGCCGCCCATGAGCCGGCCTGACCCCGCCCCCGGCAGCGCCGGGACCGGCCCTCTGCAGGAGACAACGTTGAACCACCCCCCTGAGCGACCCGACCTCACGCGCCGCAGCCTCGTCGGCGCCGGCCTCGCCGGACTCGGTCTCGGCGGCACGGTCGCCGCCACCGGCACGGTGCTGGCCCAGGGCGCGCCCGCCCCGGCTCCTGCACAGCCGGGCGCCCTGACCACCGGCCCGACGATGCAATCGGGCCTCGGCCCACGCCTCACCATGCACGCCATCGACAATTTCCACGGCACACCGGGCGCGGGCATGGTCTGCGACCTCTCCGTGCGCGATGGCGACACCTACCGGCCGCTCAAGACGATCACGACGGGAGCCAACGGCCGCTCGCCCGAGCCGCTCCTCATCGACGACGCCCTGAAGACCGGGCGCTACGAGTTGCTGATGCATGTGGAGGAATACTTCGCCCGGATCGGCGTGGCGCTGCCGAGCCCGAACTTCCTCGGCCTCGTGCCGATCCGCTTCCACATCCGCGACGCGAGCCAGCGCTACCACCTGCCGATCCTGTTCACGCCCTGGGGCTACTCGTACTATCGCGGCAGCTGAGAGCCCCGACCGTCCGCAACCGCTTACCCACGACACGATCCGAGAGACCCGATGGCCGGCATCACGACACATATCCTCGACTCGGAGCGCGGGCGCCCCGCGCCCGGCGTGCGCATCGACTTCTCGGTGATGGAGGAGGGGCGCTGGCGCCTCGTGAAGAGTGTCGTCACCAATGCCGACGGGCGCACCGACTCACCGATCCTGCCGGCGGCCGAGGCGAAGATCGGCCAGTACCAGCTCGAATTCTTCATCGACGGCTATCTCAAGAGCCGGCCCGGGTTAAGCGAGGCGGACATCTTCGTGGACAACCCGGTGGTGCGGTTCGCGGTCTTCGACGCCAAGCAGCATTACCACGTGCCGATGCTGTGCACGCCCGGCAATTGCACGACCTATCGCGGGAGCTAACCGCCGCCGGAAACGGGCCGAGATTTACGGCCCGATCAGGAATCGGATTGCATAAGAGGAGGGTTCATCTCGTCTTGGCGCTTCAGTGAGAGTTTCATCAACGCCGATGACGCGACCAGCTTCGGGGCGATCCATGGCGATCCGGTCACATCCAGCTCATCGTGCGTCACCGGTCGGCCAGAACCCGGCGCTCGACGCGGCCTACCACCGGATTACCTGGCGCCTGCTGCCGTTCCTGATGATGCTTTGGATCCTGTCCTGGATCGACCGGGTCAATATCGGCTTCGCCAAGCTGCAGATGCTGTCCGATCTCAAGTTCAGCGAGACGGTCTACGGTATCGGGGCGGGCATCTTCTTCATCGGCTACTTCCTGTGCGAGGTGCCGAGCAACCTGCTTCTGGAACATGTCGGCGCCCGCAAGACCATCGCGCGGATCACGCTCCTCTGGGGCGCATGCTGCGTGGCGATGATGTTCGTCACCACGCCGGCCTTCTTCTACGTGCTGCGCTTCCTGCTGGGGGTGTTCGAGGCCGGTTTCTTCCCCGGTGTGGTCCTGTACCTCACCTACTGGTACCCGAGCGCGCGACGCGCGAGGGTGCTCGGCCTCTTCATGTCGGCCGCGGCGATCGCCGGGGTGATCGGCGGGCCGCTGGCCGGTGCGATCCTCACCGGCCTGGACGGCGTGAACGGCTGGGACGGCTGGCAATGGGTGTTCCTGCTGGAAGGCATCCCGTCGATCCTCGCAGGGCTCGTCACCATCTTCTTCCTCGGCAACGTTCTCACCGACCGCCCCGCCAAGGCCGACTGGCTGACGCCTGAGCAGCGGGCGCTGATCGAAGCCGACCTCGCACGCGACGCCGAGGCCCTCGGCCCACGGGAACACCGCATCCTCGCCTCCCTGAAGAATGTCCGGGTCTGGCAGTGCATCGCGATCTACTTCTGCCTCGTCACGGGGTACTCGGCGCTGATCTTCTTCGGGCCGAGCGTGGTGCATGATGCCGGTTATACCGACCCTCTCACCATCGGCTGGATCATGTCGGCGGCCTTCCTGTTCGGCGGTATCGGGATGGTGCTCAACGGGCGTCATTCCGATCGAACCGGAGAGGCGCGCCTGCATTGCGGCATACCGGCGATGATCGGAGCGCTGGCCATCACCCTCGTCGGTTTCCTGGTCCCGTCGAGCCCGGTTCTGGCCATGCTGGCGCTCGCCGCGGCGATCGTCGGCACGATGAGNGATCGGAGCGCTGGCCATCACCCTCGTCGGTTTCCTGGTCCCGTCGAGCCCGGTTCTGGCCATGCTGGCGCTCGCCGCGGCGATCGTCGGCACGATGAGCGCGATCCCCGTCTTCTGGCAGATCCCCGGGCGGTTCCTGGCAGGCTCCGCCGCCGCGGCCGGCTTCGCCCTGATCAACTCGATGGCCAACCTCGCGGGCTTCGGCGCTCCGGCGGTGATGGGCTATCTGCGCGAGAATACCGGCTCGGCCTCCGCCGGCCTGTGGCTGATCGCGGCCTTCCAGCTCGCGACAATCGTGCTGATCCTCGCCTTCGTCCCGCCCGCCACCCCGGCCGGCGAGCGCCGGGGCACCACCGGCGCCGCGCCCGAGCCGGCCTGAACCGCCACGGCCGCGTCTCGAAAGGGCTGCCCCCGTGGGCGATGCGGAGATCGCCGTGGACAAGAGGTGGCGGGGTTCGCCATGGTCGATGCCAGGGAGCATGATCCCGCGCCGATGCCCGTGCACGCCCGGTCGTCGTACGGATTATCGCTGGAGTTGAAGCCTTTGTCGGATCTGGCCGCCATCCACCGTCTCGACCGGGACGCCTTCGTCGCCCTGCTCGGCGGGGTGTTCGAACACGCGGCCTGGGTCGCCGAGGCGGTGGCGCCGGCCCGCCCCTTCGCCCGCGTGGCCGAGTTGCACGCCGCGATGATGGACGCGGTGCGCCATGCGCCGGAGGCGCAGCGCCTCGCCTTCCTCAACGGCCACCCGGAACTCGCCGGCCCCGAGGCACGGGCGCGGGCGATGACGGCCGACTCCGCGAGCGAGCAGGGCAGCGCCGGCCTCGACCACCTCCCGCCCGAGGATGCGGCGGCCTTCGACCGCCTGAACGCCGCCTACCGGGAGAGGTTCGGTTTCCCCTTCATCATCGCCGTGCGAGGCCGCAGCCGGGCCGAGATCCTCGCGGTGTTCGAGGCTCGGCTACGACGGGAGCGGGCCGAGGAGGAGGCCACCGCCCTCGACGAGATCGGCGCGATCACGCGGATGCGCCTGGACATCCTGATCGCCGGGACGGGCGACTGAGAGCGCATCGGGGCTCCGGACACGGAACCCGCCGACTCGCGAACCCGCTCAGATGATGAAATCCGCTTCGCCGAGCGCCGAAGCGGCGACGTCGTGCAGGATGATGCGGTGGTCGATGCCGGTGTAGTTCGCGAAGGTGACGAGGGTGTCGTCTCCGCCGTGGACCGACGTGATGACGACATCGTCGAAATTCGTCGTCAGCGGCACCACGTTCAGCTTGTCCCTGCCGAGCTCGAACTCGTGGATTTCAGTGCGGCCCTTGTCCGACCGGAAGATGAACTGGTCCTTGCCCACACCACCGAGGACGGTGTTGTCGCCGCTCCAGGCGTCGATCCGGTCGCCACCGCTTCCCGCCCTGATGCGATCGTCCCCGGCGGTGCCGACGATCTTGCCGTGATCGCCCGCGACGCTCTGCGAGATGATCGACGTTCCGAGAGTGACATCCCTCATGTCGATGGACCCGTCGCTGCGAACGGCCACCTTCTCGATGCCCGAGAAGGTCTCGTCGCTGAGATGGATCGTCTCGAGATACGGGTTCACCTCCACGATCAGGACGTCCCGTCCCGCGCCCCCGTCGACCTCGACGGGCGTGGACGAGACGATCAGGCGGTCGTTGCCGTTGTTGCCATAGAGCCTGTCGGCGCCGCCATTGCCGTCGAGGGTGTTGTCCTTGCCGTCGCCCGCGAGCCGGTCGCCGTAGAGGCTGCCCGTCACGTTGGCGATGTCGTAGAGCGTGTCCTCGTTCGCATCGCCGCCGCTGACCTGATAGTTGCGGAAGAGATCGATCGTCACCCCGGACGAGGAATGCTCGTAGCTCGCGGTGTCGATCCCGCCGCCGCCGCGGATCGCGTCCGCGCCCGCGCCGCCTTCGATGAGATCGTCGCCGCCGCCGCCATCGATGCTGTCATCCCCGGCGCCACCGTCGACGGCATCGTCGCCGCCGCCACCGCCGATGACGTCCTTCCCAGCGCCGCCCTCGATACGATTGGCGCGGCCGTCTCCCGTGAGCACATCGCCGAAGCGGGTGCCGCGCACGTTCGCGATGCTCGACAGAGTATCCTCGTCGCCGGTGGGAACGGTGTAGGCCCGGGAATCCTCCAGATACACCTCGATGCTGTATTGGGCGTGCTCGTAGCTCACCGTATCGGAGCCGGTGCCACCCTTGATGACGTTGTCGCCCTCGCCGCCCTCGAACACGTCGTTGCCGCCGCCGCCGCGGAGGGTGTCGTCGCCGCTTCCGCCCCGGAGCACATCCCCGAGCGTGCCACCGGTCAGGCTCAGCGATGCCGTGTTGTCGGACAGGTCGAGGAAGACCGCGTAACGGTCGCTCGTCAGGGCGGCGTAGCCCCCCGGGACGGGCCGCGCGGCATCGGTGAAGGTCGCGCCGCCATCGTCGAGGGCGCCGGTGTCGTTCAGGATGAAGCGGCCCTGACCGTCGGGGCCGAAGGCGTGGCTGCTGGCCGGCCCGGCATAGGAGGCGAGGGGGTTGCGATCCAGGCGGATGGTCTTGGCGGAATCGTAGTCGTCGTCGAGGGTGAAGGAAACGGATGCCATCGGGGTCGCCTTTCCGCTGCATATGCCGGGATCGGGCCGCGGCACGGTTCCCGCCCGTCTCGATCGTCGCCAGGGTCAGGGATGCCCGCTTGCATAAGGCGCCGAGGATTAAAGCCGGGTTTCACGCGAAGTCCGCTCCCGCCTCGCCTTGCCTCGCCCCTCCGCGTTGACCCTCCCTGGCCCGCTCCCTAGGGTGCCGGGCCGCATCCGGCCGGTTGCGGCCTTCCTGTTTCTCCTCACAGAACTGACGCTGTTCCCATGTCCCCCCCGCCTGCTTCGTCTCCCCTCACCCTCGACCCCGCCCTCGTGGAAGCCGCCGCCAGCGCGGCCGCATGGCCGTTCGAGGAGGCGCGCAAGCTCGTGGCGCGGCTGGAGCGCAAGCCGAAATCGGAAGTGCTGTTCGAGACCGGATACGGGCCGTCGGGCCTGCCGCATATCGGCACGTTCGGCGAGGTGGCCCGCACCTCCATGGTGCGCCACGCCTTCCGCGTGCTCACCAACGACAGCGTGCCCACCCGCCTCATCGCCTTCTCGGACGACATGGACGGCCTGCGCAAGGTGCCGGACAACGTGCCGAACAAGGAGATCCTGATCCCGGCGCTGAACCAGCCGCTCACCCGCGTGCCCGATCCGTTCGGCACGCATGACAGCTTCGGCGCCCACAACAATGCCGAGCTGCGCCGCTTCCTCGACGCGTTCGGGTTCGATTACGAGTTCCGCTCGGCCACCGAATGCTACAAGGCCGGCCTGTTCGACACGGCCCTGCTCACGGTGCTCGACCGCTACGAGGCCGTGATGGCGATCATGCTGCCGTCGCTCCGGGCCGAGCGTTCGGCGAGCTACTCGCCGTTCCTGCCGCTGCACCCGGAGACCGGGGAGGTGATGCAGGTTTCCATCGACGAGGTGCGGGTCTCCGCCGGCACCCTGGTCTGGCGCGATCCGAAGACCGGCACCGCCTACGAGACCCCGGTCACCGGCGGCCACGCCAAGCTGCAATGGAAGCCCGATTGGGCCATGCGCTGGGTGGCGCTCGGCGTCGATTACGAGATGGCCGGCAAGGACCTGATCGATTCGGTGAAGCTGTCGGGCGAGATCGCCCGCGCGCTGGGCGGTGAGCCGCCGGAGGGATTCAACTACGAGCTCTTCCTCGACAAGGAGGGCAAGAAGATCTCGAAGTCGAAGGGCAACGGCCTGTCCATCGACGATTGGCTCGTCTACGGCACCGCCGACAGTCTCGCCCTCTTCATGTACAACAAGCCGCGCGAGGCCAAGCGCCTGTTCGTGGAGATGATCCCGCGTCAGGTCGACGATTACCTGAACTTCCTCGAGAAGTTCCCCGGCCAGGAGCCGGCGCAGCAACTCGGCAACCCGGTCTGGCACCTGCATGCGGGCCATCCGCCGGCGGCAGAAGCCGTGGGCAAGGGCGGCTCGTTGAACTTCGCCATGCTCCTCAACCTCGCGGCGGTGGCCAATACCGAGGATCCGGCGGTGCTGTGGGGCTTCATTCGCCGCTACGACCCGGAGATCGGGCCGCAGACCCATCCGGTCCTCGACAAGCTCGTGGGCCATGCGCTCGCCTATTTCCGCGATCTGGTGCGTCCGGCCAAGACCTACCGGACCGCGACGGAGGAGGAGAGGGCGGCGCTGGCCGACCTGTCGCGGACGCTGGACGCCCACAAGGGCTCCACCGATCCGGAGGGGCTGCAGGCCGTGGTCTACGAGGTCGGGCGGCGGCACTTCCCCGACCTGTCCGGCAAGGCCAAGAGCCCGGACGGACGGCCCGGCGTGTCGCAGGCCTGGTTCACCACCATCTACAACGTGCTGTTCGGCGAGGCACGCGGACCGCGCTTCGGCTCGTTCATCGCGCTCTACGGCGTGGCGGAGACGCAGGCGCTGATCGAGAAGGCCCTGTCCGGCGCGTTCGTGCCGGCCCCTTAATACTCACACGGCTGAGACTCGTCTTGGATCGAAGCCACCTCTTTCCTCATCACTCCCTCATCCTGAGGCGCCGGAGCGTAGCGGAGGCCTCGAAGGAGGCCTCCATCTCGCACTGAGACCTCTGGAAGTCTCCTTCGAGGCCCGCTTTCGCGGGCACCTCAGGATGAGGGCGCGAATGGGAGAGGCGGACCTTGTATTTACTAACCCCCACCTCGGAGCTTTGAGTTCCGTCGCCTATTCTATCCGTCCGAGCTGTCGCAGGCTCAGCGCCCAGACACGTTCCTGAAGCGCCTGATCGCGTCCGTTGCGAGAAGTCGGGACGGGACGGCACTTCGAGAAGTACAGACCGCTGACGCCCGCCACCTCGGGCGAGGTCGCCAGATGCAGGGAGGTCGCCGCCCCATCGGCCGGGTTGCCGAGGAAGGGCCGGATCAGCGACCAACCGACGCCGAACCATCCCCCGGTGCCGCCGGCGAACCCGCTGGCGATCACGCCGGGATGGAGCGAATTCACGGTGACACCCGTGCCGGCGAGGCGACGGGCGAGGGCGGCGGTGAACAGCACGTTGCCGAGCTTGGCCTGGGAATAGGCCTTCAGCGCGCTGTAGCGGCGCGCCCCGTCGAGATCCTCGAGATCGATCCGGCCGCGTTGATGCGCCCTCGAGGCGACGTTCACGATGCGGGCCGGCGCACTCGCCTTCATCAGGTCGAGGAGGTCCAGGGTCAGTTGCATGTAGGCGAGATGGTCGAGCGCCCAGGTCCGCTCCAGGCCATCGACTGTCACGTGCCGGGCATCGAAGATGGCTCCGGCATTGTTCACCAGCACGTCGAGGCGCGGGTAGAGCGCCCGCACCTCCGCGGCGAGACGCCGGATTTCCCCCTGTGAGGACAGGTCGGCGAGGAACACGTCGATGACGGCGCTCGGCACGGTCTCGCGGATGCGGGACGCCGCCGCGTCGGTGCGGCCGGCATCCCGGCCGACGATCCCCACACGGGCCCCCGCCTGTGCCAGGCCCAGGGCCGTCTCGTAGCCGATGCCCGAGGTGGCGCCGGTCACGAGACAGATCTTGCCGGGGATGGGTGCGGCGTTCGCCATGGACGTCACGAACTCCCGCAGGCCCGGCTACCGATCGGATGACCGCTCAGAAGACCGCCTGACCGACAGCCAAGGCGAGCACCACGATCACGATGGCGATCACTAGGAACACACCGAACAGGATGCGCGACAGGGAGCGCGCGCCCGAGGCGATGCCGGTGAAGCCGAGGCCGCCCGCCAGGAGCGAGATGACGAAACAGATGAGGGCCCATTTGAGAAGGGTCATACGCGCAAAACTCCAGCGTGCGGAACGACCGATAACCCTCCTGTAGGGTCAAGCGTTCCGCTCAAGCTTGTGCGGCGTCGCGATGACGGGCGCGGCACTGGATTCGGCCTTCTCCAGGATGGTGGCGGCCAGCGCGTGATAGAGCCCTTCGCGGCAGATCAGCTTGGAGACCGCATCGGCGATGAGGGCGGTGACCATGAGTGGGATCATCATCGCATGGTCCTGGGTCATCTCGGTGACGATGACGAAGGCGGTGATCGGCGCCTGCAGGGTACCGGTGAGGTAGGCGGTCATGCCGATGAGCACGAGGGCGCCGATGGGCACGTCCGCGAACAGGCCATGCAGCCAGACGCCCATCCCCGCCCCGACGCTGAGGGAGGGGGCGAACAGGCCACCGGGAATGCCGCTGATGGAGGAGAACACCGTCGCGAGGAGTTTCAGCGGAGCATAGGCCGGATGCCCGGTATCGGTGCCGTGGAGCATGGCGCGGGCCTCCTCGTAGCCGGTGCCGTAGACCGTGCCGCCGGAGGCGAGGCCGCAGAGGGCGACGCCGAGCCCGCAAAGGGCACCGAAGACGATGGGGTGGCGGCGGATGGCGGCGCCGATCCGGCCGGGCAGTCCCCTGGCGAAGAGGAGGGTGACGCGGCCGAACAGGCCGCCCGCGATACCCCCGACCACGCCGAGGATCGCAACGGCGAGCCATCCCGGCCCGAAGGGCAGGGCGGCCTTGGTGGTGCCGAAATAGGTGTAGTCGCCCTGGATCGCCAGCGCGGTCAGTCCGGCCGCGATGACGGTGGCGACGATGAGGCCGCTGGTGCGCGCCTCGTAGGTCCGGCTCAGTTCCTCGATGCCGAAGACGATGCCGGCGATGGGCGTGTTGAAGGCGGCGGCGACTCCCGCCGCGCCACCGGCGAGGATGACACCCGGCAGGCGTTCCGCGTCGAGCCGGCCGACGGCCGCCATGATCGCGGCCCCCACCTGGACCGTCGGCCCCTCGCGCCCCGTCGAGGCGCCGCAGACGAGGCCGAGGGTCATGACCAGGATCTTGCCGAACGCGGTCTTCAGGGAGACCAGGGCGTTGCGGATCGCCGGATCCTCCGTATGGCGCGCGGCGATCACCTGGGGGATCCCCGAGCCTTGCGAGTTCGGGAACACCCGGATGGCGAGCAGGATCGCGATGGCAAAGCCCAACGGCGTCAGCACCAGGGCGACGAGGGGGGAGGGCGAGACGATCCAGCGGAACGCCTCGTGCGCGAGGTCCGCGAGCTTTGCCATCGCCACGGCGGCGAGCCCGACGCAGAGGCCCCCGAACAGGAACAGCAGGCGCTGCCGCCACAGGGGCGCCGCATCGGAGGCCGCGCCGCGCAAGCGGTCCAGTCGCCTGCGCGGCGGAGGGGAGGCGGGAGCGGGGTCAAGCATGATCGCCGGCCTCAGCGGGCGATCGATCGTCGGATGGGCGACACGTCCGTGAACCGACCCCGTCTTTCCGGGGCTGCGCGGCAGAGCCCGGATTCCAGAACCAGAGGTCGATCGTCATTCTGCTCCACCGGCGGTTCTGGATTCCGGGCTCATCGACGGCGTTCCGGAAGGGCGGGAAGGACTATGAGCGTGTAGGGCGCTTGTGCCGGTACGAACTCAAAACTTGAGGACACTCGCCAAGCAAGGCCCGCGACGCAAGGCGCATACCGCCCTCAGCTCTTCTTGCCCGATGTCTTTCCCGCCTTCTCCTCGGCTTGGCAGAGTTCGCGGACGGTCTTGAGATAGGCTTTGGCGTCGAACTTCCGGAGCGAGTTCTCGCTCTGGTAGCGTACCGTCCCGAAGATCGGACGGCGCGCCCAGGGACGGTCGTGCAAGCCGTAGACCCAGGCGACATTGGTGAAGGAATTGGCGTCGCGCCCGTCGAGGAAGTAGCGGTTGTTGAGGCGCAGGGTGCGCTTGAAGCCTTCCTCCGCGCTCGGGGACCATTCGAGAATCTTCTTGCCCCAGTACATGCGCAGGTGGTTGTGCATGTAGCCGGTCACCCGCATCTCGGCCTGGGCGGCGTTCCAGTATTCGTCGTGGGTCTTGCCCTCGGCGAGTTCGGCCTCGGTGTAGAGGTGCGGGCGCTCGTCATCGGCGTGGTCGGCCAGGGCTTTGCGCGCCCAGTCCGGCACCGCGTGCTCGAAACTGTCGTAGCGCTCCGTGTAGTTGACATGGTTCATGGCGAGCTCCCGCCGCACCACGAGTTCCTCGAGATAGGAGGCCTTGTCCTCCGACGCCCCCGCCTTCGAAGCCCTCACGGCTAGGGCGATCTCCACCGGCGAGATCTGCCCGAAATGCAGGTAGGGGCTCATATGCGAGGCGGCCCCCGCTTCGGGCCGGTTGCGGTCGCTGCCATAAGAGCGGAACGGCCCGGCGAGATAGGCCTTGAGGCGCCGGCGCGCTTCCGTCTCGCCACCGGTGAAGCGCGTCACCGGGGCGACCTCGCGGTCGAGGCTCATCCCCGCCAGCACGTCCTCGGAGTCCGAGACGTCGATCTCGCTCTTCGGCAGGCCGCGCCCGGCCTTGTGCTTCACGGCACGGGGTTTGAGCTCCTCCACATACTCGTCGAGGAGCTTCAGGATCTTGGGACGAAGGGTACGGGCCGCGTATTCGTGCTTCGGGGAGGCGGCCTCCACCGGAACCACCACGTCTCCCTCCACCTGGACGACGCGGGTCTTCACCGCCTCCACGATCTCCCCGTACCAGCGCTTCTGGATGGCGAGGTAGCCCCGGTCGAGGACGAGGAGGGCCGCCTTGGCCGAGAGGTCGATGGCGATCTCGGCCGGCGAGGCCTTGCGCATCACGAAATGGATGCCGCGCGCCTCCAGCCCTGCCTTCGCGTCGGCGAGTCCCTGCAGCAGGAAGGCGTAGTGGCGCGCATTGGCTTCGGGAAACCCGTTGGCCCCGTCGAGAAGTCCGAAGCAGACGACGACGGGAAGGCCGAGCCGGTTGGCCTCCTCGATGGCCAGTTCGAGCGCCGGGTTGAAATGGGCCCGGTTCGCCTGCTGCAGCAGATAGAGGACGTAGGATCCGTCTTCATCCGGTTCGAAGTCGTTCAGTTCTCGAACCCGCTTCGCCTGTATCGCCATCGTGTGAGACCGCCCCGCCACCGTCGAAGTTTATGCCCCCGCCAGGCGGGAATCAGGAATTATCAATCTCGCAAGCTGGCCGTCAGGGAGACGGCTGCACTAGAATTCGCGATCGCGCGGGCAATGCAGATGGGGCGTCTCCCATCGCGGTCATTGCCTCCGGAGGCGGCGGGGTGAGGAAAGACTGATCTGACCTTGCCCCGCGACATTTTCGACACATAAGAATTAGGAAGTGCGGCGTCACACGAAAACGCATGGCGCCGTTGCACGAACGACCTTGCAATTCCGTGCGGGACGATCAGATTGTGCATTGCGGGAACGCGATGGCGTCGCGGTCCTGCTGCCCTTCTTGGGCGTTTCCTCCCTAGACTTCGGGCCGCTCTTCGGAGCGGCCTTTTTTCTGTCCGCAGCCCTTCATCACCCGTCGGCCACGCAGTGCTCATCCCCGAGCGCGCGCTCGGATCATGAAATTGTCGTAGGTGTACTCCGCCACCTGGAACCAGAGGTACTCCTCGTTCCGGAACGTCTTCATCGCCTCGTAGATGCGCTTGAAATCGGCGTTCTTGGCCGAGATCTCGGCATGGACATCGTTGGAATGCTTCAGGGCCGTCTCCATGACGTCCTGGGGGAAGGGCCGCAGCTGTGCACCGGCGGCCACCAGACGGCGCAGGGCGCGGGGGTTGCGCGCATCGTATTTCGCCAGGACCTCGGCATGGGCCTGCGCGGCTGCGGCCTGTATGATCGCGCGATAGGCCTTCGGCAGGGCCTTCCACGCCTCGGCGCCGATCCAGAAATGCAGCATCGCGCTACCCTCCCAGAAGCCGGGGTAATGGTAGGTCGGCGCCACCTTCTGCAAGCCGAGCTTTTCGTCGTCGTAGGGGCCGATCCATTCGGCCGCATCGAGGGCCTTCGATTCGAGGCCGGCATAGATCTCCGGCCCGGGCGTCGTCTGGGGCACCGCGCCGAACTTCGCCAGAACCTGACCCCCGAGACCCGCGATGCGGATCTTCATGCCCTGGAGGTCGGCGGCGCTCTTCACCTCGCGGCGGAACCAGCCGCCCATCTGGGCACCGGTATTGCCGCCGGGAAGGCTCACGAGACCGTGCTTGGTGAAGACCTCCGCGAACAGGTCGGCCGCGCCACCCTGGAGCCACCATGCATTCTGGCCGCGGGCATTGAGGCCGAAGGGAAGGGCGGAGGCGAGAGCGAAGGTCGGGTCCTTGCCGCTGCCGAGGGTGGCCGGCGCATGCCCCATCTCCACCGTCGCGGCCGAAACCGCATCGATCACGCCCTCGGCCGGCACCGGCTCGCCCGGCGGAAGCACCTGGATCTGGAAACGACCATCCGTCGCCTCGGCCACGAGACGCGCAAGCGTCTCCGGCGCACCGAACAGGACATCGAGGGATTTCGGGTAGTGGGAGGCCAGCCGCCAGCGCGTCTCGGGCATCGTCTCGGCTCTGGCCGCCCCCATCGACAGGGCGGCGGCACCGCCCAATCCGGCGGCGAGCAGGCTGCGGCGCGCTGGGTGTGAGGCCATGACAACTCGCTTCAAAAACTCGCTTCCCCCGTCTCTCGGTCCGTTCACGAACGGGGCAGGAGGCAAATCGATCCGATATTCCTTCGGGCGCCGTCGTTTCCGCTTCGCTGGCCGGTTTCCGTCAGGGAGGAGGCGCGTAGGTGAAGGTCCCGTCCTTCCAGACATAGAGCACGTAGCCCTGTGCGGTGACGTCGCCCTTGCCGTCGAAGCCGACCGAACCGAGGACGAGATCGAACCGCTCCGTGTGCAGGGCGGAGGCGATGCGGCGCGCATCCGTGCTGCGGGCGAAGTTCCCCGCCTCCACCAGGGCCTGGAGAGCGGCGTAGCCATAGATCGTCGAGCCCTCCACGTCGCCGCCCTGCGCCTTGAGCGCCTGGACCACGGCGGCCGCCTCCGGCTTGCGGCGCGGATCGAGGTAGAAGGTCATCAGCACGCCGTTGCTGGCCGGTCCCGCCGCGGTGGCGAAATCCTGCGTGGCGATGGCGGAGGTGCCGAACCATTGCGGCCGGAAGCCCCGCTCGGCCGAGATCCGCACGAGGCGGCCCATCTCCTGGGCGTCCCCGCCGTAATAGGCCACCGCGATCCCCGCCTCCTTCAGCCGGTCGGCGAGGGCCGCATCGTCCGCGTCGCTGGCGACGAAGGCGGTCGCCAGGGCTTCGTTGATGCCGATCCGGTTGAGATTGTCCTTGGTGGCGGCGGCGAGCGCCCGGGAGCCGGGGCTCTGGTCGTTGAGGATGGCGATCTTCTTGTCGCGGAAGCGCTCGGCCAGCACCGTGGCCGAGAGCTTGGCCTGATCGTCGTCGCGCCCGCAGACCCGGAACACGTTCGCCAGGCCGCGATCGGTGAGCTTGGCGGCGACGGACGCCGCGGTGACCATGGTCATGCCGTTGGCGGCATAGACTTCCGAGGCGGCGAGCGAGGCGTTGGAGCAGACATGGCCGACGACGAGGCGCACGTCGCTCAGGGCGTAGTGCTTGGCCACCGCCACGGCCTTGTTGGAATCGCAGGCATCGTCCTGGACATCGAGCTGGATGGTCTGGCCGGCGAGGCCGCCCTTGGCGTTGGCGTCCCGCACGGCGGCGCGGACCCCGCGAAGGACCTGCTCGCCGACGGCGACATACGCGCCCGATTGCGGCACCGCCACGCCGACCGTGACATCGGCTCGGGCGGAGGAAACGACGGAGAGGACGATCAGGAACCCGGAAGCGAGCATGCTCGGCGCGCCGCCCGTCCGCCCCGGCAGGGACCTCCGAACGCCCCCGCTCGCCGGCCCGAAGAAGCGGGCCACCCGTCTCATCCTCATGTCGCCCCGCCCCAACGCCCGTCCGGCCCACTGAAAGACAAGCGAGCCCCGCGAGTGCCCCCAGGCCCTCGTGGCATCGCGGATGCCGTGCGGCAAGGCCAGCGAGAACGCAAGTACCCCGGCCCTTCGGCCCGACCCGGCGGCTCCATCGAAGGGCCTATCCCGATCCGTGAGGATCGGGACGGCTTCAGTCAAACGCGCTGCCCACGCGGACGCCGGTCGTGATTGGCTGAGACGCGGCGGCGAAGACGGACAGGACCTTCTTGATCTCGGTGAACGGCGCATTCGAGACGTAGATCATGTCGCGGTTGCGCATGCGGAAGGCCTGGGTGAGGAACAGGCTGTTCGGGTCGCGCATGTCGACCCGGTAGACCACGGGGACGAGCGGCGTTCCGAGAAGGGGGCTTCCCGGCTTCAGGCGACGGACCACCGCCGCCGGCTCGAAGCGGAAGATGAATGTCCCGGTCGGGTCGGCATCGGCATCGCGCTGACCGCGCGCCTTGGCCAGTGCCTGCGCCAGGGTGATGCCCTCGGCCTGGAACGGGATTTCGGTCGCCTGCCCCAGCGCGCCCACCGCCAGGAAGGTCTGGGGATCGCGCACCAGGGTAAGGTTGTCGTTGGGACGCAGGTAGATGTTTTCCTTGGGGTTCGACACCACGGTGGTCAGCGGAACCGTCGCCGTCGTGCCGCCCCGCGACAGGCGCACGAAGGTCTCGTTGACGGGCGTCTTGACCCCGCCCGCGGTGGCGATGACGTCGAGAATGCGATCGCCCTGGGTGCCGAGCGGGACACGGGCACCGCCGATGGATTCACCACCGACCGTCACCGATTGCGAGACAGGCCGGGTCACGGTGACGATCACCTGAGGCTGGATCGCCTTGCCGGCGAGCTCGGTCTCGATCAGCGACTGGACGTCCTGCGTCCGCCGTCCGGCCACCTGGATCCGGCCGGCATAGGGCACCGAGATCGCGCCGTCGCGCGAGACGATCTGCTCGGGCAGCTGTGCCGCCTTCGAGCCGGCGGAGAACGAATTGACCGTGAGCGGGCCGGAGAACAGGCCGCCCGAACCGGCTTCGAACACCGAAACGGAGACGGCATCGCCGACGCCGATCACGGATTCGGCCGGAGCGCGACGATCGCCGAAGGATGCGAACAGGCTATCGAGGGAGCGCCCGCGCAGGGCCTCGACCACGGCGGAGTTCATGTCGATGAGTTCGTAGCGGGCGAAGGTCCCCTCGCTCGTCGCCTGATCCGCGCCGTCGACGACGGCCGAGGTCGACGGACCGGCGGCGGGCAGGAAGGCGCCGCATCCCGACACCGAAAGCGTGGTGATAAGGACGATAGGCAGAGTGCGCATGCAGTTTCGCCTGTCGGTTTCTCTCATCCGCTGCCTAAACCAAAGCCTTGTCACTGTCCGTGGCGGGTTGGACACAGTGCCGTCCCGTCGGGACGCGTGCAACGGATCGTCCCCGATACCCACATGCCGGCCTTCTGGACTTGCCGTCGTGGCTCCGCAACGGACGACGTACGGGGCTAATTGGCCGCATCCGCCTCGTCTTGCTGCCGAAATCGCTCGACGCTGGGCGGATCGGCATGCGAATTTCCCGACTTACGAGCAGGGGGCACCTGCGAGGACAGCCGAGCAGGATGCCTTTGTCTGACACGATCCCCGACCGCCCTCCCGGAGCGCGCGCAGCACGGACCCACGATGACGGCGCACGAGGCCCGGTGCGGCGCCGGCACGTCTTCTATGTGCCGGGCTACGATCCGGAAGGGCGCACCCGCTACCGCATGCTGTTCGTGCGGGAGCTGACGCTCCATGCCAAGAGGTTCGGTGAGCCCAAGCGCCGCCCCGGACGCGCGGTCATGGGAGCGGACGGGCTTTCCCAGCGCTGGACCGTGGCCGCCGAACCGGAAGTCGGCGGAGCGGAGACGAGCTACGACGTCCTGCTCTGGGACGACATCGTGCTCAAGGACTTCGCCCGCTGGCGCATCGTCAGCGTCCTCTTGCTGTTCGCCGGCAGCCTCCAGGCCATCGTCTCGGGCATGGCGGTCAAGTTCTACCGGCTGAACTGGAAATACGGCAACGTCATCCTCTATCCGCTCGGCCTCATCCTCCTCCTCACCCTCGTGAGCGGCCTGATCGCGCATCAGATCCATGCTCATCTGGGCGACGGGTTCGGGCACAGCATGCAATGGCCGACCTGGGTGACGGTGCCGCTGGGCCTCGTGGCCGGCCTCGTCTGGATCAAATCCCTCGATGTGCTGCTGGAACGCGCGTTCTTCTGGCAATTGCTCAACGACTGGGTCTTCAACTGGCAGCACGGCCAAGGCTGGCGGCGCGACTACGAAACCCGCGTCGACGCCTTCGCCGCCCTGGTGGTGGACCGCCTCGCGGCATTCCGGACAGAGGGCACCGAACTCGACGAAGTGCTCATCCTCGGCCATTCGACCGGCGCGCTCACGGCGGTGGAAGTCGCCGCCCGCGTGCTCGCCGCCGATCCGGTGATCGGCACGGGAACGACGGCCTTCTCCTTGCTGACCCTCGGCTCGGGCCTGCCCATCGTAGCATTGCAGAAGGAGGCGCGCCGGGTGCAATCGGACATCGCGAGCCTTGTCGTTTCGGAGCGGATCGTCTGGGTCGATTATTATGCTCCCCAGGACTGGATGAACTTTCCCGATTTCGATCCGGTGGAGCGCCTCCCCCTCGACCTCGGCGGCCGCCCCCCGCGCAACCCGCTGGTGCGCTCGGCCAAGTTCCGTGAGATCATCGACCCGGAGACCTACCTCAAGGTGCGATGGCGGCCGTTCCGGATGCATTTCCAGTTTCTCTTCGCCAACGATCGTCGCGGCGAGTACGATTTCTTCGCCATGGCGCTCGGTCCACAGCGCCTGGGGGAGCGGGTGACCGGACCCCGGATCGGCACCGCCACGGCGACCGGGCCTTGAGCGCGGAACCGGAGACGGGGCTGCCCCGAATCATCATCGTGATGGGCGTCTCGGGCTCGGGCAAGAGCACGGTCGCCGGCTTGCTGGCCGAGCGCCTCGGGTGGGATTTCGTCGATGGCGACGCTTTCCACAGCCCGGAACACGTGGCCAGGATGCGGGACGGCCACGCCCTCGACGATGCCGACCGCGCCCCCTGGCTGGCAGCGATGGCGGCCTGGATCGGCACCCGCCTTGAGACCGGCAAACCGGGCGTTCTCGCGTGCTCGGCCCTCAAGCGGGCCTATCGCGATGCGCTCATCCAGGGCCAGGCGGGCATTCGCATCGTCTATCTCGACGGCGACCGCGACCTGATCGCGGCCCGCATCGCCTGCCGGACCGGCCACTTCATGCCGGCCGCCCTCCTCGACAGCCAATTCGCCACGCTCGAACCGCCGCGTCCGGAGGAGGGGGCGCTGGCGGTGCCGATCGTCGGCAGCGCGGAGGCCATCGTGGCAACGATCCTGGACCGATCGGGTTTGCAGCCCGACGATCCCGTCAGACAGGACACGGCATGATGGCGGACCCTCCCTCCGGCGACCGGACGATCGCCTTCGTGATCTCCGACGTGGACGGAACCCTCGTCACCTCCGACAAGAGCCTGACACAGCGCAGCCGGGATGCGGTCCGGCGGCTCGACGCGGCCGGTATCGGCTTCACCATCGCGTCCGCCCGGCCGCCGATGGGGCTCACCTCGCTGATCGCCGACCTCGGCCTGCGTCATCCGATCGGCGCCTTCAACGGCAGCACCCTGCTCGCCCCGGATGGGCACATCCTCGCCGAACATCTCATCCCGGAAGAGACGGCCCGGCAGGCCGTGCGGCTCCTCGACGGGTTCGGTCTCGATATCTGGGTTTTCGCGCGGGGGCAGTGGAACCTGCGCGACCCCCATGGGTCTTACACCGATCTCGAACGCCGGACCCTCCAGGCCGAGCCCACCCGTGTCGAGGATCTCGGCCCCCTCCTCGTGGGCGCATCGAAGATCGTCGGCGTCAGCGCCGATACCGATCATCTGGCCGCATGTGAGAGCCGGGTCGCCGAGGCGCTGGGACACGGCGCCGACGTCCATCGCTCGCAGGCCTATTATCTCGACGTGACGCCGTACGGGCGGGGCAAGGGGACGTTCGTCGACGAGATCGCCCGTCGCCTCGGGATTCCCCGCGCGCGGATCGCGACCCTGGGCGACGCCGCCAACGACGTGGCGATGTTCGCGCGCAGCGGGTTCTCGGTGGCCATGGGCAATGCGACGGAGGCCGTGAAACGGGCCGCGTCGGCGGTCACGTCGGGAAATGACGACGACGGGTTCGCAAATGCGGTGGATGAATTTCTCTTGACGCGTTGACGGGCAAACTCCGCCGATCCTCGTCCCGTACAGCTCAGCTCCTTGGCATCGTTCGCGAATCTTTCGGGCCGACGCGCGGGCTCGCGTTCCGCGCCTGTGCCATGTGCGCCACAGCACGCGGAGAAACGGCTCCGCTTCCCCGCAATCATGGCAGTGGAGCCGCCTTCCGGCCTCAATTGGCCTCGACCCTGAGCGTCAGATCAAGAACGACGCCACCGGGTTTCCGAATGAATCAGCGCCTTCTGCTCCTCGCCGTGGTTGCGGCCGTCCTGCCGGGTCCCGTTCTCGGCCAGGGAACCCCGGCCCGCGACAACATCGATGCGCTGATCGAGGAGCAGGCAAAGGCAAACGGCGTCCCGGCGAGCTTCGTCCACCAGGTCGTCAAGCGGGAAAGCAACTACAATCCCAATGCGAAGGGCGGCAGCGCCCTCGGCCTGATGCAGATCAAGCATGCGACCGCACGCGGCATGGGATATCGCGGGGATGCGGCGGGTCTCTACGATCCGAAGATCAATCTCCGCTATGGCATTGCCTATCTCGCCGGCGCCTATCGCACCGCCAAGGGCAACACCCACCAAGCCTATACGTATTACAACCGGGGCTATTACTACGCCGGCAAGCGCCAGGGCACCCTGGTCGCCGGCCTCGAGGACACCACGGCCGCCTCGCCGCAATCGAGCGCGGCCTTCAGCGACGTGTTCACCCGTGGCTTCGGCACGCAGCGCAAGGCGCAGCCCGATGCGAACGTCACCGCTGCCGGAACGGCCCTGGCCTATGCTCCGAGCCTGACCACACCGCCTGTGCTGACCGAGCTGGTGGAAGTCCCGCTGCCGCCGCGCCGCCCGGCCGCCTTGTCCGGCCTCGCGCCCGCCGTGGCGGAGATCGGCCCCGCCCATGCGCCGGCCATGACCCCCCAGGCCACGGCTTTGGCCGCCCTGTCGGTCAATCCGGCAATGCCGCAGCCCGCCGCCGTTACGGCCGCCGCCGAATTCTCCGTGACGGAGAAAGTGGAAGTGCCGCTGCCGCCGCGTCGTCCCTCGGCCATCGTCCTCGCCTCGGTCGGCCGGCCGATCGTGGCCAAGAAGGCGCCGACACCCGGTACGATCATGGAAGCCTCGGCTCTTCCGCCGAGCCAGTAGGGTTCCCAAGGGTCCTCTGCACCCGACGCATCGCCTCACCGGGCCGGTCGATCCTCCCCACCCGAACCGGCTGTGTGTCTCAGACCCAGACAAGCGAATATCGTTTTTCGAAACCACGCCACGCAAAAGCTCCCTCGGCCACGCTGATTGCGGCAAAGCCAACACATGTTTCGCTTGCGTATGACGCAAGCCCACATCACATGGTGCAGTGCGGCATTCAGAGACCACGGTCTTGCAAGATCGGGCTTCCAACGTGAAGCGTGAAGTGCAAGTCTTGGACATCAAGCCCAACGCCGACGATAGTGAAGCGTAGTCGCGAGCCTGATCTTGGTCGAACGACCATGGAACAAAGGACCGCGACCGGCGCTCGGGAGCCCGCTGCAATCGATCTCGCCAGCACGAACTTCGTGCCGAGTGAGGATCGCGTGGCGGGATATGGTGAGGTCATCAGCCTCCGGGACGGTCAGGTCCGGGACGCGAACACGGAAGACGGACGACGGCATGGCCGGCGCGGCTGAACAAGAATCGATTTTCCTGGCCGAACTCGGTCGGCGTGTCAGGCACGCGCGGACGGTGCGTGGCCTTTCACGAAAACTCCTCTCCCAGACCTCGGGGCTGTCGGAGCGCTACATCGCCCAGCTCGAGAGCGGGCAGGGCAACGTCTCGATCATCCTGCTGCGCCGAGTGGCGGATGCGATGGGCGTGCGGCTCGACGACATGATCACCGTGCAGGACACCCCGCCGGACTGGCACGTGATCCGCGATCTCCTCGCGACCGCATCGGCGGAACAGATCACGCTGGCGAAGGGCATCCTGTCCGGCCACGCCACGGCCAACGGCGAGACCCCGATGCCGCGGGTGGCCCTGGTCGGCCTGCGCGGAGCGGGGAAATCGACCCTCGGCCGCCGGGTAGCCGAACGCCTGGGCTGGACTTTCATCGAGCTCAACGCCGAGATCGAGCGCGAGAATGCGCTGTCCGTGAAGGAGATCTTCGCGATCTATGGCCAGGAGGGGTATCGCCGCCTCGAACAGGCCGCCCTGCGGCGGCTGACCGAACATCCCGGCCCGATGATTCTCGCCACGAGCGGAGGCATCGTCGCCGAGCCCCTGACATACGACCTCCTCCTCCAGGCCTTCTTCACGGTCTGGCTTCGGGCCAAGCCCGAGGAGCACATGCAGCGCGTGCGCGACCAGGGAAAACTCGCCACCACGGGGGATCATGCCTCGGCCATGCAGGAGCTGCGCGCCGTGCTGCTCAGCCGCGAGCCGCTCTATGCCCGTGCCCCGGCGGTGGTGGACACATCCGACGTCGCCTTGGAAGAGATGATCGACCGGCTCGCCGCCGTGATCGACGCGCGTTTCGGATCGGCGGATTACCGGCGCAGTGCCTGACCGGCCATCGGTACGGGCGAGAACCCCTTGATACCGGGGATGCCTTTCCCCACGCTATGGGGAGAGCCCGAGGGAACGGAGTGCTCCGTCCGCCCTTGACCTCGGGGGAGAGCGTTCTCCCGTATCGGTTCCCGACAAGGCCGTCCGGGCCTGGACGAGGCGATCCAGCCGTCCGGGCCGCGCCGTTCGCCTCAGATTCCGCATTGCGGAGGAGTCCATGTCCGCCAGCCCACTCTCGAATCCCGCGATCGGACACGAATCCATCGCCGGGACCGTCGATCCGGTCTGGTCGCGCCTGCGCGGCGAGGCCGAAGCCGTGGTTCGCGAGGAGCCTCAACTCGCCTCGTTCATCGTGGCGACCATCCTCAACCAGGCGACGCTCGAAGCCGCCGTGTCCCACCGCGTCGCCGCGCGTCTCGGCCATCCCTCGCTGCCGGCGGAACTCGTGGCGCATGGCTTCCACGAGGCCATCGCCGCCGATCCACGCATCGGTGACAGCTTCCGCGCCGATATCGGGGCCGTGCTGGATCGCGACCCCGCGGCGGCGCGGGCCATAGAACCCGTCCTGTACTTCAAGGGCTTCCACGCCATCCAGGCCCATCGTCTCGCGCACTGGTACTGGACCAGCGGGCGCCGCGACCTCGCGCTCTACCTGCAGAGCCGCTCGTCCGAGGTCTTTCAGACCGACATTCATCCCGCCGCCCGCATCGGACGTGGTATCTTCCTCGATCACGCCACCGGCGTCGTCGTCGGCTCCACCGCCGTGATCGAGGACGACGTCTCGATCCTGCACGCCGTCACCCTCGGCGGCACCGGAAAGCAGGGCAGCGACCGCCACCCCAAGATCCGCCGCGGCGTCATGATCGGTGCCGGCGCCAAGATCCTGGGCAACATCGAAGTGGGCGAGTATGCCCGCGTGGCCGCCGGCTCCGTGGTCCTGCGCCCGGTTCCGGCCCATACCACGGTGGTGGGCGTGCCCGCCCGCGTGGTCGGCACCGCCGGCTGCGCCGAACCGGCCCGCGCCATGGACCAGTTCGTCAATATCGACCAGTTCATCCACATGGCCGAAGGCATCTGAACCCGTTTGCCCGCGCTTGCCCGGCGCGAAGCGGCATGGCAAGCGGTGCCCATCCCGAGGCGCTGGACCGCTCGAACCGGTCCCGCCTCCACCGACCACCGACGAAGCAAGAGGCGAAAGCGTGAACAAGACCGACATCGCGAAGGTCCAGGATTTTATGCGCCGGACGTTCGCCAACACGAATATCCGCCTCGTGGCCCGCCCCAAGAAGGACGATTCGGCCGAAGTCTATATCGGCGAAGAGTTCCTCGGTGTGGTCTCCGTCGACGACGAGGACGGCGATCGCTCGTTCAACTTCGCCATGGCGATTCTCGACATCGATCTCGAAGACTGAAGCTGGCCGGCCGAGAGGCCTCGCACCTCGATCGCGGGCTCTCCGGAGCCGCGATCCGCATGACGCTGGAATCCGCGTAGTTCTCCTTGTGCGTCGGCCAATCCTGACGCCGGGAAATCCTTAACAACTCGTAAACGCTCTGGCAGAGTGCACGCTCAATCCGTCGTCAACGGTCGAGCGCGCCATGGACATCAGCCCCTCCGCCATCGAATCGATTCGGACCCTGTGTGTCGGTCTCGCCTTGTCGGGCCTCCTCGCCAGCGCCTTCGAGCTCGTCTCCGACCGCCGCGCGAGCTTCAGCCTGCTGGAACGCGGCGGTGTCGGGGCGGTGGCGGCTCTGCCGATCCTGGCCTTCGGTGCTCCCTTCATCATCCTGCGCAACACCGTCCGCGGTCGCCGGATCGAGGGCCGTCCGATCCCCTTCGTCATGATCGCGACGATCATCGCCTGCGGCTGGAGCCTGCTCTCGGGCCGGATCGCCCTCAATCTCGCCCACATGATCACCGGTTGAGCGGAACGAGCCGCGCCAGCGGCTCAATGCGAGACGTCGCGGAGCCTCGCGTTTCGTCCGTCCGGGTCAGGACCAGCGAAGGGCGGATCGAGGCCACGATCGATCAGCGGTTGGCGGTGGCCACCGGCGAGGCGACGCCGTTGAGCGAGACCCAGGCCATGCTGTCCTGGCCCTCACGCTTGACGTAGGTGTAGCCGGTGCGGGGCGCGGACAGGATCGCGGTGGTCTTGTTGTCGAGGATGAGATCGCCCTTGTCGGTGCGGACCATCAGGACCGCATGGCCTTCGCCGATATCGTCGATGACGACGGTCATCCGTAGGGCACGACGGGGGAGGCCGCGCTCCACCAGCATCCTGCGCTTCAGAAGCTGGAAATCCTCGCAATCGCCGAAACCGTCATCGGGAAAGTCCCACCGGTCGACGACGCCCCAATGGGCCATGTCGGTGATCGGATGGATACGTGCGTTGACACGACGGTTGACGCTGGTGAGCGTACGCCAGATCGCCGGGTTGAGGGCGATGATCGCTGGCTGCGACGTGTCGACGATGCATTCGGCGGGGTATTTGGCGCAGAACCCGTTCCAGGCCGCCACCGGCCGGGCGCCGCCATTCTCGTTCACGGCCGGCGCATTGGGGAGGGCGGCGACCGGGCGCGCTTGCGTGGCGGCCCCGCCGAGGAGCAGGATGGAGCCCACCAGGGAGACCCTGGCCGCACGGCCGACCCGTCTCAACAGCCCGCTTCCCGAGAAGCTTCCGCCGTCGACGCCTCGCAGAATCGCGTGCCGCATTCCGGTCGCCCTGCCATTCGTTGCCGAAGGCAAGAAACTGGCACGCCCTGAGCTGGGGCTCAATCCAAAAGTTAAACCGGAATTAACTTCCCACTGGCTCGGGAGTTCCAGGGCAGAAATGTGATGTTTTCCGGCAACCCCGGAGAATCCGGTTCAGCGGTTCGCGGTGGTCACCGGAGACGTGACGCCGCCCAGGGACACCCAGGCCACGGAATCCTGGCTCTCGCGTTTGATGAAGACGTAACCGGTCCGATACCAGGGCAGGATCTCGCTGGTCTTGTTGTCGAGGATGAAGTCGCCACGGTCGGTCAGGAGCGTCAACACGGCATGGCCCTCGCCCTTCTCGTCGATGACCACGGTCATCCGCATGGCGCGGCGGGACAGGCCGGCATCGGCGAGGCGCTTGCGCTTGACGAGCTGGAAATCCTCGCAATCTCCCATTCCGTCCTCGGCGAGGTCCCAGCGGTCGGCTTCGCCCCAATGCTCTGAATCGGTGACGGCGCGCAGACCGGTATTCACCCGACGGTTGACCGAGACGATCAAGCTCCAAGTGGCGGGGGTGAGGGCGATACGGGACGGCTCATTCGCGTCGATGGCGCATTCGGCCGGGTAACGCTGGCAAAACGACACCCAGCCGACGATGGGGCGGGCGGCACCGAGAACATCGGCGGATTGCGAGGGCGAGGGCAGGGCGGCCATGGTCTGGGCCTGTGACGCCCCGGCGCCGAACATCGCCAGCGCCGCGAGCATCCCCAGCAAGAATGTTTTCGTCCGTGCCATCGCGACCACCTCGTCCAACGAGGACCACGATGCCGCCACGCTTCCTGTGCTGCGCTGAAACGGATCGGCGCAATTTTATCGATCCGACCTCGAAGCCTAGCCGCTGGCGGACAAAGCCAACCGGCGGCTGAACCAAGGACTCGCATTGGCGCGATCGCGTCAGGCAAACCGTAACCATGACGAGGCGGATGCGATCGGCGAGGATCTCATCCCCACCTTGCCCGGGCGCCGTGGATGTCGGAACGAACGACGAGGAAAGCCGGCACGGCCATCCCGAGCCGGGAGGATCCGACCTGTTGGACCGTATCTCGCCGACGCCAGGACGACCGAACTGTCGGCAGAACCCGAAGAGGCGGCGCTCTCAAGCCGAGGCGAGGCGGGGGGACGCTCTCAGAGCGTCAGGCCCTCATGGAACAGGTCGGGCGAGATCGGGAGCATGAAACCCACGCCGATGCCGCCCTCGAAGTAGCGCACCACGCGACCCGGCGTCCGCCCCACCATGACGCTTGTTCCAATCGGTGGCTGCGCCTGGGTCGAGAGGGCGACGCCGGACAGGGAGACGTCGATGATACGGGCGGCGACCTCGCGCCCGCCCTCGAGCTTCACCGTCACCCCGGTTTCCTGGGGCGTGAGACGCTCGTGGTTGCGCCCTTCGGGCAGGCCGAGGGCCTCGCGGTTGGAGATCCAGGTGAGCTGGGACGCGATCTTGTCGCGCTTGCGTTGAGTCGCATTCAGGCGAACCGCGATGCCGCCGCTGGGGAACCGGGCGATGGTCCCCTCGATGCGGCCGATACTCTCGAGATACAGCACGACGCGCTCGTCGAGTTCTCCCAGTACCGCGCAGGTCAGGCGGACGCCGCCCGGTGACATGTCGACGGTCTGGCAGGGAAATTCGCGGCGGTCGGCCAGCATGTAACGGCCGAGGAGGGCGACCTTGACCCGCTGATGACGACGCAGATCCGACGGCCGCAGCAAGCGAACCGGCTTCGCTTCAGTCTGCGCGAGAGCCTCGATCATCGCGGAATCCGCACTCGGGTTGGATCGTCGTCAGCACAATCGTACAGGTCTCTTGGTTACGAAAATCTTTGCCGGGATAGACGCGTCCCACGCACCATCCGTCAAAAGCCGATCAGACCCGCCCGCCGGGATGCACCATCAGGTGGCCGCGACGCACCGGCAGGCTGTCATTGGCGGGTTGCGGCAGGTTCCTGAGATTTGACGCGGCGTCGCTCCTGGCGAGGTCGATGACGTCGTAAGTCGGATCGAGGACGCGCAGGGACACGGATTCGAGCCGTTCCACGGGGCGCAGCCCCAGCCATTGCGGAACCACCTTGGGGCTGAGCGCTCCGAGCAAGCGGACCTGGGTTTGCCCACGGTGGCGCAGGGGAAGGAGCAGGAGTTCGAGGTCGATCTGCTCGTCCCGCTGCGTTATCCCGCGCAGACCCGCGACGATCCCGACCGTATCGACCGCCACCGTCTCCACGAGACGCCAGGGATCGGCCTGCCCCTCGCCCCAGATGGCGGCGAAGGCGCTGCCGCGCAATTCACGCCCGAACAACGCGCAGACGCGGGTTCCCGCAAGCCTGACCGTCGCGGCGGAACGCGCCATGTCGAGTTCCAGAATGAGGCTCTCGGACAGGAGGTTGCGGATCTCGCCGGGCTCGATCTCGCTCCTCTCGGGCGCGGCCCGCGTACCACGAAGCCGGTCCCAGTAATGGTAGAGCATACGGCTGGTCGGATGCTTCATGGTGTCCCGTCGTGGCACGGCCCCCGGGGGGACCTGTTCGAAATCGGCCCGATCCGCGCAGCGCTGGACACAGCGGACGGTTCGGTTAACAAGCCTGCGCACACCTTATGCCCGTCCAAGGCGGCACGCTCGCTTAAGCTTTGATTAGGGTTAACGCGCCAGGCTCACGCTGCCGCCGGGCAGCCATCGCGGCGATGTCCAGCAGGGTCGAAGCGTTCGGGTAGGGTCGGCGCTTCGCCCAAATCGCGCGCCGCTCGCCTGAATTTGCATGGACCGAGGGCTTGCGGCGGCAGCATCCGCGCCGACATGGTGACGCCATGGATGCCATGCCCGATCTGCCGCGCCAAAACCGCGTCCCCGTCTTCAACATGCCCGGCGCGGTGACGGCATCGATCGCCCTCCTGCTCGGCCTCCATGCCCTACGGGACTTCGTCCTGCCGGACGAATGGGACATCAGGCTTCTCCTGGACCTGGCCCTGATCCCAGGGCGCTGGCTGGCCTCGGTAGACCCGGATCGGGTCGCGGAGATCCTGTCTAAGGCAGCTCCCGCCTCCGCTGATGCGGTGGTCAATCCTTCGGCGAGCCTTTGGACCTTCGCCACATATGCGTTGCTGCATGACTCGTGGATGCATGTCATCATCAACGTGGTCTGGCTCGCCGCCTTCGGCTCCCCCGTGGCGCGGCGATGCGGCCCCTGGCGCTATGGTCTGCTCGGACTCATCGGCGCGGTGGCCGGAGGCATCCTGCACGTAGCCATCGATCCGCTCAGCACCGCCCCGCTGATCGGCGCCTCGGCCGGGGTCTCGGCCATGATGGCCGCCGCCGCGCGCTTCGTGTTCCAACCGCCTCCATCCTTCCTTGCCGGCCACCCCTGGCAGCGCGTGGCACATCCGCCCCTTCAGACCATTCCCGAATTGCTGAGGAACCGCACGGCGGTGATGTTCCTGGGTATCTGGCTCGTCACCAACTTCGTCTTCGGGATCATTTCACTGCCGCTGGGAGCCGAATCCTCCACGGTGGCGTGGGACGCCCATCTGGGCGGGTTCTTGGCAGGATTTTTCCTCTTTCCGATGCTTGACCGATCAAGAGGCGCAAAAGCGTAATTTTTCCGCATGTTTCGGCATCGGAAGGGCGGTCCCGTGGGTTGTCACGTCAGAGATGACGTCACACAATTCCGTGATGCGCCGGGATCAACCCGGCCCGCGTAACAGCCTATGGGAGATCATGGTCATGACCGTCGCACGCATCCTTTCCGAGAAGGGCGGCTCAGTCGTCACTGTGGAGCCGAACCGGACCTTGGACGACGCCATCCATCTCCTCGCCGAGAAGCGGATCGGCGCCATCGTCGTGAGCAATGACGAGGGTGCGGTCCTCGGCATCCTGTCCGAGCGGGACATCATCCGGGCTCTGTCCCGCCAGGGCGCGGGGGCGTTCGATGCGCCGATCTCGCAGCACATGACGGCGTCCGTGACCACCTGCACCCGGTCGAGCACCGTCGAGGAGGTCATGCAGCTGATGACCGACGGGCGCTTCCGCCACGTGCCGGTGGTCGAGGATGGGCGGCTCGCCGGCCTCGTCTCCATCGGTGACGTGGTCAAGCGCCGGATCGCCGCCGTGGAGGCGGAGCATCAGGCCATGCGCGACTACATCACCATGGCCTGACGCGGCGTCGATCGCGCCAGCTGGGGTCTCAGACCCGTTCGGCCGCAAGGGCCACGAGTTCCCTGATGCGCGGCAGCGCGGCCTTGGCCGCGTCCCGCCCGAGAAGGATCGCCTCTTCGGCGCGGTGGAACTCGAACAAGCCCATCTCCGCGAGGCGTGGGGACAGCATGAGATCCGGCGGGTCCCGCTCCAGCCTCGCCCGCGAGATCCGGTCCTGGGTGATGTTGAACGCGTCGAACATGACCCGCCCCATGCCGGGAGGGCCGGGTTCGCGGGGCGGGGCAGGGCGTGGCGCCGGCCCGCGCCGACCGGTGCCGCGCATGCGGTTCAGCAGGTTCCACCCCCGGCGCGACGTGGTGAGGGGCAGGGCCGGCGAGGCGGCCCCGTCGCCGTCGGGCCCGATCACCAGACCGGGCTCGGTCCGCGGATCGCCGTTGAGGTTCACGCAGATCACCAGTTCGGCCCCGAGCCCGCGCGCGAGCTTGACCGGCACCGGATTCACCAGCGTTCCGTCCATCATCAGGCGCCCGTCGAGACGCACCGGGGGAAACAGGCCGGGGAGGGCGTAGGAGGCCCGGATCGCCTCCACCAGGGAGCCACGGGTCAGCCAGACCTCGTCGCCCGAGCCGAGATCCGTCGCGACGCTGGCAAAGCGAATCGGCAGGTTCTCCACCCGCCGCGTGCCGAGATCGCCTTCGAGGCGGCGCTTCAACCGCTCGCCGGCGATGAGGCCAGACCCCAGGCGCAGGTCGAGGAGCCCCATGACCCGCCGCCGCGTCAGCGACAGGGCGAAATCCTTGAGCAGATCGAGCTTGCCGGCGGCGTAGCATCCCCCCACGACGGCACCGATGGAGCAGCCGGCCACCATGTCGGGGTGGATGCCGGCCTCTTCCAACACCTCGATGACGCCGATATGCGCCCAGCCTCGCGCGGAACCGCCGCCCAGAGCGAGGCCGATTCGCGGTCGCGGCGGCGGCTGTTCGGCTACGGGCTCGACATTGCCCCGTGGAAAGACCGGCTTCTGCGACAGGGTAGACAGCATGCCCTGGCGGTAGAGGGCGACCCCGCGAAAGGACAGCCCATCCCAGGTCACGGCCCGGCGGGTCCGAGCAGGGCCTCGCCGGATACCGGATCGAGGGAGACGGCGCGGTAGAAGCAGGAGCGTCGCCCGGTATGGCAACATCCGCCGTCGCCCCCGACCTCCACCGAGATCAGGAGCGCGTCCTGGTCGCAATCGACCCGCATCTCGACGACGCGCTGGACCTGCCCGCTCGTGGCGCCCTTGTGCCAAAGCTCGCTCCGCGAGCGCGACCAGTACCAGGCCTCGCCGGTCTCGAGGGTGAGCCGCAGGGATTCGGCGTTCATGTGGGCGAGCATCAGAACCCGGCCGTCATGGGCATCGACGGCGATGCAGGCGACGAGACCGTTCGCGTCGAAGCGCGGGGTCAGCGTTCCGCCTTCCTCCACATCCTTGCGCGAACCGGGCAGGGAGAACCCACCGGGCGCGGCGGAAGCTTGGCTCACCGTCATCGCGTGGAATGCCCGCGTCAGTTCTTGTTGTTGCGGACGAGGGTCAGGAACCGGACCTGCTCGTTGGCATCGTCCTTGAACACGCCGCGGAACTGCGTGGTCAGGGTAGAGACGCCGGCCTTCTGCACGCCGCGCATGGCCATGCAGAGATGCTCGGCCTCCACCATCACGGCGATGCCGCGCGGCTTGAGGATGCTCTCGATCACGTCGGCGATCTGGGCCGTCATGGTCTCCTGCGTCTGCAGGCGGCGGGCGAAGGTGTCGACCACGCGGGCGAGCTTCGACAGGCCGACCACGCCCTTGGTGGGGTAATAGGCGATATGGGCGAGGCCCATGAACGGCACCATGTGGTGCTCGCAATGGGAATAGAACGGGATGTCGCGCACGAGGACGATGTCGGAATAGCCCTCGACCTCTTCGAACACGCGCTCGAGCAGGGCATCGGCATCCTGCTCGTAGCCGCCGAAGAGCTGGCCATAGGCCTTCGCCACACGGGCGGGCGTGTCCTTGAGACCCTCACGACTCGGGTCGTCACCGGCCCAGCGCAGCAGGGTGCGCACGGCGGCCTCGGCCTCCTCCCGGCTCGGGCGGCCGGTGGCCACGGCATCGGGCACGCGCTTGGCCGAAGCGGGCAGGGGGGCGACCTCGGCGGGGGCCTCCACGGGGCGGGAATTGTCGTTGCGCATCCCGTTCAGGGGCGCGGGTACAGCCTTGGCAGTCGGGTCCATTCCCTGATGATCCGTCTCGGTCAGCCGGTAGGAAAGGGATTTGAGCGCGGCATCCATGGCATCTCCCGCACGGGCGACACGTGCGTTCATCGTCGAACTATCTGGTTTTGCGTACATCGTCGAACCATCTCGGTCGCGTTTTCAGCCGCGTTGCCGCAGGCCGGCGCCCGAACGATGAGAATTTCCTTGGCCGTGGGCGCGACCCTGGTCGACGAACCGCCTCCTCGCGAAACGGTACGCTGGCGCCTATATCGTCGTTATCGCGCCGCCGCGCAATGCGGGGAATGCGGATCAGACCATCGTGATCGGAAGCCGGCTCCATCCGGCAGGACGCCCCCCATGCTCGACGATATCTACAACCGCCGCATTCTCGAACTCGCCGCCGACATCCCGCGTCTTGGCCGGCTCGACGCACCGGATGCCAGCGCCACCGCCCATTCCAAGCTCTGCGGCTCCACCGTCACCGTCGATCTCTCGGTCAAGGACGGCACGGTGACGGACTTCGCCCATGAGGTGAAGGCCTGCGCCCTGGGCCAGGCGTCATCCTCGCTCATGGCCCGCCACGTGGTCGGCGCAAAGGCGGACGAGTTGCGGGAGGTGCGCGACACGGTGCGGCGCATGCTCAAGGAGAACGGGCCGGCACCGCAGGGCGAGTGGGCCGACCTCGCCGTGCTCGAGCCGGTGCGGGACTTCAAGGCGCGCCACGCCTCGACCCTCCTTACCTTCGATGCCGTGGTGAATGCCCTCGATCAGGTCGCCGCCAAGGCCCAGGCCGCCGAATAGAGCCATGGTCCGCCGCGCGGCCCATTGGGCGATCCGGGGCTACCAGCTCACCCTGTCGGGCCTGATCGGCCGGCAATGCCGGCACTGGCCGTCCTGTTCGGACTACACCGACGAGGCGATCCGCCGGCACGGATTGTGGCCGGGCGGCTGGATCGGGTTCTCGCGCATCTGCCGCTGCGGCCCGTTCGGCACGCATGGCATCGACATCGTGCCCGAGACCCTGCCGCCGCGCTCGGCCTGGTACGCCCCCTGGACCTATGGGCGCTGGCGCGGAGTGAACGCGCCGCCATCGCCGTTTGCGTGCGAGGCGGTGGAAGACGAGCGCGCGGGAGGGTAGCGTTGCCCCATCACCGGCGATGCGACGGAAGAAACACTGCATGTCGACCCATATCGCGGATGTCGCCTGGGCCCTGAAGCCCGGGGAGGATTTCGCCGCCGGGCGTTACGGCCGGGGGCACACAGTGACGTTCGATGGCGGCGTGACGCTCGCCGGCACCGCATCGGAGCACGTGGTCGGGAAATGGGCCGCTCGCGAGGCCGTCGACCCGGAGGAGATGCTGGTCGCGGCGCTGTCGAGCTGCCACATGCTGACCCTCCTCCATCTCGCGCGCCTCGCCGGATTCGGCGTCACCGCCTATCGGGACCATGCCGAGGGCGTGCTGGAGGAGACGAGGCCCGGACGTCGTGCGGTGACGCGGGTCACGCTCCGCCCGGACATCGACTGGGCCGGCACCGCCCCGGATGCCGAACGGCTCGCGGCGCTCCACGAGGCCGCGCATGAGGAGTGCTTCATCGCGAATTCGGTAAGGACGGAGGTCGTCGTGGCCGCTCCCCTCAGCCCCCGCTGACCCAGCGCATCACCACCAGCGTCCCCGTCACCGTCAGCGCGCCGCCGATGCGGGTGGCGATCTGGGCGAAGGGCATCAACGCCATGCGGTTGGCGGCGGTGAGGATCGCCACGTCCCCGGTGCCGCCCTGGCCGCTGTGGCAGGCATTCACGATGGCGGTCTCGATCGGGTACATGCCGAGGCGGCGTCCCACCAGGAAGCCGGTGGCCATCAGCGTCACCACCGTCGAGACGATGGTGATGAGGTTCGCCAGCGTGAACGCCGCCACCAGCTTGTCCCAGGGGGTCATCGACACGCCGATGGCGAAGAGCAGCGGATAGGTCATGCTGATCTGGACGAACTTGTAGGCGACGAAGCCGCCGGCCTGGAGGCGTGGCGAGACGGCGCTGGCGAGCTTGGCGAGCACGGCGAGGAACAGCATCGCCACGGGAGCGGGGAGCCCGGTGAGGTGGTGCATCATCACGCCGAGGAGGTAGAGCGTCACGGCGGTGAGCGCGGCCGCTCCCACTGTCGCCGCATCCACGGGCGCGTCCTCGACCTTGGCGGCGGTGACGTCGTTGTCCCGGTCCGGCTGGAGCCGGCCCTCGCCGGTGAGATGCGGCATCCGCTTGCCCACGGCATTGAGGGTGCCGGCCAGCACGATCGCCGTCAGGCTGCCGAGCATGACGGGAGGCAGAACCTGCGCGAACACGTCGCCCTGGCCCTGGCCGAGGATGGCGGCGTAGCCGATGGAGAGCGGGATCGCCCCTTCGCCGACGCCGCCGGCCATGATCGGCACGACGATGAAGAAGAAGGTGTGATAGGCGCCGAGGCCGAGCAGGGTGCCGACCAGCGTGCCCACGCAGGCCGCCGCCACGGAGCCGGCCGCCAGGGGCACGAAGATCTTCAGGAAGCCCTTGATCAGCACGTCCCGGTCCATCCCCAGGATGCTGCCGACGATGATCGTGGCGATATACAGGTAGAGGAAGTTTGTGAACTTGGTGAAATCCGTGATCGCCTTCACCAGCGGCGTCGGGATCAGCATGTAATAGACCAGGGCCGAGGGGATGAAGGTCGCGAAGATCGCGCCCGCCCCGATATTCTTCAGGACCGGCAGCCGCTTGCCGATCTCGGCGCAGGTGAAGCCGCCGAGCGCCAGCACCGCGATCATCGTCGGCGCATCGGGCTTGATCTCGCCCTCCGAGGTCAGGACGGCGAGGAGGGCGACGAGGATGAGATAGACCGGCAGGGGAATGATGCCGATCTTGACATCGACGATCCGCCACCAGCCCTGCGGCCAGAACCGGCGCGCGGGCGTCTCCGCCGCCGGGACGGGCTCGGCGGCAGCGGCGGAAGCTGGATTCGCCATCGATACTCTCCCTTCGGCCGGTCGCCTTTCGGGCCGGCCTGCTTGATCGGACCTTCTCGGCGAACCGGCACGAGCATCCGCCCGCTGCCGGCCATCCCGGTTCCGTGATGCGTGAATGGGCGGATGGGGCCGGAAGCTTGTCAATCGCAGCTTGTATCAACCGACCCGGATCGTCTCGGAAGTGCGTTCACGTCCGCGAGAGCCCGTAAAAGGCCGGTCGATGGCCCGCGCGGATTTCTTCCTCCTGCGAAACGGTCTAGACCGCGCCCCTCGCGCCGAGCGCGCGCCATCCGAACACCAGCCGCTTACCTGCCTCGTTCGCAGGAGTGAGCGCAAGGAGACCCGATCCGATGCCCATCCTGACATTCCCAGACGGCAACACCCGCAGCTACGACGCCGCGGTGACCGGCCGTACCGTGGTCGAGGGCATTGCCAAGAGCCTCGCCAAGCGCACCGTGGCGATGGCCCTCGACGGGCGCGTCCGCGATCTCGACGACCTGATCGATTCGGACGTGCGCATCGAGTTCCTCGACCGCGCCGACCCGCGCAGCCTGGAACTGATCCGGCACGATTGCGCCCACGTCCTGGCGGAGGCCGTGCAATCCCTGTGGCCGGAGACCCAGGTCACCATCGGCCCGGTGATCGAGAACGGGTTCTACTACGATTTCGCCCGCGACCAGCCGTTCACGCCCGAGGACTTCCCCAAGATCGAGGCGAAGATGCGCGAGCTCATCGCCCGCGACGCCCCCTTCACCAAGGAGGTGTGGAAGCGCGACGACGTGCGGGCGCTGTTCGAGTCGAAAGCCGAACGGTACAAGGTCGAGCTCGTCGACGCGATCCCACCCGGCGAGGACCTGAACATCTATCGCCAGGGCGAATGGTTCGACCTCTGCCGCGGCCCGCACATGACCTCGACGGGCAAGGTCGGCACCGCCTTCAAGCTGATGAAGGTGGCGGGCGCCTATTGGCGCGGCGATTCCAACAACCCGATGCTGACCCGCATCTACGGCACCGCCTGGGCCACGAAGGAAGACCTCGACGCCTATCTCCACCGGCTCGAGGAGGCCGAGCGCCGCGACCACCGGCGCCTGGGCCGCGAGATGGACCTGTTCCACTTCCAGGAGGAGGGGCCGGGCGTCGTGTTCTGGCACGCCAAGGGCTGGACCATCTTTCAGGAGCTCATCGCCTATATGCGCCGGCGCCTGAAGGGCGATTACGCCGAGGTGAACGCGCCGCAGATCCTCGACAAGTCGCTCTGGGAGACCTCCGGCCACTGGGACTGGTACCGGGAGAACATGTTCGCCGCGCAAAGTGCGGGCGACGAGGCTGAGGACAAGCGCTGGTTCGCGCTCAAACCCATGAACTGCCCCGGCCATGTGATGATCTTCAAGCACGGCCTGAAATCCTACCGCGACCTGCCCCTGCGCATGGCCGAGTTCGGCATCGTCCACCGCTACGAGGCCTCGGGCGCCATGCACGGGCTGATGCGCGTGCGCGGGTTCACCCAGGACGATGCCCACGTCTTCTGCACCGAGGACCAGCTCGCCGACGAATGCCTCAAGATCAACGACCTGATCCTCTCGACCTACAGCGATTTCGGCTTCGGCGACATCGTGGTGAAGCTCTCGACCCGGCCCGAGAAGCGGGTCGGTTCGGATGCCCTGTGGGACCATGCCGAGGAGGTGATGACCCGCGTCCTGGCACAGATCGAGGAGCAGTCGGGCGGCCGGATCAAGACCGAGATCAGCCCGGGCGAGGGCGCCTTCTACGGGCCGAAATTCGAATACGTGCTCCACGACGCCATCGGCCGCGATTGGCAGTGCGGCACGACCCAGGTGGATTTCAACCTGCCGGAGCGCTTCGGGGCGTTCTACGTCGATGCCGACAGCCAGAAGAAGGCTCCGGTCATGGTCCACCGGGCGATCTGCGGCTCGCTGGAGCGTTTCACCGGCATCCTGATCGAGCATTTCGCCGGCCATTTCCCGCTCTGGCTCGCGCCGGTTCAGGTGGTGGTGGCGACGATCACGCAAGATGCCGACGGCTACGCCCGCGAGGTGGTGGCCGCGCTCAACCGCGCCGGGCTCCGGGTCGAGTCGGACCTGCGCAACGAGAAGATCAATTACAAGGTCCGCGAGCATTCCCTGGCCAAGGTGCCGGTCATGCTCGTGGTCGGCCGCAAGGAAGGCGAGGAGCGCACCGTCTCGATCCGGCGGCTCGGCAGCCAGCAGACCCGCACCGCCGCCCTCGACACGGCTCTCGCCGACCTCCTCGCGGAAGCGACCTCACCGGACATCCGCCGGGCGCAGGCCGTGAACGAGAGCGTGCCCAGCGCCGACGTGGCGCTCGACGGCCAGCACGGGGAAAGCCCGACGCCTTGAGGCAGTCTCGGTGAGCACTGCCTTTCCCCGCACGCGGGGAGAGGCGGAAGACTATGCCCTACGGGTTCTGTTCCGAAAGGCCGGCGCGCACTCCCTCTCCCCGCACGCGGGGAGAGGGAAGCGACACCCCTGTCGTCAGCGCGGCGAGGCGGCAGCCGACGGTGAGGGGGCTTGGCTGGAGGAGCCATACCCGGAGTCACCCCCTCACCCTCGCCCTGCCGGGCTCACGCCGCCTCCCGACAAGGGGAGGACGACGTCCTCTCCCCGCCCGGCGGGGAGAGGGGTAAGCGTAGTTCTACGGGACCTCGTTGCCAGCGTAGTTGATGGCGCCGTCGGCGCCCTTCTTCCACATGTACATGACGTAGTCGGGCCGGGTGATGTCGCCCTTCTTGTCGTAGGAGATGTCGCCGATCACGGTGTCAAACGGCTTGCCCTGCTGCATGTAGGTGGCGATCTTCTGCCCGTCGCTCGACTTCGTCGCCTCCATCGCCTGTTTCAGGATCTGCACGGCGGCGTAGGAATAGAGCGTGTAGCCCTCGGGATCGAAGTTCATAGCCTTGAAGGAGTCGATGGTGGCCTTGGCCTTCGGGTTCTTGCGGGCGTCGGGCGAGAAGGTCATCAGGGTGCCGTCCGAACCGGGACCGCCGACCTGAGAGAATTCCCGGTCGGCGATGCCGTCGCCACCCATGAGCGGGGCGGCGAGGCCCTGGTCGCGCATCTGGCGGATCAGGAGCCCGGCCTCGGTATAGAGGCCGCCGAAATAGACCACGTCGATGCCGGCCTGCTTCAGCTTCGAGACGAGGGAGGAGAAGTCCTTCTCGCCGGGGTTGATGCCCTCGAAGATAACGTTGGTGCCGCCCTTGGCCTTGAGCGCCTTCAGGGTCTCGTCGGCCAGCCCGCGTCCGTAGGGGGTCTTGTCATGGACGAAGGCGATCTTCTTGCCCTTGAACTTGTCGGCGAGGTAGGCGCCCGCCACCGCGCCCTGCTGGTCGTCGCGACCGCAGGTGCGGAACGTGTTCCAGTTGCCGCGCTCGGTATACTTGATCGCCGTCGAGGCGGGGCTGATCTCGATGATGCCGGCCTCCTGCAGCACGTCGGAGACCGGAATCGAGACGCCGGAATTGAACGCGCCGACCACGGCCTTCACGCCCTCGGAAGCGAACTTGTTGGCCACCGACACGCCCTGCTTGGGATCGGAGGCGTCGTCGCCCACGGTCATGACGAGCTTCTCGCCGTTGACGCCACCGGCCTTGTTGATATCGGCGATCGCCTGGGTCGCGCCGGTCTTGATCTGCGCGCCGAAGGCCGCGTTGGGGCCGGTGACCGGGACGACCACGCCGATCTTGATCTCGGCCTGCGCGGCACCCGCCAGCATCAGCGCACCCAGCGCCACGCTCATCGCCATCAGTGTCTTCATGGTCATTTCCCCTCGATCAGCGCGGCGGATTGAACGTGTCCCGCTTGGCGCATGGTTGCACGAAGATGTGTCGGGCTCACGTCCCTTGCCGGTCCCGCCAGGATAGCGGGCCGGTGCGCTCGTAGAGCCAGCGATACTGGGTGGTCATCTGCCGGGTGCGGGTGACCCGGTAGCCGAGCGCGCCGATGGCGAGGATCACCACCGCGTCGAGGGCGTAGCCGGCCGGCGAGAGTAGCGTACCCGAGAACAGGGCGTAATGCAGGAAGCGCGAGACCGCAGCGATGGCGAGCCCCGCCAGCA
The DNA here is from genome assembly GCF_001422125.1 of Methylobacterium sp. Leaf85. Taxonomy (NCBI): domain Bacteria; kingdom Pseudomonadati; phylum Pseudomonadota; class Alphaproteobacteria; order Hyphomicrobiales; family Methylobacteriaceae; genus Methylobacterium; species Methylobacterium sp. Leaf85. The sequence continues at coordinate 143,062 of NZ_LMME01000005.1, read as the reverse complement.
CGCACTGCCAGAACGGACGCCATCCCCTGGCGAAGCTGCTGCCCGCCATCCAGGCCGCGCCCCCGCCCATCGCCAGGGTGACGAGGAGGAAGATGCCGAGATTGGGCGTGTCGAGGGACAGGGTCTCGGTCATGATGCCTTGCCTACCGATGCCATCCGAAGCGGGACGCGCTTTCCCTCCCCCCTCAGCGGGGGAGGGTGGCCCGCGAAGCGGGTCGGGAGAGGGGAGCGACGGCTCCGGAGAGGGCGCCCCCTCTCCCGCCTGCTCCGCAGGCACCCTCTCCCGCAGGGGGGAGAGGGTGGGGGCGTCATTGCCGACCCGCTCAATGCTGGCCCCCTTCGAGATAGGCGGCCTTCACCTGCGGGTTGTCGAGGAGTTCGCGGCCCGTGCCGCTCATCGTCACCGCGCCCGTCACCATGACGTAGCCGCGATGGGCCAGCTTGAGGGCGTGATAGGCGTTCTGCTCGACGATGAAGACGGTGAGCCCCTCGCGCTCGTTGAGCTCCCGCACGGCCGAGAAGATCTGCTTCACGATGAGCGGGGCGAGGCCGAGCGACGGCTCGTCGAGCATGAGGAGCTTCGGGCGGCTCATCAGGGCGCGGGCGATGGCCAGCATCTGCTGCTCGCCGCCGGACATGGTGCCGCCGCGCTGGTCGAGCCGCTCCTTCAGGCGCGGGAACAAGACGCACATGCGCTCGAGATCCTCGGCGAAATAGCGCCCGTCATGCAGGGCCGCGCCCATCTGCAGGTTCTCGCGCACGCTCATGCGGGAGAAGATGCGCCGCCCCTCCGGCGACTGGGCGATGTTGAGGCGCGCGATCTCGTGCGTCGCCATGCGGGTGATGTCGCGGCCCGCATAGGTGATGCTGCCGGTCCGTGCCTGCGGCTGGCCGAAGATCGTCATCATCAGGGTCGACTTGCCGGCCCCGTTGGCGCCGATCAGGGCGACGATCTCGCCCTCGTTCACGTGCAGATCGACGCCCTTCAGGGCCTGGATGCTGCCATAATAGGCAGAGACGCCGCGCACATCGAGGAGCGGCGCCTGAAGCGCGCGGGTCTCCTCCACGAGGACGTTGATGCCGGCGACACTCATGCTTGCGTTCCCGTCAGGCCGACCTCGGCCTCCACCGCCGCCACCTCCTCGTCGTCGACGCCGAGATAGGCGGCGATGACGCGGGTATCGGTGCGGATGTCGTCGGGCGTGCCGTCGGCGATCTTGGTGCCGTAATCGAGCACGACGATCCGGTCGGAGATCTGCATCACCACCGACATGTCGTGTTCGATGAGGAGGACGGAGGTGTCGTACTCGTCCCGGATCAGCCGCAGCAGGGTGTTCAGCTCCGAGGATTCGCGCGGGTTGAGGCCGGCGGCGGGCTCGTCGAGGCAGAGCAGCACCGGATCGGTGCACATGGCCCTGGCGATTTCGAGCCGGCGCTGATCGCCGTAGGGCAGGTCGCCGGCGGCATCGTCGGCCCGCGCCGTGAGACCGATCCGGTCGAGCCAGGCGGCGGCCTTCTCGATTCCCGCCTTCTCCGCGCTGCGATAGGCCGGCAGGCCGAGAATGCCGAGGATCGAGAAACCCGAGGCGCGCATCAGCGGCTTGTGCATGGCCACCAGCAGGTTCTCCAGCACGGTCATGCGCGGGAACAGGCGGATGTTCTGGAAGGTGCGGGCGACGCGGGCGAGCCGGTTCACGTCATGGCCGGGCAGGCGCTCGAGGAGGTAGGTCTCCCCGCCCTTCTGCACTAGGCGGATCATGCCCTCGCTCGGCTTGTAGAAGCCCGTGATGCAGTTGAAGACCGTGGTCTTGCCCGCGCCGTTGGGGCCGATCAGGGCCGTGATGTCGCCGCGCCCGACCTTGAACGAGAGGTCGTTGACGGCGGTGAGGCCGCCGAACCGCATGGTCAGGTGGTCGACGATCAGCACCGGATCGGCGGGGCCGCCGGGAATGGCGGCGGGGGGCTCGTCCTGCACCGTCGCGAGCCGGTTGATGCCTGTGGCGAGGGTCATCGGCCGCGCTCCGCGATGGTGACGGAGGGCGTTCGCTCGGAGATGAGGCCGCGCGGGCGGAACACCATCATCGCCACCATGGCGAGGCCGAACAGCAGAAGGCGGTACTCGTTGGGGTCGAACCCTTCGCCGAACACGGCCTTGAGGAAGCCGAGATTGCGCAGGAGTTCGGGGCCGCCGATCATGACGATGGCGGCGATGGCGACGCCGATCTGGCTGCCCATGCCGCCAAGCACGACGATGGCCAGGATGATGGCGCTCTCCAGGAAGTTGAAGCTCTCCGGCGAGACGAAGGCCTGCCGCACGGCGAAGAACGATCCGGCGAAGCCCGCGAACATCGCCCCCAGGGCGAAGGCGGTGAGCTTGGTGATGGTGGTGTCGATGCCGAGCGAGCGGCAGGCGATCTCGTCCTCGCGCAGCGCTTCCCAGGCCCGCCCGAGGGGCAGGCGCCGCATGCGCAGGGTCACGAGGTTGGTGACGAGCGCCAGGACCAGGATCAGGTAATACAGGAAGACCAGCCGGTGCATGGCGTTGAAGCTGAGCCCGAACGTGGCGGCGAACCCGTTCTCACCCGCCGTGAAGGGCAGGCCGAAGAAGCTGACGCGCGGGATCGAGGAAATGCCGGCCGCGCCCCCCGAGAAGTCCGTCCAGTTGATGAGGACGAGGCGGATGATCTCGCCGAAGGCCAGGGTCACGATGGCGAGGTAATCGCCCCGGAGCCTGAGGACGGGAAAGCCCAGCAGCACGCCGAAGGCGGCGGCGAACAGGCCGGCGAGGGGCAGGCAGATCCAGAAGGACAGGCCGAACACCGTGGAGAGCAGGGCGTAGGAATAGGCCCCCACCGCGTAGAAGGCGACGTAGCCGAGGTCGAGGAGGCCGGCGAGGCCGACCACGATGTTGAGCCCCCATCCGAGCATGACGTAGGTCAGGATCAGGATGCCGAGATCGATCCAGTAGCGGCCCTCGCCGAGGGACCCGGTGAGGAGGCTGGCGAGGAGCGGCAGGGCGAGGGCGACCACGAGGGTGATGGGCGCGAGGATCGCGGCGAGGCGGCTCGCCCCTTCCACCACCGGCGCACGGGCGGCCCGCCGCCGCGCCCGCCCGGTGAGGTAGAGCTGCTGCACGAGGCGCAGGACGAAGATGGCGGCGCAGAGGGCGAAGACGGTGCCCCAGCGGCTGGTGATGACAAGGCCGATGCCCTGGCCGAGATCGGTGCGGTAGCTGACGATGGGCACGCACAGGCCCAGCGTCACCAGGGCGAACAGCCCGGCATCCTTGATCAGGCCGGGCAGGGGAGAGGCCTCGGCGCGGGCGGTCGCGGCGATGGGGGTGGTCGAACCGGATGCCACGTCAGACCTTCTCCACTTCGGGCCGGCCGAGGATGCCCGAAGGCTTGAAGATGAGCACGACGATGAGGATCAAGAAAGCGGCCACATCCTTGTACTCGATGGAGAAATAGGCCGACCAGAAGGTCTCGATCAGCCCGATGATGATCCCGCCTATGACGGCGCCGGGAAGCGAGCCGATGCCGCCGAGCACGGCGGCCGTGAAGGCCTTCACGCCGGGCACGAACCCGTCCGAGAACGAGACCACGCCGTAATAGAGCAGGTAGAGCGTGCCCGCGACGGCGGCCAGGGCGGCGCCGAGGACGAAGGTCAGGGAGATCGTGCGGTCGACGTTGATGCCGAGCAGCGCCGCCATGCGCCGGTCCTGCTCCACGGCGCGCTGCGCGCGGCCGAAAGGCGTCTTCTGAACGAGGTACCAGAAACCTGCGAGCAGCACGGCCGTGGTGATCATGATGATCGCCTGCTTGTAGGACAGGGTCACCGTGTACTGCTCGTTCTGGTAGAGCACGACAACATCGCGAACGAGGGGCGGCACCGGCTTGTTGCGGGCGCCCTGCACCACCTGGACGAAGTTCGACAGGAAGATCGACACGCCGATCGCCGAGATCAGCGGTGCGAGGCGGAACGAGCCGCGCAGGGGCCGGTAGGCCACCCGTTCGATCGCCCATCCCCACAGGGCGGTCAGCGCCATGGCGATGACGAGCACGATCAGGAAGACCAGGGCCACCGAGGACAGGCCGAGCCAGGTGGTGAGGATGAGGAACGCGATGAGCGCGATGAAGGCCGAGACCATGAAGACGTCGCCGTGGGCGAAATTCACCATGCCGATGATGCCGAAGACCATCGTGTAGCCGATGGCGATCAGGCCGTAGATCGACCCGAGGGTCAGGCCGTTGATGAATTGCTGGGCGAAGAATTCCATCGATGGGCTTTCGCGAATGGCATGCCAGATGGCCGCCCGGGGCTTTCCCGCGGCGGCCCACCGCCAGGATCGAGCGTGTTCGGCGCGGGCGAGTGTCTGCAAGAACGCTTCGGGGTCAATGCGGAAATCGCCACGGTCCGAAGGGATTGTCAGCCCTCGTCACGGTGCCGTCCCCGGAAAACGACGGCACGAAGAGACGAATACGCTCCGCCAGCACCCTGGCGTGGAGCAACTCGCCATCGACCCTACGGTTTCCCGTAGTACGCAGCGTCGCCCGGCACTGCCAGACATGCTCCGAAGACGGAGAGGCTGGCATGATCCACATCGTTACACCCGCCAACGAGACCATGTATCGCGACGAGATGGAACAGGCTTGGCGCCTGCGCCACGACATCTTCGTGACCGAGAAGGGATGGACGGACCTCGCCAAGCCGGATCGTCGCGAGATCGATCAATTCGATACGCCGCATGCCATCCATTTTCTGGCGATCGAGGAGAGCAGAGTCATCGGCTATAGTCGGCTTCTCCCGACGACACGCCCGCACCTGCTGTCGGACATCATGCCCCAACTGTGCGAAGGCGAACTCCCGCGCGGCAGCGATTGCTGGGAATGGACGCGGCAGGCGGTGGCGCGCTCGCACCGGGCGCGGGGCAAGGCGGTCAACCCGGTCTCCCTCGCTCTCCTCACCGGCATCGTCGAATGGGGGATGCATCACGGTGTGAACCGTCTCGTGCTGCAGATGCCGACGCTTTACCTGCTGCATGTGGTGCAGCTGCATTTCCGCGCCCGCCCGCTCGGCCTGCCCCACGCGATCAGCGGCGAGGACATCATCGCGGCGACCGCGGAATTCGACGAGCGCACCCTGGCGCGCCTGCGCAACGTCAGCGGCAATCCGGATTCGGTGCTCGCGCCGGCCTCCTATGCCTATCTCGCCGCCTGAGCGAAGGCCGCTGGCCGAACCATCCAGACCATTTCGAAGAGGGGGCTCTTCGATAAGAGAAGAACAAGGGCTGACATCATGTACGCATCGGTGATCGAGAGAGACGAAAGTCTCGACTCGTTGGCAGGACATTGCATCGCGGCACGGACCATCATCGAGGCTTCGGGCACATCGGTGATGCGCCAATTGATCGACCTCCTTCTCTTCGAGATCGGCGTGGCCATGGCGAAGGCGACGGAGACCGAACAGCAGCCGGCACGCAGCAACTGACGCGGTGGAGGGTACGATCCCGCTCGGATTCGTGCCGTCTTGGTCCCGGCATCTCGAACCTGCTCCCTCGAACGAGGCGAGGACTCTGCCGACGGGCGCGGCCTCGCCATCGACATGGGGGACATGCGCACGGGCCCACCGCTCTCCTGGCGGAGCAATACCGACCGCATCCATGCCGGCGAAGGCGAGGGCGCCATCGTCGGGGGCAGGGCAGGGATGAACCAGTATCCGTCCGCGCGTGTTGAGCCCCGGTAGATCGCTCCGGATCGCACGGAAGAACCCACATGCCGACACTAGCCCGCACCCTTGCGCTCATCCTCGCAGTCTCCGCGGCGCCGGCACTCGCGCAGGAGGGACAGGCGGCCGAGGGGCGGCAGGCGGCAAAGCCTGCCTTCCTCACGCAGGCTCCGCTGGGTAGCGTCAAGGTGTCCAGGATCATCGGCCTGCGCGTGGTCGGCCAGGATCACGTCAAGGTCGGTGCGATCGAGGACGTGATGGTGGACGGCAGCGGCCGCGCTCAGGCCGTGGTGATCGATGTCGGCGGCTTCCTCGGGGTCGGTGGCAAGAAGGTCGCGGTGCCCTTCGACCAATTGGTGTGGAACAGCCACGCGAAGGCGGGGCAGGCACCGGACCCCTCCATCGTCAAGCCGAAGGACGCCCCATCCGAGGCCCGGGCGGCCGAGGTGACCCCGGAGACCATGCCCGGCGCAAAGTCCGGCAACGCCGTCCTCAACGCGGAGACCACCGGCGACACCAACCAGGCCACCGGCCCAGCCGGCGCCGCCGTCACGACCGATGCCACGAAGGACCGGGCGACGGTCCAGATCGGAGAGCCGGTCGAGGCAGAGATCCGCCGCACGAAGGCGGAGCTGGAGGCAGCACCGGTCTTCACCTATCCGACACAGACGGCGCCGTGATGCGTGGTTCGGGAATGGCCGCGACGATGTGGTCCGCTGGTTGAGGCACCCGTTTGAGGCGCAACGGGAAGCCTCCGGTCAGTCACGACCGGGCGCCATGCGGGTCAGACCGCCCGTAGAATCTCGCGAAGCGCGCCCGACATCATCGGCCCCTAGCCGGGATCGAGTCAGCGCAGCGATATTCAGACCGATTTCGATGTAACGAGCCCGGAGGCACTCGAGCCTTCATCGGGCATCAGACGCTTCGGGGTACATCAACTCGAAAGAGTTGGTGCGGCCAAGAGGACTCGAACCTCCACCCCTTGCAGGACTAGCACCTCAAGCTAGCGCGTCTACCAATTCCGCCATGGCCGCATCGGTACCACCCGTTCCGCCGCGCTCTCCGCCGGAGGGCGGTGCGGGGCGTTTCGTGTGGCGCGGCGCAGCGGATAACAGATCGAATCTGCCACGACAAGCGCCGTCATGCGTCTCAGATGAGATCCACCGGTCCATCGAGGATCTGGACCGCCCCGTCGCCGATGGTCACGCCGGGCGTGCGCACCACTTCCGCCTTGCGGATCAGTTCGGTGATCTCAACCGAAATCCGGTTTCCCGTCACGACGATCTGGCCGCGGGCGATCGGGTGGTCGTTGGCGAGAATCTCGACCATATCGGTTTCCGTGGATTCGAGTTCGATCACGGCGCCGCGTCCCATGCGCAGCAGCATGTGGAGCGGCATGTGGCTGCGCCCGAGCACGACCGAGAGATCGACCTTGAGGTCTTCGAAAACTGCCACGCGCCACGAACTCCATCGGCCCATATCGGGCCTCACTCGACAGAGTGTTCCTGAGATATGGTGAAGCCTTGGTAAACGATGCCCCCCGCAGCGCCCGGCTTTCCGCCTCGACGGCCGATTTTCGACCGCGATCCGGCATGCGGCCGGTCCTGTGGCGGATCAGCGACACCCTCGTCCCCTACGACGAGGCGGTGGCGGCAATGGAAGCACATGCCGGGCGGATCGCGACCGGGGAGGCGGCCGAGATGGTCTGGCTGCTCGAACACCCGCCGCTCTACACCGCCGGCACCTCGGCAAAGACCGCAGATCTCGTCGAGCCCGACCGGTTCCCGGTCCACGCCACGGGGCGGGGCGGCCAGTACACTTATCACGGGCCGGGGCAGCGGGTGGCCTATGTGATGCTCGACCTCAACCGGCGCAGACCGGACCTGCGCGCCTACGTTTCCGCCTTGGAAGCCTGGATCATCGCCACCCTCGGCGCCTTCAACGTGCGCGGCGAACGGCGCGAGGACCGCGTCGGCGTCTGGGTGCGCCGGCCCGAGAAAGGGGAGGGGGTGGAGGACAAGATCGCAGCGATCGGTATCCGCGTGCGGCGCTGGGTGAGCTTCCACGGCATCAGCCTCAATGTGGAGCCCGACCTGTCGCATTTCACCGGCATCGTCCCCTGCGGCATCAGCGGCCACGGCGTGACCAGCCTCGTCGATCTCGGCCAGATCGTCACCCTGCCCGAAGTGGACATGGCGCTGCGTGCCTCGTTCGAAGCGATATTCGGAGAGACGCAAGACGGATGAGAGCGTGTGCAACACGGACACAGGGCCCGACATGGGATCGACGGGGGTTGCGAAATACTGCTTTTCGCCGATTCAATGCCCCGGCGATCCAGCCAACATATTGAATTATAATTTGTTTTATCGGATCGTCGCCGACAAAGCCTTCAGATAATGACCGTCGGCGCCCGGGCCAACACAATAAAACCATTCTCAATCAAGCATCGATTCGCTGTGACTTGACGACGGACAATTGACAGGCCCGTGGTCGCGTTTGTAGCCCCTGACTGAGCGTGGTCAGGCAGAGCGGCGATCCGTCTCGCGTAGCGCCACCCGGCTCCGGTATCGAGCGTTGGGCGATCCGTTCCACGCGATCGTGACCGCACGGCTGTTCTGATAGGCGCCCGCTCATGACGATCCGCACCGTTCTGTTCCGCCTGCATTGGCTGCTCGGCCTCACGGCCGGACTGGTCCTCGCCCTCGTTGGCGTGACCGGCGCGATGCTGAGCTATGAAGAAGCACTGACGGAATGGGCGAACGGCGACCGCGCCTTCGTCGCCGCGAGCGATGCGCCCCGCCTCTCGCCGGCCGCCCTCAAGGAAAGGGTCGAGACGCAGCGGCCAGGCCTCACGGTGAGTTCCCTGATTCTTTGGGCCGATCCGGAGCGAAGCCCGCGCATCCGCTTCGCTGGCGATGCCAAGCTGAGCGTGCGACCGCCGACACTCTATCTCGACCCCGTCGACGGCCGCGAACTCGGCGAGATGCGGCTGGAGGGCGCTTTCGCCACGATCCGCAAGCTGCATCGCTGGCTGCTCCTGCCGGGGGACGGCAAGGGCTGGGGCCGCAGCATCACCGGCATCTGCACCATCGCCCTGCTCCTATTCCTGGGAACGGGGCTCTACCTGCGCTGGCCCAGGATCCATTCCTGGAAAATCTGGCTGAAGCCCTTCCTCAAGCGGCCCGGTCGGCCGCGCTGGTGGTCGCTACACAGCATCGCCGGGACCTGGCTCATTCCGTTCTACGCCGCCATCGCCCTGACCGGGCTATGGTGGTCCTACGACGCCTATCGAAACGCCGCGACCTGGCTGCTCACCGGCGAAACCCGAGCCGCACGGGCGCCGCGCAGTCCGGGCGCACCCCCGCAGGTCCACGCGTCGGCCCTGGATATGGCCTGGGCGACCTTCAGCGCCGGGGAGGGGGCGGGCGCTCACATGGCGCTCATCGCACTCCCTGGGCCGGAACTGGCGACGATCCGCATCCGCTTCCTCGCCGCTTCCTCGGATCTGCCGAAGGCGCGCGACGAAGCGACGTTCGATCCCGTCACCGGCGCCCGCCTCTCTCAGACCCGATTCTCCGACAAGCCTTTGGGCCAGCAGATGGCCGAGAACATGCTGGAGGTGCATCGCGGGCGTTTCTTCGGCGGCATCGTCGCCTTCCTGTTCTTCACCGCGGCCCTGGCGATGCCGCTCTTCGCGGTCACCGGCCTGGTCCTCTACGTCCTGCGCCGCGGCGCCCGGCGCCGTAGATCGATGGCCGCGGCACCTGCCGGCGCAACGACGAGTCGCGCCTGAGCTGATGGCTGGTCCCGGCGCGGTGGCCTGCAGAGGATCTCTGCGTCCGTTTCACCGACACCGGGGTTCCGATTTCACGGGGCACTAAGAGGCATCGCTCAGGTCATATCCACGTCTGACAGATCCTGGCAGGCACTTGCACTTTAACGAGTTGTTAACTGCGAGCTTCATATCCTCCCCCCATGTGAAGGGGTGGATATGCTCGAACATCGCAGGATGCGCACGGTCGAGAGCCCTCGCTCCATGGAGCCCATCGGGCGCTAAGTTGCCAAGGCGGCCACGCATATCGCTGCCGGCCGCTTCCAGAAAGCGCATCTCAATCTTCAACGCGCCCTGGAATTGGCACCCGCCGATGCGAGTGTGCATTACCAGTTCGGTCTCCTGACCTGTAAAGTCGATGCCCCGGGGCCGGCGATTCCGCACTTTATAAACGCTCTCAGGGCAGCCCCCGAACGATCCGCCTATTGGTTCGCCCTCGCGGGTGCGCTCCTGGAGGTCGACCGGATCGGAGAAGCGCGTGCGCTGATGGAGCGTTTCCGGGATCGAGGCGTGTCCGACGAGGAATCGCGCGCCGCCCTCAAAGACGTCGTCGACCACGCATTCTCCCTCGCACAGGCACGTTTCAAGGAGGGCGCCTTCCCAGTTGCGGAAGCATCGTTGGACCTCATCCTCTTCCTCGATGAGACGCATTCCGGCGCGACCTATCTCGCGGCCGCCATCGCCGCCCAGACCGGCCGCCTTCAGCAGGCGTTCGATCTCTTCAGCATCGTGATCGACCGGGAGCCGGACAACGCCACCTACTTCGCCAGCCTCGGCGCACTCCTGATGACAATGGGGGATAACGGGGGGGCCGTCTGGGCGCTGGAGAAGTCGGTCGGCCTCGACCCGGATCTCGCCATCGCTCATTCGAACCTGTCCGGCGTACTCCAGAAAGTCTCCCGACATGGCCTGGCGATGAGCCATGCGCAGCAGGCCATCGCGCTCGATCCCGCCTGCGTCGGCGCTCACATCAATCTCGGCTGCAGCCAGAAAAGCCTCGGCCAACTGACCGACGCGATTCGGAGCTTCGACCGGGCGCTCGCTCTCCAGCCCCTCAACGTAATCGCCTATTCCAACCGGCTGTTCGCGAAGCTCTATGCCGAGGCCATTCCGGCCGCCGATTACGTCTCGGACGCCCGGATGTTCGGTACGCGCTTCGCCGATCCGCTCCTGCGGCTGCGGCCATTCGCCAAAGACCGGGATCCCGAGCGCCGGCTGCGGATCGGGCTCGTCTCCGGCGATCTCTGCACCCATGCCGTCGCCCGGTTCATCGAGCCTTTCCTGGAGCATCTGGACCGCTCCTCGATGGATGTCTACGCCTACATGACCCATGCTCATGAGGACGACGTATCGAGACGCCTGAGCACCATGTTGGACGGCTGGCGCAACATCTCCGGCCTGGACGACGACGCGGCGGCCGACCTCATCGAGGCGGACGCGATCGACGTTCTCGTCGATCTGTCGGGCCACAGTTCCGGCCACAGGCTGCTGCTCTTCGCTCGCAAGCCGGCACCCGTTCAGGTGACATGGATCGGCCATCCCGCAACGACGGGCCTGCGTGCCATCGACTACCGTCTGACCGACGCCGTGCACGACCTGCCCGGCGTGTCGGAGGATCTGCACACCGAGACAGTGTGGCGCTTGCCGGGTGTATCGGCGACGTATCAGGCGCGCGGCGACATTCCCGCGGTTCGGGGCCGTCCGCCTTTCGAGGATAACGGATACGTGACCTTCGGAGTCTTGAACCGCTTCGAGAAGATCAGCGACCTTGCCCTGGAGACATGGGCCGGCATCCTTCATACCCTTCCCGATGCGCGACTGTTCATGGTTGTCGCCGATGTCGGCGAGTCCGACATCCTAGCGCAGGTCGAGGAACGCCTCGCGAGAGCAGGGTTACCCCTCGATCGGATTCGCCTGCACCCGCGCGTCTCGACGGGCTACTTCGAGCTTTATCACCAGATCGACATCGCCCTCGATTCCTTTCCCTACAACGGCGGAACCACGAGCTGCGACACACTCTACATGGGGGTTCCCTTCGTCGCCCTGCAGGGCGCGAGCGCGGTCGCGCGCACGGGGGTTGCTGTGCTGACGGCCGTTGGGCTCGAGGAATTGGCGGCCGAGACGCCGGAGGCATACGCGGCCTGCGCACTGTCCCTCGCGCGTGATCCAGATCGGTTGCGAGAGGTCCGATCGGGGCTGCGGGAACGCATGATCGCCAGCCCTCTCATGGATCACGCGCGCTTGGCCGCCCATGTCGGCGAAGCCTTTCGCACCATGTGGAGGCGTTGGGTCGATGCGAGTCGCGCTGCATAATTCCCCACCCGATCCCGACGGTGTCGCTGAGCCCGTTCCCCAGGACACGGGGAACGCTTCAGTGCTCGCGACCCTGCAACGGCTCGATCAGGAATTCGCCCGCATCCTCGACATACCCGCGGATACCTCCACCGCAGCGGAGGAGCTTGGGCAATGCGGTGACATCGGGACGGCGGCAGCCGAACCGATCTTCGTCACGCGACCATTCCTACCGCCGTTCGAGGAGTTCGAACCGCTCCTGCGGCGCATCTGGCAGACCCGGATCCTAACCAATGGCGGCCCCTTCCACCAGGAATTGGAGGCGCGCCTCCGCGGCCATCTCGGCGTCCCGCAGGTGGCCCTTTTCAACAATGCCACCACGGCACTGATGGTAGCGCTACGGTCGCTGGACCTGTCGGGTGAAGTGATCACGACGCCCTACTCCTTCGTTGCCACGTCCCATGCCCTGCTCTGGAGCGGGCTCACCCCCGTCTTCGTGGACGTCGATCCGCGGACGCTGAACCTCGATCCCGCCCGCATCGAAGCCGCCATCACGCCGCGCACGACTGCGATCCTGCCCGTCCACTGCTACGGGCATCCCTGCGATGTCGAGGCCATTGACGCGATCGCCCGGAAGCACGGGTTGAAGGTCATTTACGACGCGGCCCATGCCTTCGGCGTGCGCTACAAGGGCCGTAGCGTCCTGAATGACGGCGATCTCTCGGTCCTGAGCTTTCACGCCACGAAGGTGTTCAATACCTTCGAGGGTGGTGCCATCATCTGCGCCGACCCGGTTCAAAAGGACCGGATCGACAAGCTCAAGAACTTCGGCCACGACGGCGAAACGTCAGTGATGGAGGTGGGCCTCAACGGCAAGATGAGCGAGATGAACGCCGCCCTCGGCCTCGTGCAGCTCAATTACGTCGATGCGGCCCATGCACGTCGGCGGGACATCGATGCAGCCTATCGGAAAGGGCTGCGCGAAGTCCCCGGTGTCCGCTGTCTGGAAAATTGCGGCGAGGATACCGCCAATTACGCGTACTTTCCGATCCTCCTCGGTCCCGACTACCCGATCAGCCGGGACGCGCTCAACGAAGCGCTCAAACGCGACGGAATCCATCCGCGGCGCTACTTCTACCCCCTCATCTCCGAACATCCGATGTATCGGACACTACCGTCCGCTCTGCGCGAGCAGCTTCCCGTCGCTGCGGCGGCGGCCGACAGTGTGCTATGCTTGCCGATCTATCCGGACCTGGACGAGGCCGTCGTTGCACGCGTCGTCCGGCGGATCGCGAACCTGTGACCGTCGCCATGAGCCGTGCCGTGAAAGCCGCGCCTGCGGTGGCGATCATGCAACCGTACCTGTTTCCCTATATCGGCTACTTCCAGTTGATCGCCGCCGTCGACCAGTTCGTTATCTACGATACCGTGAAATACACCAAGAAGGGTTGGATCAACCGCAACCGCTTCCTGCGCGATGGTGAGCCGGTAGTCTTCACCTTGCCCCTCGACAAGGATGGCGACCATCTTGACATCCGCGAGAGGCGGGTCGCGGCAAGTTTTAATCCGGACAGGCTCTGCGCCCAAATTGCTCAGGCCTATCGGCGCGCCCCGCATCTCGACGAGACGATGGGGCTCGTCGAGACCGTGCTACGCATCGAATCGACGAACCTGTTCGATCACCTTCGGCGCGCCCTGGCGCTGACCTGCGCACATCTCTCGATCGACACGCCGGTCCGTACCGCGTCCGAAATCGAAGGCGTGACGGATCTGCGCCGGCAGGATCGCGTACTGGACATCTGCGAGCGTCTGGGCGCTTCCACTTACATCAACCCGATCGGCGGTACGGCGCTCTACGACCCTGCTGCCTTCGCTCAACGAGGGATCGCCTTGCGCTTCTTGCGCAGCCGGCCCTTCGCCTATGGTCAGGCCAACCACCCGTTCGTTCCGTGGTTGTCGATCCTCGACGTCCTGATGTTTAATCCTCGCTCGTCGCTCCGGGCCGTGCTGACGGGCGGCTACGACCTCATCGAGCAGGAGGACAACCTTTGCCCCGCTGGCGCAAGCTCGGACGCGTCTTCGATCCCGCGACCGTCACAGGCCGTCCCTGGCTGAAATCTTTCGCCCAGGCGCCGGCCGCCCTCGTCTGCGACGATGTCGTGAGAATGTACTTCTCCTGCCGGCCGGATCCCGATGCCGACGGCCGCTACGTCAGCTACAGCGCCTATGTCGATCTCGACCGGAGTGACCTGTTCAAAATCCGTAGCGTTGCGGACGAACCGATCCTGCCGCTTGGCGGCACCGGCACGTTCGACGAGTTCGGGACCTATCCCGTCTCGGTCATCCGGACGGGATCGGAGGTCCGCGCCTATTATGCGGGATGGACACGCTGCGTCTCGGTTCCCTTCAACACGGCGATCGGCTGCGCCGTGAGCCGCGATGGCGGACGCCGCTTCGAACGTCTGGGACCCGGCCCGATCCTGCCCTACTCGCCGGACGAGCCTTTCGTCATGAGCGGACCGAAGGTGCGCCGCTTCGACGATGCTTGGTACCTGTTCTACATCGCAGGCCGCTCGTGGAAGCTGGTCGACGGCTGCCCGGAGCCGGTCTACCGGATACGGATGGCGACCTCGTCCGACGGCCTGTCTTGGGCGAAGGCGAACCGCGACTTGATCCCGCCGCGGATCGAGGCGGACGAAGCCCAGGCCAGCCCCGACGTCTTCGAGGCTGGCGGTCGCTACCACATGCATTTCTGCTACCGCTACAGCGCGGGCTTTCGCAGCCATGAGCGCGGCTACCGGATCGGCTACGCCTGGAGCACGGATCTGCTCCACTGGACTCGCGACGACACCCGGTGCGGCATCGACGTTGCGGCAGAGGGCTGGGACTCACAGATGATCAGCTACCCCCACGTCTTCGCCGTGGACGGCCGTATCTACCTCGCCTATCTCGGCAACGAGGTCGGCCGCGGCGGCTTCGGTCTGGCGGTGCTCGACGGCTTACTCGACTGAGCCGCCATGCGTTGGAAAAAACTCGGCCAGATCTTCGATCTTCGGCAGCATCCGATCCCATTCGGATGCGGTGCTTTCGCACAATCTCCACAGGCCCTCGTCCTAGACGATCGTGTGCGGATCTTCTTCTCGACCCGCAGCCGGGAACCGGATGGCCAGTATCTCAGCCATGCCGCCTTCGTCGACATGCGGAAGGATCTGAGTGCGGTCTTGCAGGTCTCGCCTCGACCGGTCCTTTCACTTGGCGGTCTTGGGACGTTCGACGAGCACGGGATATTCCCGTTGAACGTGCTACGTCATGGCAGTCTCGTCTATGGCTACACCACAGGCTGGAGCCGGCGCGTCTCGGTTCCGGTGGAGACCGGGATCGGGCTCGCGGTGAGTTCCGACGAAGGCCTTTCCTTCGAGCGCCAGGGAGCCGGGCCTGTCCTCTCCGCCTCCCTCGGCGAACCGTTCCTCGTCGGCGACGGCTTCGTCCGCGTGGTCGATGGCCTGTTTCACATGTGGTACATCTTCGGCGTCATGTGGAGCGTCCCGGAACCCGGCGCGGCACCGGAACGCGTGTACAAGATCGGGCATGCGACCTCGACCGACGGCGCCGTCTGGACGAAGGAGGAGGGCCGCCGGATCGTCCCAGACCGGCTCGGTCCGGACGAATGCCAGGCGCTCCCCTGCGTGTTCGACCTCGACACCCGCAGACACATGGTGTTCTGCTATCGGGAGCAACTCGACTTCAGGACGAATCCCGATCGCGGCTACCGGATCGGGCATGCTTGGTCGGACGATGTCGTTCATTGGACGCGCGACGACGCGATGCTACGCCTCGATGGATCGTCGGGCACCTGGGACGCGGAGATGCAATGCTATCCGCACGTCTTCACCTGCGACGGCGCGACATACCTGCTCTACAACGGCAACGCCTTCGGCCGGTTCGGTTTCGGCGCCGCGCAACTCGAACCGTGACGGCAATGCGTGTCGAGCGGAACCGATCCAGGCCCGAGGACGTCCTGGCGCACCTCACCATCTGCGACGCGGCCTTCACCCCGCCGCTCGGCTTGCGCGTGGCGCTTCCAGATTATGCCGCCAAACTCGTGGCGCGGGCGGAACGGTTCGAGAT
This sequence comes from Methylobacterium sp. Leaf85, assembly GCF_001422125.1. Taxonomy (NCBI): domain Bacteria; kingdom Pseudomonadati; phylum Pseudomonadota; class Alphaproteobacteria; order Hyphomicrobiales; family Methylobacteriaceae; genus Methylobacterium; species Methylobacterium sp. Leaf85. Next base: position 127,083 of record NZ_LMME01000005.1, on the reverse strand, counting down.
GTGGGAGAACCAGACCCTCGTCGGACTGGTCGCGGTCTATTGCGACTCTGCCGAACGGGACTGCGCCTTCGTCACGAGCGTCAGCGTGTTGCCGAACCTCACACGTGCCGGTCTCGGACGCCGCCTCCTTGAGGAGGCAATCACGCATGTCCGCGATCTCGGGTTTCGCCGGCTTGCTCTCCATGTCGATCGCAGGGCCGCCGCGCTCCGTCTCTACGGCAGACTCGGTTTCACGGCCGATGCCGGGGCGGGAGAGGTGCTGTACCTGTCACTCGATTGCCTGCATTCACCAGAACAGAGGCCCTGACGGGTCGCCGGAATCGATGAAGGACAAAATACTCTCGCACATCGGCGTCGATGCCCGACGGCCGGCCAGGATAGTCTGGCCGATGGGATCCCGACACGGTGGTGAACGTGGGGCGAGAGGGCACTTTGGAGGGAGTCAGCCATGACCGGGCCGCGGGATTTTGACAGAGAAACGAAGGATGTGGAGGGGCACCGCTACGCCTACGATTTCGACCTCGAGGTCATGCACAAGTATATGGTGCGCGCCTTCGAGCCGTTCTTCCGTACAGGCCGATTGCTCGAGTTGGGCAGTTTCCGGGGCGATTTCACGCGGCGCCTGACGCCGTTCTTCGCAGACGTCACCTGCGTCGAGGCTTCGGGCGAGGCGATCGACGCGGCACGGAAGCGGCTGAATCCGAGTGTGAGCTTCGTCCACGCAACCTTCGCCGAGGCGGCCCTGTCCGTTCGCTACGACACTGTGATCCTGACCCATGTTCTCGAACACCTCGACGACCCGGTAGGTGTCCTGAGGCGCGTCAACGACGAGTGGCTGTCGGACGGCGGCCGGCTCTTCATCGCATGTCCGAACGCGAATGCCCCGTCCCGGCAGATCGCCGTGAAGATGGGTCTAATCCCCCACAACACCGCCGTGACCGAGGCGGAACGTCAGCATGGTCATCGGCGCACCTATACCCTCGACACCCTCGAGCGTGAGGCTGCGGCGGCGGGCCTTCGTGTGCTCCATCGCTCAGGCGTCTTCTTCAAGGCTCTCGCCAACTTCCAGTGGGATGCCCTGCTCAAGACCGACATCGTCTCCCCTGCCTATTTCGACGGATGCTATGAACTCGGTCAGGTCTACCCCGACTTATGCGCGAGCATTTTTCTGGTTTGCGAGAAGGGGCCTCGGGATCGGGCGTAATAGGATTGGCGCATGTCGTGAGAACCGCTCACGTGCTCCATCGTCCGCCCCGATGTGAACCGCTCCGAGCCCCCCGAAGGCCATTGGGTTCGGGTCAGGCGGCCAAGGTGTGCACCCTGTTGAGAGCCTTTCGGTGATCGTCGATAAAGGCGATCATCTCCGCGACCGGCGGTCGAGCTCCGCCATCGCAAAATACGCGCTGGCCTTGCGCAGGATCTCGCTGCGCGGTCCGTCGGTTCGTTGGCCTGACGCAGTTCGCGATTCTCGCGCTCCAGTGTCTTGATCCGCTCGCGTTCGTCCGTGCTCGGGCCACCCCGCTGACCCTTGACCCGTTCGGACTACCGGATCCAGTTCCGGAGCGTCTCCCCCGAACAGCCGATCTTGGCCGCGATCGAACTGATCGCCGCCCATTGCGAGCAATGCTCGCCTTGGTGGTCCAGCACCATCCACACCGCGCGGGCACGGACCTCACGAGAATACGGTGGGGTTCGCTTCGTCATGGCCCCATCCTCTCAAGAGGTGGAGCCTCCGGGAAACCCGGAGCGGTTCAGGTTCCAGGCCCTTAAATCGAGACCTAGTTTGCAGAGATGCCCTTGGGCGATGACGCCCAAGGCGGACATTTGCACCCGGTCAAGCGGACACATGGCGCGTGGGTCCACAGTAGGGTCTTGTACACAGATCCGCGACGGAGCCTTCTCTATAGGCAGGGCCGTCGTCCTCGTCCGGTGACGGAGGATCCCCCGCGTTAAGACGCCCCCCCCGCCGCACTGCACCGCACCGAGAATGCGACCGATGCCGAACCCTTTCGAATCCAGCCTGCGTGTCGCCGCCGAGGGCCTCGTCGCGCTGGTGGCGGCCTGCAACCGGCTACGCCTGCCGCAGACGCCGCACCCGTTCGTGGTCGGCGTGCACGCGCCGATGCGTGAGGAACTGACGCTGTGGGACCTGCCCGTGACCGGGGCGATCCCGGCTGGGCTCGACGGACGCTACTTCAAGATGGGCGCCAACCCTGCCAGTCCGACGCCGCGCGGCCACGACTGGTTTCTAGGCGACGGCATGGTGCACGGCTTGCGTATCGAGGGCAGCAAAGCCCTGTGGTACCGCAACCGCTGGATCGGCTCGCGGACGGCAGCCGCGGCACTCCGCCGGCCCGCTGCGCCTGGACCACGCCGGGGCGATGATACCGTCAACACCAACGTCGTCGAGATCGGCGGCCGCGCCTTCGCCGTGGTCGAGGCCGGCAGCTTTCCCGTCGCTCTGTCCGACGATTTGGAAGTGCAACGCTACGATCCGTTCGACGGCACGCTCACCGGCTCCTTCAGCGGCCACCCCCACCGCGACCCGGAGACCGGGGAGACACATGCCATCGCCTATGACGGCCGCGTCTGGGACAGCGTGCGCCACGTCGTCGTCTCGCCCGCGGGCCGGGTCGTGCGCGACGTGTCGATCCCGGTCGAGCACGGCCCCTGCATCCACGATTGCGCGATCACGGCGCGTTTCGTCGTCGTGCTGGACCTGCCGGTCACCTTCTCAATGCGGGCGGTGCTGGCCGGCCACCGCTTTCCGTTCCGCTGGAATCCCGCCCACCACGCCCGCGTCGGCCTGCTTCCCCGGCACGGCACGGCCGCCGACATCACGTGGTGCGCGGTCGAGCCGTGTTTCGTCTTCCACGTCGCCAATGCCTACGACGACGCGGATGGGCGGGTGGTCCTCGACGTCGTCGCCTACGAGAGGGTGTTCGCCTCGGCCGGTGGCGGCCTCGATACGCCGGGCCAGCTGGAGCGCTGGACCGCCGACCCCGCGACGGGGCGGGTCGACCGGCGGGTGATCGACCCCGCGGCACAGGAGTTCCCCCGGATCGACGAGCGCCGCTTCGGGCGGCCCCACCGCTACGTCTACACGGGCTCGGTCCCCGCCGACGGTAACACGCAACTCGTGGGCGCGACGCAGATCTACAAGCACGACCTGGCGACGGGGGAGCGGCGCGTGCACGAGTTCGGCGCCGACCGTGTCCCGGGGGAGTTCGTATTCGTGCCGACGGGGCCGGAGAGCGGCGAAGACGAGGGGTGGCTTGTCGGGCTCGTCATCGACACGGTGAGCGACACGACGGACTTCACAATCCTCGACGCACGCGCGTTCGAGGCGCCGCCCGTCGCCAGGGTCCGGCTTGGGCACCGGATCCCGCCGGGCTTCCACGGGAACTGGTTTCCGAATTATAGGGCCGAATGACGATCGTGGGGTGACGCGGACGCCGACGCGCGCGTTCACGTGCCGCAGAACGTGCGGTAGTCCGCCCTGCCGCCCTGGGGCGCCTCGGCGTAGCGGGCATGGGCGGGCTGGTCGTCGTAGGGCCGCGACAGCACCGCCAACAGCTCTTCGAACGGGCCGAAATCGCCTTGCTCGACCGCCGCCGCGATCATCGCCTCGACGTGGTGGTTGCGCGGGATGAAGGCCGGGTTGACGGCGCGCATCGATGAGGCCGTCGCCGCGGGGTTCCGTCCCCCCTCGGCCAACAGCTTCCGCCAGCCTACGGCCCAGGCGTCGTACTCGGTCGGGTCGACGAACAGGTCGCGCACCCCGGCATCCGCCTCCGGCCGCTCGGCCGCGTCGCACAGGCGGCGGAAGGTCAGGGTAAAATCGGCCCGGTTCTCCGTCATCCGCGCCAGCAAGTCGTCCGCGAGCGCGACGGCTCCGTCCCGTTCCGCGGACAGCCCGAGCTTGTGCGCAAGGCCATCGTGATACGCTTTCTCGAAGCGCGGGCCGAACCCGGCGAGCGCCGCCTCGGCCGCGGCGACCGCCGCCTCCTCGTCTTCGGCAAGAAGCGGCAGAAGAGCCTCGGCGAGACGGGTGAGGTTCCACAGGGCGATCCCGGGCTGCTGGCCGTAGGCGTAGCGCCCGTGCGCATCGATCGAGCTGAAGCTCGTGCGCGGATCGTAGGCGTCGAGGAAGGCGCAGGGACCATAGTCGATCGTCTCGCCGGCCACCGACATGTTGTCTGTGTTCATCACTCCGTGGACGAAGCCGACCAGCAGCCAGGCCGCCACGAGGTCGGCTTGGCGGGCCACGACGCCGTCGAGCAGCGCCCGGTAGGGATGCTTTGCAGACAATGCTTCTGGATAGTGCCGGGCGAGGGCGTGGTCGGCGAGCGCCCGCACCGCCTCTGCGTCGCCCCTGGCGGCGAAGTACTGGAAGGTGCCGACCCGGATATGGCTGGCCGCCACGCGGGCGAGCACCGCCCCGGGCAGCCGGGTCTCACGCACGACCAACTCGCCGGTGGCGACTGCCGCCAGCGCCCGTGTGGTCGGGATGCCGAGCGCGGCCATGGCCTCGCTCACGAGGTACTCGCGCAGCACCGGCCCGAGCGCCGCCCGGCCGTCGCCGCGGCGAGAGAACGGGGTCGGGCCCGCGCCCTTGAGCTGGATGTCGTGGCGCTGCCCGTCACGGTCGACGACCTCGCCGAGCAGAACGGCGCGCCCGTCACCGAGCTGCGGCACGAAGTTGCCGAACTGGTGCCCGGCGTAAGCCGTCGCGATCGGCTCGGCACCTTCAGGGACGCTGTTCCCCGCGAGCATCCCCACCCCGGCGGGGCCGGCGAGCCAATCCGGGTCCATGCCGAGGTTCGCCGCCAGCGCGCGGTTCAAACGGATCAGGCGCGGGCCTGCGACGGGTGTCGGGGCACGGCGGGCGAAGAAGCGGTCCGGCAAGCGGACGTAGCTGTTGTCGAATGGGATCGTAGTCATGGTCAGGAGTTATGGGCGACCACGCCGGCGGACAAGCACCTTCCGGGGACCGGTCGGCCATCCGGGTGATGTAGCGGGGTGAGCGCATACAAAACTACGTGCGCCGGTTTAGATGCAGCTTCGAAGGCCCGCCGTGTCGGGCACCACCGCCCCGCGCCCCCACCTTAGACGACGTGGTCGGGTTCGAGCGCGCAGTTCGCGTTCGCGCTGGTCTCGACCTGCAGGGTGGTGTGCCCGATCCCAAACTTCAGCTTCATCTCGTCGGCCGTCCGCATCAGGAAGTCGTCGCCGGGATGGCCTTCCGGGATGACGAGGTGGGCGGTCAGCGCTGTCTCGGTGGTGCTCATCGGCCAGATATGGAGGTCGTGCAGGCCGACGACCCCCGGCATGCCCCGGAGGTGTCCGTCCACAGCCACGGGGTCGATGCCGGGCGGAACGGCGGCGAGGGCCATCACGACGCTGTCGCGCAGGAGTCCCCAGGTGCTCCAGACGATGACGGCCACGATGGCGAGGCTGATGACCGGGTCGATCCATTCCCAGCCGGTGAACAGGATCGCGAGGCCGGCCAGGACCACGCCGGCCGACACGGCGGCGTCCGCGGCCATGTGCAGGAAGGCGCCCTTCAGGTTGATGTCGCCCTTGGCCCCGGCGACGAACAGCCAGGCCGTCACGCCGTTCACGATGATGCCGATGGTGGCGACCACCATCACGGTCGTTCCAGCCACCGGCACCGGCTGGCCGAACCTCTGGACCGCCTCCCACGCGATGGCGCCCGCAGCGACCAGCAGGAACACCCCGTTGAACAGGGCGGCGAGGATCGAGGAGCCCTTCAGCCCGTAGGTATAGCGCGAGGTCGGGGCACGCTTCACCAGTACGCTGGCGCTCCATGCGACCAGCAGGCCAAGTACGTCCGACAGATTGTGTCCGGCATCCGCCAGCAGCGCCACCGAGTTGGCGAGCACGCCGTAGGTGGCCTCGACGGCGACGAAGCCCACGTTGAGGGCGATGCCGATTGCGAACGCCTTCCCGAAATTTGCGGGTGCGTGAGTGTGGCCGGATCCATGAGCATGCTCAGCGTGGCTGTGACCCGCATGTGCATCGTGATCGTGCGCATTCTGACCTTGGCCGGCATTTTCATCGTGCGAGGTCATCATAGTCCCGTTCCGTTCTTCGTTACTTAGTAGCTGGTTCCGGGCATATGGCGACGGTCGATGCGGCGCCTTCCCATGAGGCCAAATCGAACCTACAACCTCTAGTGACTAGAGGTGCAAGCCAAAAGATTTCGGCCATTCTCATGAGAGAATTGTCACCTCGGTACACCTGAAACGTGCTGACTATTTGCTGTCACGAGCCGGTAGGGCTGATGCCTAGACCGAACGCCCGTCTCAAACTTGAGCTCGATATTAGGACTATAATCTTATAATATGATGGTCGCTGCGGGCCTTTTCGCAGCCTACTGGATGCCCCCGATGACCCTGCCGTTGCACCGCTTACCGACACCCGAGCCTTACCGGCAGCAGGTGGGTGCATCCTCCCCCTCACGCTCAACGCAAGGCGGCCTCCGGGCCGCCTTCGTCGTTTCTGGAGCCCTTTGATGACCCTAAACATCGCAATCAGCACAGCCGCCACCATACCGCACGGCCTGATCCTGTTCGGCCGCGACGAACGACAGCGCCCCCACTCCTCGCGCTTTGCCGCTGGCGAGAGGGCCGAGGCCGAGCGTGCCGCTGGGCTGATGGGCATGCACGTGATCGAGATCAGCGACGATACCCAACACAGCCTTGCCGCCGGCCTACCGAAAGGACGCTTGTTCGGGAGCGGCAAAGCCTTCGTGCCGTTCGTCAAAGCCGAGGTGTTTGACCGGCTCGTCGCGGCGGCCGGCCTGCCCGACGTTGCCGTGCCCATTAGGGCTTCAGGCAAGGCCGCCAGCGCCCCTCCGGCGTCAAGGGGCGGGGCAAGTGGCGACGCAGGCGCAGGAGGCCCTGGCGGCCGTTTCAAGGCACCCGTCGATTGGCCTGAGATCGAACGCGGTTGCCTTGTGCTCGCCTGCGCTGGCCCCCAGCAGGGCTGGTTCGAGGCAATCATCATGTACACCACGGCCGACGACGCGTTCGAGCTTCAGTGGCGCGACTGGCCGGACGATGGGCTGATCACCCGGCACCGCAGCGAGCTTGGTTTGCTGCCGCCCGGCGCGGTGCAGAGCGCAAAGCCAGGGGCATGAGCCGCCCGGCCCCCATCAGCGTCGAGGCGGATCCCGCCTCGACCACCCACACCAACCGGGTGCGTCCCATCGACGATGCCTTCCGCCGGAGCTTTGTCGGCGGCCATGTGATGCTGTCGCGTGGGGGCGCCAACCCTGCCCGTGGAGCGCCGGCGCGAAGCCGGGGCGGCGGTGCCAAGCGTTCGAAGCCTTCAGCGTCGCCGACGACCCTTATAACGAGCACGATTTCGGCGCTTTCGACCTCGCTGGGCCGCGTTGCTTCTGGAAGATCGATACCTACGACCGCTCCATGGTCGGGCATTCGACCAACCCGGCTGACCCTGCAGCCGGTGCCGTGCCCGCTTCAATTGGCGCTGCCCCCTCAGGCCCTGTGCCGGCTCAACCCCTCGCGCAGCCACAGCGTGACGTGATCGCCGAGATCGAGGGGCTGGCGCAGCTTCGCGCCAACGGTAGCCTGTCGGAAGCCGAGTTCGAAGTGATGAAGGCGCAGGCCCTGTCGCAGGCGCGCGGCGCGTGAACAACGACACAGCCTGGGTGTTGGTCGCGGTCACCGTTTGCATCGCGATCTACGGCCTGCCGTCGATCATCGCCTTCCACCGACGCCATCCCAACCGCTGGGTCATCCTGGCGGTCAACGCCCTGTTCGGTGGGACGCTCGTGGGCTGGGTCTTGGCGTTGGTCTGGGCGCTGCACGCGGTGCATCGGCGGGAGCAGCCCGGCGCCTCGCAGGGAGGGGAGTCGGGGTTGAACCTGTTCGTCAACGACACTTAGCTGGCGGCCCTCGTGGCAGCCCCTCACAGGGATAGTGGCGGACTCGAACGGCCCCCCTTTCGCCGGCCGATGCAGTGCGGGAACTCGAACGCCTCGGCGATCTCCGCACCGCCGGTCACATCGATGACACTGAACACCGGATGCTCAAAGCCATGATCTTTCGAAAGATGTAGGGCGAATGGCTCTTATCGACCCAACATTGCCGAACAGGCGGATTTGCGACATTCCCGGAAGCGGACGTTCGCTGGTTGAACGTTCCGGAGTTTCCCTCGCGGCGGCGAGACGACAGAGACGGCGCGACGACCAGCTATGGGGGCGTTCCAGGGCGATGACGATCGTCAGGACTTGAGGTGTCGGAACATGTTGGCGCGGGCCTCGTCGTCCATTTCTGGCTTGAAGGCGAAGCGGTCCTTGAGACCGACCGCACGCACCGCAGCCGGGCGAGCGGCGATCTCATCGTGGTGGCGCTTGAGGTGGGGCAACTCCGCCCAGGCCGTTTCGCCGAGAACGAAGGGGATCATTCGGGCCCATCCCCAGGCACTCATATCTGCGATGGTATACTCGTCGCCCACGAGATAGCGGCGCTGCGCGAGGTGTGCGTCTAGCACGTCGTAGTGACGGCGTGCCTCGAAGCTGTAACGCGCCTGGGCATAGGGCACCTGCTCCGGGGCGAAGTGCCGGAAATGGACCGCTTGGCCGGAGAACGGCCCGACGCCCGTCGCGACGAACATCAGCCAGGACAGGAGCGGAGCTCGGTCGCTACCCAAGGGCGGCAGGAATCGTCCGGTCTTCTCGGCCAGGTAAAGCAGTATAGCATTGCTGTCGAAGATCACGTCCGCGTCGTCGACGAGGACCGGCACCTTGCCGTTCGGATTGAGGGCCAGGAAATCAGGCGCGAACTGGTCACCCTTGCGGGTGTCGATCGGGATGGGCTCGTAGGGCAGTCCGAGCTCCTCCAGCAGCAGCGCGACCTTCGTCGGGTTCGGAGAGCCATTGAAAAAAAAATTCAGCATTTCAAAACCTCATGCCGTTCCGGGAGCCGGTGGCCGCCAAACCGCTCGGCAACACCCGTTTAGCTGCGATCCACATGTCATCGATCGATGGATGTCGGGCGATTCACGTTCAGACTCACTACAGCCCGGAAAACCAGTTGTAGCCCTGATCTTCCCAGTAACCGCCCGGATAATCGTTCGTCACCGTAATCGCCATGATGTGCTTCGGGTTCTTGAACCCGAGCTTCGTCGGGATGCGCAGCTTCACTGGGAAACCGTATTTCGGTGGCAGGGGCGCGCCGGCGTAGTCGAGCGCCAGGATCGTCTGGGGGTGAAGCGCGCTCGGCATGTCGATGCTTGTCCAGTAGTCGTCGCCGCAGGCGAAGCGGACGTAACGTGCGGTCGTGTCGGCCCCGATCCGTTCGAGGAAGGTGCGGAACGGGACCCCAGACCATTGCCCGATGGCGCTCCAGCCCTCCACGCAGACGTGGCGGGTGATCTGCGCTTCCTGCGGCAGGGTCCTCAGCCGGTCGAGCGTCCACGGTGTCTTGTCGGAGACGAGACCGGCGAGTTCGAGCTTCCAGGTCGAACCGTCGATCACCCGGATCTTGCTCGCCGGATAATAGGCGTTGAAGGGAAAGTCCGGGGTGATGTCCGCGACATCGAAGGTCGGGGCAAGACGCGTGCTTCCGAATAGGGCGCCCTGAACGCGATCGTTCAGCCGCGAGATGCCACCGAGGATGCTCTCCACCTGCGGGTTGTCCGAGAGGTCGCACCCGCCGAGTGCGAGGCTTCCCGCCGCGACGAGGCCGCCGCGGAGGAACAGGCGTCGGTCGGCCCGAATAAGGTGAGTCTCGGGAATCGTGATATCCGGACGTGGACGGCGGAGAAGGCGATCGAGGGGCTTCATGGCTTCACCACGTGGTTGCGGCCGAGATGGAGCTCACGGCCGATGATCATCGTCGGAAGCGTCTTCGGAACCAGGAGCACCAGGGCGAGGTGCACCGCCACGAAGCCAGCGATGCCGGTCATGGCGAGGAAATGGACGATCCGGGCCGTGTCGTAGCCGCCCAGCAGCGCTGTCAGTGGCGCGAACTGGACCGGCTTCCAGATCGCGAGACCGGAGAGCACGATGACGATCCCGATGAGCAGGACCGCGACGTAAAGGAGTCGCTGCACGGCGTTGTAGACGCCCGGGTCGTGGGGGAGCCGGAATTTCAGGGCCGCGACGAAGTCATGCGCGATCTCGCGCGGCCGCAGGGGCATGAGGCGCCGGCGCAGGTGGCCCGAGGCGAGACCATAGGTCAGGTAGACGAGGCGGTTGGCGACGAGGAGCCACATTCCGGCGAAGTGCCATTGCAGGGCCCCGCCGAGCCAACCGCCGAGGGTGATGGCCTTCGGGAACGCCCAGTCGCCGAAGATCGGTGAAGCGTTGTAGATGCGCCATCCGCTGGTGATCATGATCAGCATGGCCAGAGCGTTCACCCAATGGGTGATCCGGACGACGAGGGGGTGGATCGGGCGCTCGGCCCGTGGCGAAGGGGGATGCATCGGGACCGTCCTGAAGGGTTGCTGGCTTGCGGAGCGTTGGACCCGAAAAGCGGGATCGTTTCAGGCGGGCTCGAAGCGCAGCGCGATGCCGTTCATGCAGTAGCGCTGCCCCGTGGGCTTCGGTCCGTCGTCGAAGACGTGGCCGAGATGGCCGCCGCAGCGGCGGCAATGCACCTCCGTCCGGCTCATCCCCAGGCTGGAATCCGTCGTCGTGCCCACGGCCTCCACGAGGGGGGCGGTGAAGCTCGGCCAGCCGGTTCCGCTCTCGAACTTCGCGCTGGAGGCGAAGAGCGGCTGGTCGCAACCGGCGCAGACGAAACGACCGGCGCGCTTCTCGGCGTTGAGCGGGCTCGAGCCGGCGCGTTCGGTACCGTGCTGGCGCAGAACCGCGTAGCCGGCGGACCCGAGTTGGGCCCGCCAGGCGGCCTCGCTCTTCACGACGGCGAAGGTTCCGGCCAGGGCCCCTCCGGCGGCGCGAAGGAATGTCAGGATGCCGAGCGCCGAGACGCCGGCCGTGAGGATCTGTCTGCGGTCCATGATGCCGAGCTCCATGATGGCGAGTTCCTTGCCGAGGCCCTGGACTGTCATTCGCCCTGTGGATCGAGCAGGTTACAGGTCGGCCTCGCGGTGCCGGCCTCGCGACCCTGCGGTTCTGTCGAGAAGGCGCCCGCCGAAGAGACCGTTCAGGCCGACGACCATGAGGACGGCGACGAGGTGAACCAACAGGTCCGTCGCGGTGGCGTCGTGCGGATGAAACGGCACCAGCAATGCCGCGGCAGCCGCTGCTGCGGCGAGTCCCCCGAGGGCCGCCGTTAGATTGGGGCGTAACGGACAGGCCCGCCGCAGCATCAGCACCAGCAGGACGGACAGCGGCAGCGAGACCCCCATCAGGAACACGAAGCAGCCTCGCATCTCCTCCGGCTCGGCGAGGTTGGCGGCCGGCGCGAGCCAACCGCGAAGGCAGCCGAGCCCACTGGCGCCGAGCCAGAGGACGAGCGGGGGAAGCGGGAGCCATGACCAGGCCGCGCTTCGGCCGGGCACGCTGCTCTGGAAGGCGGCAAGGGCGGCCGCGATAGCCGTGAGGATCGCGCCGACGGCCGCCCAGTGCAGGTCCGGCACGGCGAGGCGCGCCCGCAATCCCGAAAGGTCGGACATCGGCACGAGGAGGAGCCCCACCGTGAGCACCGCACCGGACCAGATGAGGGTCCGGCGCCCCGGGCTCGGGAGCCGGCGGACCGGCGTGAGCGATTGAGCCAGATCCTCGACGAGGTCGTGGGTGGACGGGACTTGAGTGGATCGGTCATGGGTGGCCGGATCAGGCATCCGTGCCCTCCTTACGGGATGAGAGAGAGACGCGGAGGGCCTTCAGACCGCGATGGAAGTTGACCTTGAGCGCACCCTTGGTCCGCCCTGTGAGCGTTGATGTCTCGTCGAGGGACAATTCGCGTAGGGCGATGTGCTCGATCGCCTCCCGCTGTCCTTCGGGGAGATGCGCGACGGCCGTAGCGAGGATCGCTGCGCGCTCGCGACGCTCCAGGTCGTCACCCGGCATGGGACCGGCGTCGGCACGCGCCTCATAGGCGAGCGGCTCATGCACTTCCTTCGGACGACGCCCCTTGCGGCGCAACGCGTCGACCGCCCGCCGCTGTGTAATGGCGCGCAACCACGGCAGGAACGGGCGGGCCGGATCGTAGGTCGCCCGTGCCTGATGGAGGGTAAGCAGGGTGTCCTGCACAACGTCGTCGAGAGCTGCGCCCTGAACCCCCTTGGCCCGTGCCATCGCGGAGATCACCGGCACGCAATCGCGCAGGAGCGCCCGGTAAGCGGCGGCATCGCCGACCTGCGCCGCCTGCATCGCGGCGGACAGGGACGCCTCGCCGGACAATGCCGCTGATTGAACAGGCATGGGAGCAGGGATTCCGGACGCTGCGGGGAGAGCCGGCGAGAAACCCGGCATGAGGAACGGGCGGCCCGGAAGGCCGACCCGCGCCGTCCGCATGAGTCCGAACTTACTTCTTCATAGAGTCCTTGGCCATGCTGTCTTTCGCCATCGAGTCCTTGGCCATGCTGTCCTTGGCCATGGAATCCTTGCTCATCCCGTCCTTCTTCATGCCGTCCTTGGCCATGGAGTCTTTCGCCATGCTGTCCTTGGCCATGCTGTCCTTGGCCATGGAATCGACGGCATAAGCCGGGGCCCCGGAGACGGCGGTGGCGAGGACGAGAGCAGCGGCGACGCGGAAGAGAATGCTCATGTGAGGTTATCCTTCTGGGATGTACCGAACATCTTGGCGGTACTGGACTGTGTTTCGGCGGGGCGCCGACGACGGTTACAGGTCAGGGCAAAAATTCCGTCGTTGTCTTGTTTGCGTTCTCGCGCTCCGCCCGCACGATGGCAGCCCGCATCGTTGCCGGCGTCAGCAATTCCGGCAGGGCTTCTCCGCGCGGCAGACCGGGCCCGTAGACGGCCACGAGCGGAATCCCGAAACGTCCGAAGTGGCGCAGGAAGGCGAGGATGGCCGGGTCGGCCTGCGTCCAGTCCGCCCGCATCGCGACCGTGTCCGGCGCCGACAGGCGCGCACGGTTCTCCGCGCGATCGAGGGTGGTGACATCGTTGAGCCGGCAGGTCAGGCACCAGGACGCCGTCACGTCCACGACGACGACCTTGCCCTCCGCCACCAGGGCCGCGATCGCCTCGGGGGCGAAGGCGCGCCAGGGTCCACCCTCCGTCCGAGCCACCGGGGAGGGTCCGAAGCCGGACGGCCACACCGTGACGGGGACGAGCGCGAGGACGAGGGCCGCCGTGACCAGGCTTCGGCGACGATCGGGAACGCGCGGCGGTCGGCTCAGGGCGAGCCAGCCGAGGAGAAGGGTCAGGATACCCGCCAACCCCATCGCCCGAGGAATGCCGGCCAATTCGGCGAAGACCGTCATGAGCCACGCGGCCGTTCCGAGGAGAAGCAGGCCGAACCCGCTCCGAAGCCGGATCATCCAAAAGCCCGGTCGCGGCAGCAGGCGCGTCCAACCCGGTTTCAGCGCGAGGAGCGCGAAGGGGAGCGCCATTCCGAGGCCGAGCGTCGTGAAGACCAGCAGGATATCGACATGTCCCCGGGTCAGCGCGAAGCCCACCGCGCTTCCGACGAACGGGGCCGAGCAGGGCGTGGCCAGCAGGGTGGCGAAGGCGCCGGTGAGGAAGGCCTCCGACAGGCGGCCGGACCCGCGCAGCGATCCGAGCGCGGCGATCGGACGGGGTAGCCCGATGGTGACCCATTCGAACAGGCTCGCGGCGAACAGCACCGTGAGCAGGGCCATGCCGGCGAGAAACCACGGCGCCTGGAACTGGATGCCCCAGCCGATACTGGCGCCCGAGGCCTTCAGGACGATCAGAACCAGGGCGATGGCGAGGAAGGACGCGACGATGCCCGCCGCCGTGGCGAGGAGTTCGGCCCGGACGCCTCGCTGATCCGCTCCGGCTGCCCGCGTCAACGCGAAGACCTTCAGGGACAGGACCGGCAGGACGCAAGGCATCGCATTGAGGACGAGGCCTCCGATCAGGGCCGTCGCCAAGATGGCGAGCCACCCACCCCAGCCGATGCCATCCATGGGCGAAACCGTGAATTCGGCGCTGCGCAGGCCATCGACCAGGGTGACGCGGAGATCGGTATCCGCGACGTCCGGCGACAGATCCAGGGCGAGCCGGGCCGTGTGCCCACCGTCGGACAGGGCAACCGCCGGAGGGGTGGTCACGGCCCCCTTCGGACCCTCGACGAACACGTCCGGCGCCATGAAGGCGCTGCCTTCGCTGGTCACCCGCAGGACCAGGCGCCGATCGTCCGGCGGTCCCTCGCGGGCCTGCCCGACGACGGCGAAACCCGCAGCCTCCGGGGGGCCAGGGATGCGCGCGTGCGCGGCATTGATCAGTCCCGCCTCCGCCGAGGGCCGATCCGTTCCCGCTGGTAGCGCGAGGTCGAGGGTCGCACGATAGGGCACGCAGACCTCGCCGCAGACCGCGTGCACGAGGCGCAGGTGAAGGTGCGCGGCCCCGTCGCCGCGCCGTGCGAACCGGAGGGGCAGGACGGTCCCAGATTCGTACACGAACGTCTGGAGGTCGCCGACGGTGAGGCGTCGCGGTGCGGGCCAGGCGATGGAGTCGAGCACGACCCCTTCCGATCCGCTCCCGTCGAAGGTCGGGGCGAGACCGGCATCGCCCGGGCTACGCCATGCCCCGTGCCAGCCGTCACCGAACCGAAACTCGAGGGCCGCCTCGACGGGCGATCCACGGCTCGCGGCGTCCGTGGCCGTCACGAGCCGCACCGCCGCCCTATCGTCGCCGATCCACGCGGTGGACGCCGCGCGCACCGGGAAAGCTCCGAGAAGGAAGAGGGCGAGGCACGCGAGCAGCCTTCGCCGAACGGGGTCGCGCAGGACCATCGTCAGGCGCTCGCGCGGAGCAGGCGCCGGCCGAAACCGGCACCGGCTCCGGAGAGCAGCGCCACCGCGAGCGCGTGCAGGGCGAGGTCGTTCAGCGCCATGGCGAGGGTGTGGAACAGGCCCAGGATCGACGCCGCGGCGGAGGCCGCCGCTAGACCCGCGAGGCCGCCGCTCAAGGATGGATGGAGGGCGTAGCCGCCTTTCAGGATCGCGGCGAAGAGCAGCGCGAAGGGAACGCCGATCCCCAGGATGAATCCGACGCAGGCGCAGGCTTCCGACAGGGAGATCGGCGCTCCGTGCTCCGCGCCTGAGACACTCGCCCCGATCCAGAGCGCGAGGCTCGGCGCGGGCAGAATGGCCCAGCGCGGATCACGGTCGGGCAGTGTCGCGAGGATCGCGGCGGCCGCCGCCGTCACGGCGGTGGCGATCGATCCGATGGCCGCCAGAACGAGGTCCGGGTCTGCGGCGTGGCGCGAAAGCGCGCCCCGCAGGTCGGCGACCGCCGCGAGGCCGGCGCCCGGGAAGGCGACGACGAGGAGCCAGCCGAGCACGCGCCGGAGCGGTGAGCCCAGAGGCCGTACCGGGACGAGCCCTCCGGCCAGCCTGTCGATCAAGCGCGTATGCGGCGAGCCGGCGGGCATTGGCGCCTCGTCCCGAAAGGCCATCGCTTAAGCGCCCGGCACAAGGCGTGCGGCTCCGAGGATGCGGCCGTCCGATTGCTGGACGATCACGGCAGCATCCTGCCCGGCCGGCAGCGCCTCGCTGAACTCCAGTGGCTCGCCCGACCAAGTGCCGAGGGTGCGCAGCGAGCGCACGACGTTGGCCTGCACGAGGGTGCGTCCGCTGTTCTCGCCCCGTGCCACGGGGGTGCGTAGGGACCGGTCGAAGCCGACGAGGAACACCTTGGCGCTACCCTTACCGGCCCCAACCGTCACGGCAAAGCGGCCGTTCCGGCGCACGATCGCGATCTCGGTTTCGGCGCCCATCTCGGCCCGGGCTGCCGCGACCGCCGAGGTAGCCTCCGTGCGGCGCGAACCCACAACGCTCCTGCGTCCGTCGATCACGAGCTGCGGCGTGAAGTTTCCCTCGCCAAGATGCCCCGCATAGGTCGCCTGCCGCTCGGTCGCGCCCTCAAAGGACGCGGTGTCCTTCCAGCCGAGATCGTCCCAGTAAGTGACGTGGAATCCCAGCGCCAAGAGGTCGTCGCGGCCAGCGAGCTCGCCGAGCAGCGCTTCCGCCGGCGGGCAGGACGAGCACCCTTGCGACGTGAAAAGTTCAACCACCACTGGCCGGGCCAGCGCAGGGCCGGACACGAGCAGGACCGGTCCCAGCGCGAGGAGTAGAGGAATGAGGCGGGACGACATGGCGTGCTCCGGGACGATGCGGGATACAAGTCATTCGTCGGAGGCGAAGCCTGGTTACAGGCCTTTTATGACGAGGGAAATCTTAGACCCATCGTCCGTCCACTTCCCCAAGTCACGCTTTGTGTCTCATCGCTCCTCGGCCGCGACGAGCCTCGCTCACGGCAGGGACATCACTTCGAAGAACAAGAAACTTTCCCTCTTCAAGGCGGCCAGGATGAAATCATTCTCCCCAGCAAGGCTTGCCTGAAACTTCTCCGTACCTCCGGCCGTAACGATCGACGACCCCGCACGACGGGGCCGACAATCGGAGTTACGCATGACACGCATGTTCAAGGTCGCAAGCCTCACCGTCGCCATGGCACTCACCGGCGCCGGCGCATTCGGCACGGCGGCCCAGGCGGCGGAAGAGAAGACGGTGATGGTCGGTGGCGCGCCGATGTACCCGTCGAAGACCATCGTCGAGAACGCGGTCAACTCGAAGGACCACACCACCCTCGTCGCCGCGGTCAAGGCCGCCGGTCTCGTCGAGACGCTCTCGGGCAAGGGTCCGTTCACGGTGTTCGCGCCCACGAACGCCGCCTTCGCCAAGCTGCCGGCCGGCACGGTCGATACGCTGGTGAAGCCCGAGAACAAGGCGACGCTCACCAAGATCCTGACCTACCACGTGGTGGCCGGCACCATGACGGCGGCCGATCTCCAGAAGGCGATCAAGGCCGGCGGTGGCAAGGCCATGCTGAAGACGGTCGAGGGTGGCAGCCTCACCGCCGAGGAGAAGGCCGGCAAGATCGAACTCGTCGATGGCAAGGGCGGCATGTCGACCGTCACGATCGCCGACGTGATGCAGTCGAACGGCGTCATCCACGTGGTCGATACCGTCCTGATGCCGAAGTAAATTTCGCGTTTCACCGCCTTTCGAGGCTGTCCGGATCTCGTCCGGGCAGCTTTTTTTGTGTCGATTGCGTGAATTCCAGTAATGCGGAACGAGGTGCTCCGACCGAAAGATTCATGGTGGCCGCGTAACCGAGTCGGGTAACGTGGCGAAACCCAATGGCGGCCGCTCGCCAAAAATCTTGCCCCGCGGAAGATGTCGAAGGCGAAAGGATGCTCGGCGATGCCTGCGCGCCACGCCCTAACGGACGTCGAAGCCGGGCCGGGCTCGCCTACATGCCCGCAGATGGGTCAGGCCGAGGCGAGCGTGTCGGTTCCTTTTCGCTACGCCGACGTGCCACGTTTCACACGATTTTCCGACGTCCTCGACGAAACCCGTTACGTCCCGGTGCCGGACACATGGTGGATCGCCCTGTGCGACGTGGTGATGTCGACCCGGGCCATCGAGGATGGGCGCTATCGATCGGTCAACATCGCCGGCGCCGCCCTGATCACGGCCGTGAAGAACGCCCTTCCTGGCGCCGACCTGCCGTTCGTCTTCGGCGGTGACGGTGCGACCCTTCTCGTCCCACCCGAACATCGCGCCACGGTCGAGGCGGTGCTGGCCGAGACGGTGACGTGGGTGCGCGAGGCCCTCGGGCTCGATCTGCGGGCCGCGCTGATCCCGGTCGCGGCGGTGCGCGAGGCTGGCCGGGACCTCCGTGTCGCGCGCTACGCGGCCTCCGCCCATGTCGACTACGCGATGTTCTTGGGCGGCGGCCTCGCCTACGCGGATGCCGCGATGAAGCGCGGGCTCGACGCGATCCCGGCGGCTCCGGCCGGTGCGAAGCCTGATCTCACCGGCCTGTCCTGCCGGTTCGAGGCCGTGCCCGCGCGGGATGGGCTGGTCCTGTCCCTGATCGTCGTGCCCGGAGAGGGCGCGGATCGAGAAGCCCTCCTTGCCACCCTCGGCGCCATCCTGGCCGAGGTCGATGCGAGCCCCGGCATGGGGCGCCCTCTGCCGGAATCGGGACCACCGATGCGACCGCCCTGGTCAGGCCTCGTCGCTGACGCGCGGGCGGAAGGGACGCTGGCGGGCTCGGGGCTCCTGCGCGGGGCAGCGATGTTCGTGACGCGCGGCGCCGCCTTCGCGCTGTTCAGTCTCGGCCTGCCGTTCGGACGCTTCTCGCCACGTCGCTATCGACGGCGGCTCGCCGCCAATGCCGATTTCCGGAAATACGACGACGGGCTCCGCCTCACCGTGGCCTGTCCCGTCGCCACGGCGGATCGGATCGAGACCCGCCTCGCCCTCGCGCAAGAGGCGGGGTTGGTGCGCTACGGCATCCACCGACAGGATGCCGCCGTCGTGACCTGTGTCAGCCCCTCGGTCCTGCACGACGACCACGTCCATTTCGTCGATGGTGCCGATGGCGGTTACGCGCGGGCGGCCGCCATGCTCAAGCGACGGCCATGACGGGACCGGAGATTCCGTTCCTTGGCGGATTGGACGTCGAGGCCGCTGCCGCGGTGCGCGCGCGCATGGTCCCGGTCTCGGTGGCCGGAGGCAGCACGCTGTTCGCGCAGGGCGAGGCCGGGGATGCGCTCTACACCCTGGTCTCCGGTGCCATCGGGATTTCCGCCGATGCCACCATGGGCTCGCCACGCCGGATCGCCCGCCTGCGTCCACCCGAAAGTTTCGGCGAGATGGCGCTGCTGTCGCCGGCCCCTCGGTCGGCCACGGCCACGGCCCTTCGCGATTCGTGTCTGCTGCGGCTGACGCGGGCGGATTTCGAGGAGGTGGTCGAGCACCATCCCCGGATGCTGCTCTATTTCGCCCGGCTGCTCGCCGAGCGCATGCGCGCGACGCAGATGGGCGAGGCGGTTCGCCACGCATCGCGCAGCGTCGCCGTGCTCGCCGTCACCGAAGGGCTCGATGCGGCCGCCTTCGGGCAGGCCCTGGCCAGCGCCTTTGACGACACCATGACCGGGACCACGGGATGCCTCACCTGCTGGCCGGATGGGGCCGACGAGGCATGGTTCCACGACTACGAAAACCGTCACGCCCGCACGATCTTTGTGGCCCACGAGGTCGGCTGTCCGTGGTGCCGCCTGTGCCTGCGCCACGCGGACCATGTCCTGCTGCTGGCCGAGCCCGGCCGGCCACCGCGACCCGGGGCCGCCGCCTGGCTCGGGAGCCTCAGATCGGACTGGATCCGGATGGATCTCGCCGTCCCGCAGACGGCAGACGCAATCCTGCCCCGTGCCCTTCACCCGGACGTCGCCGCGTTGCCTGCGGCTCTCCGCATTCCGGTGCGGGCAGGCAACGCGGACGATCTCCGCCGGCTCGCGCGTCTCGCGAGCGGCACGGCGCGCGGCCTCGTCCTCGGCGGCGGCGGTGCGCGCGGGCTCGCCCATCTCGGCGTGCTGCAGGCCCTGGACGAGGCCGGCTGCGCTCCCGACTTCGTCGGCGGCACCAGCATGGGGGCCGTCGTCGCCGCGAGCCTCGCCATGGGGTGGAGCATCGAGCGGATCCGCGCGCGGACCCTCGACTTCTTCGTCGGGCACAATCCCCTCAACGACTACACGCTGCCCTATCACGCGCTGACCCGCGGGGCGAAGGTCGATGCGGGCTTGGCCGCATGGTTCGGCGGCGCGCGGATCGAGGATCTCTGGCTCCCTTTCCTGTGCGTCTCCTCGAACCTGACGACGGGCTCGGCGATGGTCCATCGCTCCGGCGACCTGCCGGGGGCGTTGCGCGCCAGCATCGCGATTCCGGGCCTGCTCCCGCCGGTCTGCACCGAGGAGGGTGTGCTGGTGGACGGTGGGATGATGAACAACCTGCCGGCCGACGTGATGGCCGGCCTGGAGCGGGGGCCGGTGCTCGCCATCGATGTCGGCAGCGACCGCGCCTTCGGCGACATGCCGGCGCGCTCCTGGCGCGGCCGCATGATCCGGCGGATGCTCGGTGTCCCCGATGCCATGCCGGGCATCGCGCCCCTGCTGTTGCGGGCGGCGACGGTCTCGGGGGACGCGCAATCGATGATGGCGGTGGGCCACGCCGCCGCCCTGCTCAAGCCGCCCCTCGCCGGCATCGACCTGCGGGCCTGGTCGAGCTTCGAGGCGATCGCCGAGATCGGCTACCGGCACACCAGGGAGGCGATCGCAGAGGGCCGGCTGCGGGCATGGACGGAGGGCGTCGGCCTGCGGCGGACATGAGCGCCGCTGGGAAGAACGGTGCGCAGGCGCACGCGCCCGGAGGCTCGGCATGTAACCCTTGGGTGCGCCGCAGCGATTGCCTTGCATCGCAACCGACGCATCGAGGACGTACCGCCATGAAGGTACTGATCGCCGCCACGGCCCTCACAGGGCACATTACCCCGCTCCTCGCCGCCGGCCGGCTTCTCGCCGCACGCGGGGACAGCGTCGTCATGACCACCGCAGAGGAGTTCCGCGATAAGATCGAGTCCGCTGGCCTGCGCTTCGCGCCCATCGACGACGGCCATGCCGCGGAATACCGCGAGACCGGCCTGCCCGCAGGGCCCGAGCGCTACCGGCGCGAGTTCGCGCGGCGCTTCATCGACCCGATCCCAGTCCAGTTCGAGGCCCTGAGCCGGCTCGTCGAGGCGGAGCGGCCTGACGTGATCGTCGCCGGAAGCCTGTTCCTCGGCGTGCTGCCCCTGCTGCTCGGCTCCCGGCCGCGTCCGCCCATCGTCGTCCTGAACGTCAGCTTCCTGTTCCTCGACAGGCCCGACGACGCACCGGTCGGCCTCGGTTTGCCGCCGGCCCGAACGGAAACGGAGCGCGCCCATTACGCCTTACTGAAGGCCGGCATGGACGCCGCCTTCGTCGATCCCGTGCGTGCCTATGCGGATGCGCAACTGGCTCGGCTCGGCCTGCCGCCCCTGCCGGCATCGCTTCCGCATTCCATCGCCATTCTCCCGGACCTGTTCCTCCAGCCGACCGTCCCCGAGTTCGAGTACGATTACGGGACGCTGCCGCCCAATCTTCGCTTCACCGGCCTGCTGCCGGTTCCCCCGACACATGCGCCGCTTCCGGATTGGTGGCGTGCCCGCGACGTGACCAAGCGTGTCGTCCTGGTCACCCAAGGGACCCTGGCCAACGCGGATTTCGGCGAACTGATCGAGCCGACCTTGGCGGCCCTGGCGGATCGCGACGACCTTCTCGTGGTCGCGACCACCGGCGGTCGCCCGGTCGAAGCCCTGAGCGGGCCTCTGCCCGGCAATGCCCGGGTCGCGCCGTTCCTTCCGTTCGACGCGATGCTTCCGGACATCAGCCTCCTCGTCACGAACGGAGGATACGGCAGCGTCTCGCAGGCGCTCGCGGACGGGGTGCCCATCGTCTCGGCGGGACTGACCGAGGACAAGGCGGAGATCGGAGGGCGCATCGGCTGGTCGGGCGCTGGCTTCAACCTCGCGACCAATAATCCGACGGCCCGCGCACTCCGCGAGGCGATCGATACGGTGCTCGGGCAACCCCACTTCCGGGCGCGGGCCGCGTCCCTCGCGCGGGCCTTCGCGGGACTGGATTCGGGTCGGGCCGTTCTCGCCGGGATCGACGACGTAGTTCGGGGCGGGCCGATCGTCCGGGGGATCGCCGCATGACCGCGATATCGATTTCCGGCCGCCCCCGGACCGCATCGGTCCAAGATCGCCCGCACGATGCCAGGGCACGAACGCCCCGGATGATCGCGTTCGCCGCCAACCTCATGCTCGCCGCGACGACCGGCCTGCCCATGAGATCCGTCGCCACCCTGATGCCGCAGGCGGACGACCGCGACGATCCGTTCCTCGGCATCTGACGAGCAGCGAGGCATCGCCATGACCCATCCCACCGAGACCGCTTCGAGCAGGACGACTCCCCTGCGCGTCGTGGTCGATCTCAACCGATGCCAGGGCTACGCGCAATGCTGCTACGCGGCGCCCAGCGCCTTCGAGGTCCGGGGACACGAGATCCTGTTCTACGACCCCGCGCCACCCCGCGCCCGACGAGGCGAGATCGAGCGGGCGGTGCAGGCCTGCCCCGTCCGCGCCATCAGCCTGCAGGCCGATGACGGAGAGACGCCGTGAGTGCCGCCGCAGATGCCGGCATCGTCGTCGTCGGCGCGTCGCTGGCCGGCCTTCGCGGGGCGGAGGCCCTGCGCCGAAACGGCTATGCGGGTCGGCTCACCCTCATCGGCGACGAGCCGCATCGCCCCTACGACCGGCCGCCGCTGTCGAAGCACGTCCTGTCCGGCGAATTGGCGCTAGACGCGACGGAACTGCCACTGCTCGTCGCCCTCGACGCAGATTGGCGATTGGGCCACGCGGCAGTCGGTCTCGATCGCGTCGCGCGGACCATCCGCCTCGCGGACGGGGCGGTGCTCGCCTACGACAGGCTGCTCATCACCACGGGCGCCCAGGCGCGCCCCTGGCCGGCCGCGTCGGGCGGCGCCCTCGCCAATATCTTCACCCTGCGCGGCCGGGACGATGCCGCGCACTTGCGGGCAGCGTTGGCCCGGGGCCCGCGCCGTGTCCTCATCGTCGGTGCCGGCCTAATCGGCTGCGAGGCGGCCTCCTGCTGCCGCGATCTCGGTCTGCCCGTCACCCTGCTCGATCCCAATCCGACGCCGCTCGCCCGATCCCTCGGCACCTGGATCGGCGGCATGATCGCAGAATGCCTGAAGGATTCCGGCGTTGCGTTTCATCCGAGCGCACGGGTGCTCCGCTTCGAGGGCGATGCGTCAGGACGCGTGGTTCGCGCCGATCTCGCGGACGGGCGTACCATCGAGGCCGACCTCGTCATCGTGGCGCTCGGCGCGACCCGGGCCACGGACTGGCTGCGTGATGCGGGCCTGATGGCGGATGCCGGCGGGGTGACCTGCGACGGCGCCTGCCGCGTCCTCGCCGCCGATGGCACGACCTGCCCCGACATCTACGCCGCCGGCGACGTGGCACGCTGGCCGAACCCGCTCTATGGCGGCCGGCTGGTCTCGGTGGAGCATTGGGGCAATGCCGTCGCGCAGGGCGCGCATGCGGCGCGCAACATGGTGGCGCCGGCCGAAGACCAGCATGGCTACGACCATCTCCCGGCGTTCTGGTCGAGCCAGTTCGGGATCAACATCAAGGCCGTGGGCCTGAGCGAGGGCGCGGATTCGGTGGCGATCGTACAGGGTTCGCGCGCATCGCGACGCTTCCTCGCCGTCTACGGCCGTGCCGGCCGCAGCATCGCCGCCGTGTCGTTCGACCAGGCCCGCTGGCTCCCGGCCTATGCCGAGGCGATCATGGCCGGCAGCCCCTACCCACCGATCCGCGATGCCAGCGACCAGGGCCGGTTCGCCACCAGGGAGCCCGGCTTCCCGCCACCGCGCGCCGCTTCCCACGCCGACGAGGCCCGTCATGTCTGAAAACACGCTGTTTTCCGAGGTGCTGGACCCGGCCAACCGGGCCGATCCCTATCCGATCTACGCGCGTCTGCGCGAGAACCCGGTCTCGCCTCAGCGCGACGGCAGCGTCGTGGTGAGCACGCATGCAGCGATCCGCAGCCTGATCTTCGATCCGCGCCTCAGCTCCGAGGATCTGCCTCCGTCCCACCGCCCCCGCACCGGCAATCCCCTGAAGGACTGGCTCCTCAATCCGATCAAGGACCGCATCGCCACCGCGCACCGCCCGCTGATCTTCCGCGATCCGCCCGATCACGACACCCTGCGCAGCGTCGTCATGCGGGAATTCACGGTGGCGCGGGTGCTGGCGCTGAAGCAGCGCGTCGTCCGCGACGTGGACGCGCTGATCGATGCCTGCCGGGGACGCGACGAAGTCTGCCTCGTGGAGGACCTGTCCTACCCACTGCCCGTCGCGGTGATCTGCGACATGCTGGGCGTACCCGAGGTGGACGAACCGCAATTCCAGCGCTGGGCGACGCAACTCGCCACCGCCCTGGAGCCCGATGCCCGCCATGACGAGGCCAGCCGCCACGAAACGGTCGCCGCTTTCGATGCGATCTCCGGCTACATGCGCGCCTTGATCCGCGAGAAGCGCCGGCGGCCGGGGCCCGACATGCTCAGTGCTCTCGCCAATCCGATCACCACCAAGCCCGGCCCCGGCGGCAAGGCCGCGATGGGCGATTTCGACCTCATCTCGACGGCGATCCTGCTGCTGGTGGCGGGCCATGAGACGACGGTGAACCTGATCACCAACGGTATGCTCACCTTGCTGCGCCACCCCCATGAACTGGACCGGCTGCGCGCCGATCCCGAGCGCGCGCCGCGTGTCATCGAGGAGCTGCTCCGCTACGAGCCGCCCGTGCACTTTAGGACCCGCAAGGCGCTGGGTACCATCGAGATCGCGGGGCACACCATCCGCAAGGGCGCGCCGGTCATCCTGCTCTTCGCCGCGGCGAACCGCGACCCCGCCCGTTTCGCCGATCCGGACCGCTTCGATCCGGATCGGGAGGACGTCCAGCATTTCGGTTTCGGCGGCGGTCTGCACTATTGTATGGGGGCGCCGCTCGCCCGTATCGAGGCCGAGATCGCCCTGGTGGCCCTCAGCCGCCGACTGATCGCGCCGCGATTACTGGCCGATCCGCCGCCCTACCGGCCAGGCGCCTCGCTACGTGGTCCCGAGAGGCTCGGCATCGGGATCAACGGAATTGCCGCTCGTTCAACATAGAAAATTCGGCCGAAACCAAATTTTTCATCGTCTGCTTCTTCAAATAATCTACCGGAAGCAGACCGTTGCAAAACCACCCAACCAGGACATTGCCATCGCTGAAAACAGTCGGTCGGTCTGGCCTCTCTGATCACCCGATACACCTGCATACGAGATCGCCGGACAGCCACCCGATCGACGACACCGACAGCGCCAGGACCGATCCCGGCCGCGCGCCGATGCCTTGAGAACCTGGGCCGAGGCGATCCTGCCCCAGCTCTCCGGCCCCTCGGATCTGGCCAAGGCGTTCCGCTACGTGCTGAGCCGCTGGCGGGCGCTGACCCGGGTGTTCGACGACGGGCGTATCGGGCTCGACAACAACCCGGCCGAGCGGGCGCTGCGCGGCGTCGCGGTCGGGCGCAAGAACTACCTCTTCGCTGGCTCGGATCGGGGCGCCGAGCGGGCGGCCGCCTTTTACACCCTGATCGAAACGGCCAAGCTGAACGGCCTCGACACCGAAGCCTACCTGCGGGACGTCCTCACCCGCATCGCCGAATATCCGGCCCGACGCCTCGGCGACCTGCTGCCGTGGAATTGGGGCCCGTTTACGGCCCTCGATCAGGCCGCCTGACCCAAAAGCCCTCCCACCGAGCGCTTACACTACAACGCAAGCGGGGAAATGACTGCAACACCCTGGTAGCTATGTGGTTGCTAGCCTTTTTCTGAAGGCTAGCAACCGGCAGCTAAATCGTTGTGATTGTTGGTGAGCGCGCTGGGACTCGAACCCAGGACCTACAGATTAAAAGTCCGTTGCTCTACCAGCTGAGCTACGCGCTCGCTTGCTCAGAAGGGCCTGGCTCGATGACGATCGGGCCGGCTGTCGTGAGAAGCGTGGCTCGCAATAGGGGGTTGGGTCGAAGGGGTCAACCGGCCAGATTCGCGCTGGCGCGCTCGGCCTCTGCGCGAGCCCAGGCCTCGCGAGTCTCGCCGGCGAAATCCGCAAGGCGGCCCGCCGCGATCGCCCCCCGCATTCCGGACATCAGATCCTGGTAATAGGACAGATTGTTCCAAGTGAGCAGCATCATGCCCAGGATCTCGTCGGTGCGCACGAGATGGTGGAGGTAGGCGCGGGAATAGTCGCGCGCCGCCGGGCAGGCGGAGGTCTCGTCGAGGGGGCGGGTATCCTCGGCGAACCGGGCATTGCGCAGGTTGATCCGTCCAAAGCGGGTATAGGCGAGGCCGTGGCGGCCGGCGCGGGTCGGCATCACGCAGTCGAACATGTCGATGCCGCGTGCCACCGATCGCATGAGATCGTCGGGCGTGCCGACGCCCATGAGGTAGCGCGGCTTGTCCCTGGGCAGATGCGGCTCCACCGTCTCGATCATCGCCAGCATCACCGCCTGTGGCTCGCCCACGGCGAGGCCACCGATGGCGTAGCCCTTGAGGTCGAGATCGACGAGGCCCCTGGCGCTCTCGACGCGCAGGTCCGCCAAGTCGCCGCCCTGGACGATGCCGAACATCGCCTTGCCCGGCTGCTCGCCGAACTGAAGCCGGCAGCGCTCGGCCCAGCGCAGGGACAATCGCATCGCGCTCTCGATGGCCGGCCGCTCGGCGGGGAGCCGCACGCATTCATCGAGCTGCATCTGGATGTCGGAGCCGAGGAGCCCCTGGATCTCGATGCTGCGCTCCGGGCTCATGTGGTGGGCCGAGCCGTCCACATGCGAGCGGAAAGTGACGCCCTGCTCGTCGAGTTTCCTCAAGGCGGAGAGAGACATCACCTGGAAACCGCCGGAATCGGTGAGGATCGGGTGCGGCCAGTTCATGAAATGGTGGAGGCCGCCGAGTCGCTCCATGCGCTCGGGGCCGGGACGCAGCATCAGGTGGTAGGTGTTGCCGAGCACCACGTCGGCGCCGAGGTCGCGAACCTGGCCCGGATACATCGCCTTGACGGTGGCCGCCGTCCCAACCGGCATGAAGGCCGGTGTACGGATCGTCCCGCGCGGCATCGAGATCGCCCCGGTGCGGGCCTGCCCGTCGGTGGCGTCGACGCGGAAGGTGAAATGCTCGGAAGCGTTGCTGCGAAGGGAGGGAGTCTCGGACATGGGCATGGTGTTTAGAGCATCGGCCGGAAAAGTGGATGCCGGTTCTCGGCAAAAGCCGATGCGGGAGGACGTGCGCTCGTGACCGGAAGTATCGGCGCCAGACGGGGCGACCCGTGCCGGGGCGGTGGTCGTCGATCCGGGCACTGGCCCACAGCACATTCAAGGAGTATCGGAGATCCGCCAACCACCCGGACATTCCGACTAGGTTTCCTCAAAACGAGGACTCTTCCAGAAGAGGGCTCTTCCGCGCGGCCGGCTCACCATATGATCGCGAGGTCTATCGATGCTCCTAGGACTCTGGCTCGATCAGCCGATCTGGCTGATGATCGTCATTCTCGCCTCACTATTTGCGACAGTCTCGATTGTCCTGGTCGTCCTGACGAACGTCCCCTACACCCGGACCCATCTGCTCAACAACGTCGGCGGCATCGTCGCGTCGTTCTTCAGCTCGATCGGAATTCTCCTCGCCCTGCTGACCGGTTTCGTGGCGAACGATGCCTGGGAGCGGCAGGGCAAGGCGTCGCGCATCGTTCAGACGGAGCGGGCCAACCTGATCGCCGCCTACGATCTCAGCGAGGCCACGGTCTCGGACATGTCCGACATTCAGAAGGCGCTGCTCGCCTATGCGGATGCGGTCATCGCCGACGAGTTCCCCAAGATGGGAACGAAGACGCCCTATTCCAGCGAGGCGGGGGCGGCGCTCAGCAGGCTCATGAAGATGGTGGCCGACCCGGTTCAGACCAGCGCATCCGGTGTCGTCGCTCATACCGCCCTGATGACCACGGTCATGAACCTGCGGGAGGCGCGCGGCGAGCGGCTGGCCCTGAGCGCGAGCGAGAGCGACGATTCGAAGTGGATGACGTTGCTGTTTCTCTGCACTCTGACGCTGATCTCAATCGGCATCGTCCACGTCGACAAGCCGCGCGCTCAGGTCATCACGCTCGTCATCTTCTCCACGGCGATGGTCGGGACGCTGTCGGTCATCGCGCTCCACGAGCGCCCCTTCGACGGCCCTTTCGCCCTCGGTCCCGCGGCCTTCGAGCGCGCCAAGAGCATGATGACGACCCATATGGAATGACCCTCCGATCGATGGGGGAGGCGGGGCGCCGCCAGGGACGTTCACTTGGATGGTGCGGGAAACAGCAGGCTCGAATCCCCATACGAGTAGAACCGATAGCCGCCCTCGACGGCATGCGCATAGGCCGCCCGCATCGTCTCCAAGCCCGAGAAGGCAGAGACCAGCATGAACAGGGTCGAGCGCGGCAGGTGGAAGTTGGTCATCAGCGCGTCCACGGCACGGATTCGGGTGCCCGGCGTGATGAAGATGTCGGTGGGGCCGGCAAAGGCGCGAAGCCGGCCGTCTCCGTCCGCCGCGCTTTCGAGAAGGCGCAGGGCCGTGGTCCCGACCGCGACGATGCGACCGCCCGCGGCACGCATGGCATTGAGCGCCTCGGCTGTCGCCTGATCGAGGAGGCCGATCTCGGCATGCATGCGGTGGTCGTCGGTGTCATCGGCCTTAACGGGGAGGAAGGTGCCCGCGCCCACATGCAGGGTCACGCTGTGACGCGCGATCCCGGCGGCGTCGATGCGGGCGAGGAGGTCGTCGGTAAAGTGCAGGCCCGCGGTGGGGGCGGCCACGGCTCCGGCCTCGCGGGCGTACACCGTCTGGTAATCCACCGTGTCCCGCGCGTCGGTGCTACGCTTGCCCGCGATGTAGGGCGGCAGCGGCAGCTCGCCGACAAGCGCGATGGCCTCGTCTAGGGCAGGGCCGGAGAGCTCGAAGCGCAGCACGATCTCGCCCCCCGCCCCCTTCTCCGCGATGGTGGCGTCGAGGAGGCCGAGGGTGCAGGCGTCGCCTTCGCCATCCCGTCCGAAGCGGACCCTGTCGCCGACGGCGAGGCGCTTGCCCGGCCGGGCGAAGGCGCGCCAGCATTCGGGTGCTTCGCGTAGGTGGAGCATCGCCTCCATGCGAAGGCCCGGCGAACCGGGGCGATGGCGGATGCCGCGAAGCCGGGCCGGGATCACGCGAGTGTCGTTGAAGACGAGGGCATCGCCCGGTCTCAGCAGATCGGCGAGGTCGCGCACGGCGCGGTCCTCCAGCGCCTCGCCGGGACGGACCACGAGCAGTCGCCCGGCATCGCGAGGCTGCGGCGGCCTGAGGGCGATGCTCGCTTCGGGCAGATCGAAATCGAAGAGGTCGACGCGCATCGCGCGCCAACAGCACGGTTCCTGGCCCGGGATCAATGGCCGATGACAGCCTTCCAGCCCGATGACGGTGCGAAGGAATGTTGTGGCGCAGGCGGAAGCCGCAGGACGGAGAGGGGCCAACAATGCGTGGCCTGCATGGCTCGTGCTTCTTTGCGTGCCAACAACCTTCACACGCGCCGCATTGTTACAGATCTACGTTGAAAACAACCTTGACCACCCCGAGGCAAATCGGCGTGGTCTCCAAGCAATCTTGCTCCAATGCGGTTCGTTTGATGATTGAAAACCTCAAGAATGGCGCGACCAACATCAAGGTTCCGCGCCGTCGGGTCACGTTGGACTCGCAGTTGATGTCCTATTGGGAGCGCGAAGCCCGGCGTCTCGACGTGATGGCGGCCAATGCCCGCTGGGGGTGGATGGCCCGGACTTATGCGCGCAAGGCCGAGCGGGCACGAGCCCAGGGCGCACGCAGCGCCGCGCGCGAAGCGGAGCGTCGGGCGGGTGCGGCGCCCGGTCCGCAGGAGGGTGAGCCCCAGACATAGCCACGACTAAACCCTTCACCGGTGGGTTCAACCTTTGCCGTGGCCTTCCCGGCGGGGATGATCGTATGGGCGGGGCCGCCTAGCGCCACGCCCTGCTCCTTTACCCGGCGGGCCCGTCACGGATCGGCACCGGAAATGGACCGCACCCAGAAAGCCGCCCTCGCGAGCGCCGGAATCGGCGCTTTCGTGATGGCGCTCAAATTCGCCGCCTATTGGCTCACCGGCAGTCTCGCGCTCTATTCCGACGCGCTGGAGAGCATCATCAACGTGGCGGCGGCGGCCTTCGCCTTCATTGCCTTGCGTGTGGCCGCTGCGCCCGCCGATGACGACCACCAGTTCGGGCACCACAAGGCCGAGTATTTCTCGGCGGTGATCGAGGGCGCCCTCATCATCGTGGCGGCGATCCTCATCCTGCGTGAATCCTATTACGGCCTCCTCGCCCCGAAGCCCCTCGATGCGCCGATTCTGGGCCTGGCCGTCAGCGCGATTGGCACGGCCATCAACGGCGCCTGGGCCGTCGCGCTTCTGAGTCGCGGCAGGGCGTGGCGGTCGCCCGCCCTGGTCGCCGATGCGCGTCATGTGATGTCGGACGTGGTCACTTCGGGCGGGGTCCTGATCGGCGTCGCCCTGGTGGCCGTCACCGGAACCCTGATCCTCGACCCGCTCATCGCCGGCCTCGTCGCCCTGAACATCCTGTGGTCGGGCTGGACCATGGTGCGCGATTCCGTGAGCGGCCTCCTCGACAAGGCGGCGCCCGCCGAGATGGTGACCCAGATCCGCACGTTGATCTCGGATCACGGGGAGGGCGCCCTGGAGGCGCACGACGTGCGCACGCGCCATGCAGGGCAGGCGACCTTCATCGACTTCCACCTCGTGGTGCCCGGCGAGATGACCGTGAAGGACTCGCACGACATCTGCGACCGTCTGGAAAGTGCCATCGAGAGCGCCATCGAGGGGGCCGTCGTCGTCATCCACGTGGAGCCGGCCGAGCATGCCAAGGGACGCGGCGTGCCGGTGGTGTAGGGTCGAGCCCCCCGGAATCCGGCAGGAATCCAACGCCACGCGCACCGTCGTTCGAGCGTCATCCGCCCCCCCTAATGTCCGCCACGCCCGGTGATTTGACGTCCGCCCGTCCGCGGACGCGTCCGGCCGAGGATGAGACCGCATGACCGCCCATTCCGTCGCGAACGGCACCACGCAGACGGGCCGTATCACCCTGGCCGGCGCGGACACCCTGCAGGTGGACGGAACCCTTTCTGTCTCCGCAAACGCTCAGTCCGTGCGCTTCACCTCCGCCCCCGACGGCGCCGAGATCCACAATGACGGCCTGATCGAGAACACCACCGACGGCGGCCGGGCGATCCGCTTCGAGAGCGGAATCGGCGCGACCCTGACCGCGACGATCGACAATGGCGGCACCATCCGCTCCGACGACGACGCCGTGCAGATCCAGTCCGGCACCGTCGCCGCCGGCACGCTCACGATCGTCACGGAAGCCGACTCCACCATCGTCTCCGCCGAAGGCCAGGCCCTCGACCTCGCCGCGACCACGGGCGAATTCCTCGCCGAGATCGACAATGCGGGATCGCTGCTGGCGCTGGCAGCCGACGGCGTGAAGATCGGCGCGACCCTCGATCTCGTCAACAGCGGCACCATCCAGGGCGGCTCCGCCACCGGCTATGTTCAGGGCGCCGACGGCATCCAGTTCGAGGACGGGGCGAGCGGGACGATCCGCAACACGGCCGGCGGCGCCATCCTCGGCGACCGCCACGGAATCAATATGGGCGAGGACAGCCTCGTCACGGTGACGAACGAGGCCGGAGCCCGCATCCTCGGCGGCAACGGCTCCGGCATCGGCTCCGACGGCACCGCGACCGTGATCAATCACGGGATCATCACGGGCTCCTTTGCCGATGCGGCCAATTCCGACGTCAACGGCGCGACGCCCGGTGCCGAGGATGGCGGCGGCCCGGACGGCATCAACGATGGCGACGGCGACGGGATCGACATCGATTTCCGTGCGACGATCGAGAACCACGGAACCATTCGCGGCCTCGGTGCCGGCGGCACGGGCTCCGACGGCCTGCCCAACACGGCGGAGGGCATCGCGGCGGGCGGCGGCGACATCGTCAACCTCGCCGGCGCGCGGATCTACGGCGCCGGCCTCGGCATCCTGATCGACGACTCGTCGCAGGGGGACGCGCCCTTCGTGACGAGCATCGACAATGCGGGGCTCATCCAGGGCGGCTCGGGCATCGCGATCAGAATCGTCAGCGCGCTCGACGACGTGGTCGTCAATGCGGGCCGCATCCTCGGCGGGGGCGGCACCGCGATCCAGTTCGGCTCCGGCGACAACACCCTGGCCATCGAGACGGGCTCGGCCATCCGCGGCCTGAGCCTGGGCGGCGACGGCACCGACACCCTCGACTATTCGGAGTTCGGCGCGTCGGCGCGCGCGCTGTTCGAGAGCGGCCGGGCCACGGGCACCGGCGGCGTCTCCGGCTTCGAGATCGTGAAAGGCTCGGCCTTCGCCGATTCCATGAGGGGCGATGCCGGGGCCAACCAGTTCCTCGGCGGCGCGGGCGACGACCGCCTGTTCGGCGGCGATGGTGACGATATCCTGACCGGCGGCACGGGGACGGATGTCCTGCGCGGCGATGCCGGGGCCGACGCCTTCGTGTTCGATGTCGTGCCGCCGGCCGGCGAAAAGGACCGGATCGTCGATTTCAGCCACGGCGAGGACAGGCTCGTCCTCGATGCGGGCGTCTTCACGGCCCTGACCGCTGGCCAGCTGACGGACGAGGCCTTCGCCCTCGGCGCCGCGACCACGGAAGACCACCGCATCGTCTACGACGCGGCCAAGGGCCATCTCTACTACGACGCGGACGGCTCCGGCGGCGCCCAGGATGCCATCCTGCTGGCGACCCTCCTCGACAAGCCGGCGCTCACCGCCTCGGACGTGCTGGTGGTCTGACACGGGCAGCGGGCGCGGGGTTCGAGGAATCTTCCCCAAAGCGGGCCTTGGCCACAGGCCCGTCGGCCTCTGCGCCCGGCGCGCGCCCGCGGCTCCACCGGGCGGGAGGGATCGGCGATCGCGCCGAACGGCCTTCCCGAACGCGCGGCCGGGACGCGACACCGGGTGAATGGGTGCAGCACGCGTTGCCGTAGGGGTGCCTCACGACCTTCCGATCACGGTCGGTTCCCGCTCCGAGCATGACGGCGCAGCGGGAGTTTCGTGAGGCACTTTCGGTCGCCGGGGACGCAAGCTCTAAACGGCGACGGAACGCACTGGCTTCGCATCTGAAGATTGAAGGAACTGCACGTTCATGCTCGCGCCGGAGCGATGCCGTACGAGGCAGTCGAACCGGCGTCCGTCCGCATCGGCGATGAGGACGAACCGTTCCGGCACCGAGGCATGCAGGCGCACATGCAACCGTGCGCCGCCGTCCGACAGGTCGCGGATCGAGCAGGCGATGCGGCCGCCGTCCGAGACATGAATGTGAGCAGGCAGCAGGATACGCGTTCGGCGATCGGCGCGCCGTTCCTCCATCCCAACGGTCCAATTGTCCAAGCCCGTGCTGATGCTCGACACACCGTCGGCAGCCTGCTGCATGCTGGCCAGGATCTCACCCGTGGCATGCGCCTGCTGATCCATCGAAGCAGCAACGCCATCGACATGCTGACTGATCGTACCGATCGCCGCAGTGATCGAGGCCAGGGTGGCCGCGACCTCGCTCGAGACAGCCTGCATGCCCGTGATTTCGCTGCTGATCCGGTTCGTGGCCGCTGCGGCCTGACCAGCCAGGTTCTTCACTTCGGTCGCGACCACAGCAAAGCCGCGCCCTGCCTCGCCGGCCCGTGCCGCCTCGATCGTCGCGTTCAACGCCAGCAGATTGATCTGTTGCGCAATGTCCGTGATCAGGGTGGCAACGCCGCTCATCGAATGCGCTGCCGAACGCAGCCGCTCGGTGGCGGCATCCGCCTCGCCGGCTCGACCATGGATGTCGTCCACGACGGTCTTGGACTGAATCATGCTGCGAGAGATCGAGAGCGCCGACGCATTCATGGCGTCCGCCGCATCCGTGACCGCCTGAACGTTATCGAGAGTGCGCTCGGCGGCCTCCACCGCGACCGACCGCGCCTCCATGTTGGCGGTGACGTCGGAAGCGTACTTGACGATCTTGATCAATCGGCCGCTCGGGTCGAAGATCGGGTTGTAGCTGGCCTGGATCCAGACGGCACGGTCGCCCTTGCCGAAGCGCTGGAACATGCCCGATGAGAAACTGCCGCCTCTCAGGCGGTCCCAGAACGCGGCGTAGTCCGCCGTCTGTGCGTAGCCTGGCTCCACGAAGATGGCGTGCGGTCGCCCCCTGATCTCCTCGATCCCGTAGCCGAGCGACTTCAGGAAATTCGCATTGGCATCGAGGACCGTCGTGTCGGGAGCGAACTCGATGACGGCCTGTGAGCGATTGACCGCCGCCAGCTGAGCCATGGCATCCGCGACCTGCAGTTTCTGCCCGGTAATGTCGGTGGCGAACTTCACGACCTTGATCGGAACACCATCCCGATCACGGATCGGATTGTAGGTTGCCTGGATCCAGACTTCGCGACCGCCCTTGGCAATCCGCTTGAACTCCCCTGAGCTGAACTCGCCTTTGCCCAGAGCGGACCAGAACTCACGATAGGCCTCACCCTCGCGCTCGGCCGGTTCCACGAACATGCTGTGATGACGACCTTGGACCTCGTCGAGCGCGTAGCCCACGGCTGAAAGGAAGTTGGCGTTGGCATCCAGGATCGTGCCATCGAGTGCGAACGCGATGACGGCCTGTGAGCGCTGCAGAGCTCCGAGCTGTCCGTCATTGTCGATGTTGCGCAAGACCTGCTTCGTCACATCTGTCGCGAACTTGACCACTCGGATCACCCGTCCGGCACGGTCGAGGACGGGATTGTATGTGGCCTGGATCCAGACCTCGCGACCATCCCTCGCGAAACGCTTGAACTCGCGCGTCTGCGGCTCGCCATGACGCAGCGCTTCCCAGAACGCTCGATAAGCCTCACTGCCTTGCTCCGCGGCAGAGACGAATCGAGCGTGGTTCTGCCCCTTCAGGTCGGAAAGGGTATAGCCCATCAGCTCGAGAAAGAGAGTGTTGGCAGTGAGCACGGTGCCGTCAGGAGCAAACTCGATCCGAGCTGTTGACGTGTCGACCGCGGCCATGAGCGCACGCAGATCAGTATCAAAAAACGGCACGTCGCTGTCCCCACGATGCCTCGTTCGCATTCCCTTCTGGTTGGCAGCCTTTCGTTAAACAAAACTGAAACAACTTTTATGCGCGCTACGATTTTTTTAATATCAGCAACAAATACCAGTCAAACAATAACACTAAAATACAAACAGTGAAGCGAACGACTGCGACTTCCGACATTGAGCATCGCTGATGCTTGCCTTGGCATATCGAAGAGGAAGCGATCTGTATTAAATTGCATTTTTATTTGTGATGACTTCGTGAGATTACACCAAATATATCTCATCGAGACCCCGGCATGTATTTAAATGCATTTTCTCCAGCCGTCGCAGGGGCATATCGGTTTGATTGAGTCGACGCATGGACCGGCCGATGTCGATTCAATTTTCCATTTTGTTCCACCCCACTGTCTGCCGGTAAGCCGATCCTCGATCACCGTACCGACTATTCCTCACGGCCATGCAATGTCCGGCTCATACCAATCGGCACGGATCATCACCGATAGGCCCAGTCGCGCAGTCCGAGGGACATGCAGCATCAATCGGGAATGTCCTCGTGGGAGCCGCAGCCCATCTCGGCCGGCAGCATCTCCCACGGCAGACCCGAGCGCAGTACGAACAGGATGCCCGTCAATGCGGCCCGGTTCGCGATCGGACGACGCCCGCCCTTGGGACGGGGCCGAGGCGGCGGGAGGAGCGGAGCGATCTCATCCCAGAGATCATCGGGGAGAAGCGTCTGGCCATGCCAAACCCATGCTCGACATCCGACTCGATGCCGTTCTGTCAGGCGCTCTAAGCTGCCGAGCCTAACATGCCCGTTTTGGGATGGCCGCTACCCAAGCTTCCGCAAAGCCGGGATCTATAATGTAGGCCTCGCTGGCATAGGCGTGCTGATACCAGCCGCCTTCCCGAGGGACTTTGCCCTTCCCGTGAACCGCCGTCGTGACGTGGCCCAGGATGGTTGCAACGAAATCGGGTGACCCGTAGCTCTGCATCTCGGCCTTCGTTGTGGCACCCTTTTGAGCGAAAGAATCGATCAGCTTCAGGGACTCGTCGACCGTGAACTTCCGCTTTCGAGCTCCAAAATGGTCAAGCACAGCCTGAACTCTTGCGTTCCAATCCATCATATCAATTTCCTAGCTCCCCGCCTGCTTGCGGGTTCCTGGAAAAGGGGGCCACAATGTCTCACGGCGGCGGCACCGGCGATACTGCCATGACATCCGATCGCCATCACAGGTCCTTGTAGGCCAGAACAGAACCAGCAGAAAACTAATATTGATGATTATTAAACACACTTTAACGATGCCATGCTATTATCGATATAATGCACTCCTTCTATAGGCGTTTACATAATAATTAATTTTGACCGTGAGACCAGATTGAACGATTTCGCCTGTGCTATATGCGACCGCAATCCTCTGCATCTGGGAAATTGAGATGACTGCCCATGGAACGGACAACAAGATCTCATCGGAAGACAAGCGCCTACTTAAAAAATGTCGCGCGGACATGGAGAGACTCAGGTGGGAAGACATCATTGAGAAAACATCCAATAAGAACTTTAATGATTCTAACTGTCAAATTCTAATGATCAGACTCCATGCGGCGATCGAATTGAAAGCCCTGGACATAATTGAGGACACAGTAAGAGTTGCAATCAATTCTGACATAAGAAACAATGTAAAATTTGCTATCGTAAGAATATTAGCGAACAAGCACCATGGAGATGCAGCGGCATTAATTTTAACATCAGACGTAAAATTGCCCGGGGACGTCTTATTTTTAAGGCTTATCATTCGGTATCTTCCATTTGTCACAGACAAGTTGCTCAGGCATAAAGTCAGGGTATTGATTAACAAGGTCAGTCTCGGGGGATATAAGATCAAGCCCAATCCGTCGGAGTTTCATTTTGCCTCCCAGCCTCAAAGTAACGTTTGGGGCAGTCTTGTTATTGCCTCGTCATCAGAAGCAGATAAGCATCACACCAGGGGTATTAGAAAAGAAATCGCACTTTTGAGAAGGCTAGTTGAAAAACCGGATCAGCCACAAATATCACAATTAAAGAATGTCTTTATAGACTCTTATGGTCAGATATGGAACGAGCGAGGTCAGATAATCACCACATGCGGAATGCCGATTGGCACGATTGATAAAAAAGATGTCACTTTAGTAAAAACCGCATTTGCTTCGACCAGGATAACGCGCGGGATATATCATTGGATTATCGATAGACTTCCAGGATTAGCGTGGATTGAGAAGAGCGGTGTTCTAAATGATGATGGTTTTGCCATTTTGTTGAGTGGAGATCGCAAATTTGAACGCGAATCGCTTGAACTTCTCGATCTTCAGCACGCTGCCATGCATCTTGATAGGCCGATATTCGTTGAAAAGCTCTTATTATCCCGCCCAGAGTTCCCCAATATGGCGGGCTGGACGCATCTAGACGATGTTTTTGAGAAGCTTGGCCGACGCGCAGATGAGATCGCGCGTAAAAACAAAGCAGCACTTCCTGATAAAGTTTACGTGACTAGGCGAGATGCGACAAGGCGTCGACTTATTAATGAATCCGAAATCGAGAAAGAAGCTAATGAGTTTGGATTTATCGTTCAAGAATTATCATCAATACCATTGTGGCATCAAATAGCTATTGCGCGTCATGCTCATACGATCATGGGCCCTCATGGAGCAGGACTATCGCATTCAGTATTTGCGAAACCCGGATCGAAGATTGTGGAGCTTCTACCTATTAGGGATGGTACTTATCAGCCACGCCTGAACTTTATTCGCCTCTCTCATATAAAGGGTCATCAGCACGTGGTTTGGTATGAAAATCAAAAGATCGGAATTGACCCTTGGTCAATCAACTTAGACGAATGGAAGCAGTTTATGAAAAAGCAAAATATATTCCGCTAATGTTCACCGAACAAATGCGGCAGCCTTACATTACGGCATGTTGTTGCGAAAACACAAGGTGAGATTATGTCTAAGATTGAGATAAACAGAGATAAACTGAAGATAGTCACGAAAAGTTTCATAAACCATGTAAGCAATGGCGATTGGGCGGAATCTAAACGTTTAGAGAACGATCTCATTTTGGAGTCGCCTGAGGTATGGACCCCACTAGTTTCGGCATTCCGTTCCCTCCGCATGCATGAAGAAATCGCAGCAGAAGCCGATTTAGCCGAAGCATACCGGCCGAGAATGTGGTGGATGCGCAGCCCCTATCCGGGCAACTTTGGGGACATCCTGACTCCCTACGTACTGTGGCATGCCTTCGGCGTGATGCCGCGTTGGGTATTGAGCAAACATGCTGAAGGCCTGTGCATTGGCAGCATTGCAAAGTTTGCTCGACCAGGTATGCGCCTCTGGGGCACTGGAATGCCGCGGAGCACGGATGCGCTTTGTCCTACAGCTGTCTACTCTGCAGTGCGCGGTCCGCTTTCACGCGATGCAATCATCGCGGCGGGCGGTTCCTGCCCTAAGATCTACGGCGACCCCGCGATCCTCTTGCCGGAACTGTATCGTCCGGATGTCGCCAAGTCCCATAGCATTGGCATTATCCCCCATGTTTCCCATGAATCGATGTTCAGAGCAGCGATTAATAGCACGGAGTCAAAGAACATAAAGATTATATCGCTGCTATCAGTTTCGTTCGATGATATTGAATGCGTAATTAGAGAAATATCAAGCTGCAAAGAAATAGTTACCACCTCTCTTCATGGACTTATAGTGGCGCATGCCTATGGCATCCCGAGCCAATCGGCGTCAATTGAGGATGAGGTCGGCAACGCACACGACTCATTCAAGATGCAGGATTACAAACTATCTGTTGGGCTTGCCGATCTAGCTTTGCGTGTCCCACAAAATTTTACTGATTTGGCATGGCTTGAACGGCGCGAATGCGTGCTGCCCCCATCACAGATTGACTCAAAAGCGCTTCGAGCTGCGTTTCCTTTTCCCTCTCGCTCTATCGTCTAAAATCCTGCCGGCAACCTGGCAGCACACCCAGCGTATGGTCCCGCAGGTGATGGGTTCTGGCCATCGGCAACGCATCTTGCACTCATACCAATCGGCACGGATCATCACCGATAGGCCCAGTTGCGCAGTCCGAGGGAACATGATGCGCCGAGGCTGGGCAACGAGCTTGTTCCAGGCCGCGCAGCATCGATCGGGAACGTCCTCGTGGGAGGCGAAGATCATGTCGCCGAGCCGGTTGTCGCGCATGAACTGCCAGACAGTCTCGACCGGCTTGAGTTCGGGCGCATGAGACCGCAGCGGCGATACGGTGACGGTGTCGGGGACCACGAGGTCGCCGGCGATGTGCCAGCGGCTCAGGCCCGCATCCCGGCTCGCGCGCGCCAACCATCGTAGAGCCTCGGCATCAAAATCCCCGCGCGGTTCCAAGGCCTTCGACATGGCAAACCTCCGGCTTGCCAAAGCGAATCACGTCGCCCCCGACCGCGCGAACCCGTCAGTCCTCACCCGCCTTCATCCTTACGTTGCACTGATGACGTCGCGCGACATCTGCAATTCCCTGTCGCGTACCTCGACTCACCATGACGGTGTCGTGCCGCTTGGCCCCGCTCAGGCAGAAGCGGAGCGGCGCGCAGCGCGCGTCGGTGCCGAGGTGGCGCTTGGTGCCCGGTCGGCGATCTTTTTCATGGGCTTGATCGAGATGGACGACCGCGTCTTACGGCAACCACCGCAATCTTTCATTTGACTGTGGGCCTGTAGAAGGTGCCGTCGATCTCGGCGATGTCATTCTGATCGAGGCGGGGAACCTCGAGCACGGTGCGTGGTGGATACGGACCGTCGCCCCAGATGTCCTTCTGCACTGTGTTGACGATCGGCCGCAGCCGGGCGACGTCCGTGACGAACACGGTCAGGCGAACGGCATCGGACTTCGTGGCCCCGGCCACGGCGGCGGCGGCGAGCATGTTGTCGAACATGCGGCGGATGCGGGCCTCCTCGCCCTCGATGAGCTGACCGGTGGCCCGGTCGACCCCGCGCATCCCGCCGATGAACACGAAATCTCCCGCCCGTGCGCCGATGCTCCAGGTGCCGCTGGGGGTGATCGTCTCTGCGTTCGGAGCGAGGATCTCGACACGGCTCGTCTCGTCGGCGCAAGCCGCGGCGGGGACGAGCACCGCGAGAAGCGCGGCGAGCAGGGAGGGAAAACCGGGTCTCATGGGATCGTCCTCGGAGTCAGGGGAAAGCATGCCGCCGGGTCCAGAAGGGGGCGTCGGCAAAGCGCCGTTCGGCGGTGTAGAGGCTCCGCTGCGCGGAGAGGTGATGCGCGATGCCTTCGAGAAAGGCGCCCTCGTAGGCGAGTGCCGGGGCCGGATCGTCGGCGGCGAGGGCCAGCGCGGCGTCCGCGGCCCGGATGCCGCTCCAGAGCGCCGTAGCAATACCGTTCGCCCCGAGCGGATCGAGGGAGGCCGCCGCATCGCCGCAGCGCAGGATGCGCCCCTCGACCAGGCATGTCGGCACGACCGAGGCGGCCGGCGCAACTTGGGGAGACAGCGAGGCACAGGCAGTGTCGAGGCCGAGGCTGTCCAGGCGGGCGGCGATGGCGAGGGTTTGCCCGGCCGCATCCGCCCAGAGCCTCCCATCCTTCGCCGCCCCTGCGGGCAGGAGATCGGAATCGGTGAACAGGCCGATCATCATGCGCCGGCCCGGCATCGGCGCCATGTACCACCAGCCCGGCTCCACCGCCTCGACCAGGGTCGCGGCGGCAAGCTCGGCATCGTCGGGCACGTCGTGCACCTGGTAGGCGCAGACGAGCCGGTCGAGGCGCCGCCGATGGGCGGTCGGTCCGCCGGAGAGCGCGGCCCGGCCGCTCGCATCGATCACCGCCGCCGCATCCAGCCATCGCCCGTCGGCCAAGCCGATGCGGACGCCGCGGGGAAGATGCTCCAGGCCGACTACGGCGTCCGCGAGGCGCTCGAACCCGCTGTCGGCCAGAGACGCCGCCATCCGTGCTTCGAGCAGGGAGCGGTCGATATGGGCGCCGTTCTCGTGCCCGGCCGCCCTGCGCAAGGCGCTGTCGCCCCAGATCGAGAAGCGCCCTTGGCTGGCCATGGCGGTGTCGCCGTCGATCAGGGCGGACCAGCCGAGCCCGTCCATAAACGACGCTGCCGTGGCGGAGAGCGTTTCCCCCCGGCTGGGCACGACGCGATCCGGCGCGACGAGGACGGGAGAATGTCCGGCGAGGGTCAGGCGCCGGGCGGCGGACAGGCCGGCGACTCCCGCCCCGACGACCACGATACGGTCCACGCGCGTCGCGCTCAGCGGCGGGGGAACGGTGCTGCGATGTCCATGGAGCCGCGCTGGGTCTCCACGTAGATCGTCTCCGGCACGCCGGCCAGGCCCTTGGGGCCGGGGCGGCGGACGAGGACACCCATGCGGGTCCACAGCTCGATCATGCGGCGCAGGCCATCGGTGTAGCCGGCCTCCACGTGAAGGCCGATACCGGCCGCGCCCCGCGCCCACGGCACCCGCGCATGGTAGAAGCGCAGGCGCTCCTCGTCGCTGAGATCGGTGCGCATGACCTGCTCGTAGAATGGCTCCGGCAGGACATCCACCGGCAGCAGCGCGGGCCACCAGACCGGGGTGGGGAAGCCCGAGGCCGTCAGGACCGCCTGACAGCTGAAGGCGTCGCCCTGCCAGGGCACG
This sequence comes from Methylobacterium sp. Leaf85, assembly GCF_001422125.1. Taxonomy (NCBI): domain Bacteria; kingdom Pseudomonadati; phylum Pseudomonadota; class Alphaproteobacteria; order Hyphomicrobiales; family Methylobacteriaceae; genus Methylobacterium; species Methylobacterium sp. Leaf85. The sequence goes on along the minus strand of NZ_LMME01000005.1, from coordinate 85,536 downwards.
CCCATCCAGCGGGTCAGGTCGCCGGGGGCCTGCGGGCCGATGGGAGCCCCGTCGCGCGGCTTGGCGGGGTTGCCCGCGAAAACGTTCGTGGCATTGAGCTGCAGGCCGAGATCCTGGATCAGGCCCGGTCGATCCGACATCTTGATGCGGAAGGGCAGCTTCGTCTCGTCACGGCCGCGATAGAGGGCGGCATGACGGATCGGCCACGTGATCTCGACCCCGGGGTGGAAGGCTCCCCCCGAGCAGGCATCGAGCGCGGCACGGGTGAGGGCCTCCGGCCGGAGGGCGAGGGGCAGGTCGTCGAGGCGCGTGACGGAATCGGCCGCCGCGTCGTCGTAATCGTCGGCGAATTTTCCGTCCGCCCAGAGTTCGAGCTGACGGTACTGGGTCGGCGTGAGGGTGAGCCAGGTGCGCTGGCTCTCGGGATAATTCACCCCGTCGCCGAGCATGATCGGCATGGCGGCGGCTCGCTGGTCCTCGCCGCCCGGACGGCGGAAGGCCTGGAGAACGTTCTGCCGCGTCGCGCGGCTTTCTTCATGCGGGCGCGCCAGCGTGGCGATGAGCGCCGGACTGGAGAGATCGCCGATCTGGTTCCAGGCCGCGCCGAGGAACGAGGAGGTGGCCACCCATTGCATGGTGCCGGCCCGGCGCAGGATCGGCAGCACGTCGCGCCGGAACGAGACGGTGTCGGAGGGGGCCTTCAGATGGCCGAGCTCGACCATCGCCTCGCGGGCGGCGTCGTAGAGGGTGACGATGGGTTCGAGTTGGGGCGCGAATTTCGGACCGCAGCAGACGATCCAGGCCGGTTCGCAGGGCACGGAGGCTCCGTCGATCTCGACCCTGGCCTGCACCCAGCCGTCGCACCAATCGTCGTGCCAGCCGTCGTTGTTGGTGAAGTCGCGCACCGGGTTCTGCGGCAGGGCCGTGCGCGAGATGCCGTTTGCGGCAAAGACCAGCAGGCGCCCGTTCTCGTCGGTGCGCAGGTGGCCGAGATCGACATCGAGGGTGTTCCAGAACCGGCCCTGCATGCGGCAGGCCGGATCCTTGCCCGCCGCATTGGCGGAGACGCCGCCGATCTGGATGACGCCTGGGTCGATCACCAGGAGATCGTCGCGCCGGTCGGCCTGGACCAGGGGATTGCGCTGGGTGCCGGGGATGCCGGGCGCCGCCGGCCCCTGGTCGAGCGCGTTGATGAACCCGTACCAGGCGGCCTTGGTGTTGGCCACGTGGACGCTCCAGCGGACGCCCTTCGACGCGTCGAGTTCGCGCACCACGCGGCCCTCCTCGTCGTAGCCGTAGAGGCGGAACCGCTGAACCTGCTTCTTGATGCGGCCTTCGGAATCCTTGAAGCCGCCCGCCGGCTCGTCGAGGAGGCCCGGCACCTCGGGCGCGGGAAACCATGCGTCGGAATTGCCGACCCGGGAAAAGCCGATCGCCGGGTGTATGGCGACCCGCGCGATCCGGGCGCCCGCGGGCGCAGCCGCCGGCGCCTGGAGCGGTGAGACGGCGGCCTTCGCGAAAGACGAGGAGGCCAAGCCAAGGGCGGATGCCCCAATGAGGAAATCCCGACGCTTCATGGCGCGCTCTAGCTCATCCTAACTGCGAACTGGTCTCGGCCAGACTGTGTACCGGCCGGACCTAGCCTGAACGCTGTTAAGATAGAGTTCCCTTTAGCTTGTCTTCGTGCTCGGGGGGCGCGGGCGTGCGGAGCCCTTCTTGCGCTATCTAAGTATAAAGCCGCATCGCTGTTTCCCGAACATGCACCGATGCGCCTACCGTCGAAGCCCGCGCTCGTCCCTCTCCGGATCCATGTGCTCGGGATCGCGGTGCCAGGTCGGCAGTGCCAGGTCGGCCGCGTCCCGGTATTCCCGGAAAGACGCCCTTATCCGAGGGCTTCTTCCACCGCCCTGCCGCAGGCTTCGGTATCGGCGTTGCCGCCGAGATCGCGGGTGCGCAGGGTTCGCTCGGAGAGGACGCGCTCGATCCCGGTGACGATCTCCCGGGCGGCCTCGTGCTCGCCGAGATGCTCCAGCATCATCGAGCCGGACCATATCTGGCCGATGGGATTGGCGATGCCCTGGCCGGCGATGTCGGGGGCCGAGCCGTGCACCGGCTCGAACACCGAGGGGAAGAGCCGCTCCGGGTTGATGTTGCCGGAGGGTGCGATGCCGATCGTGCCCGTGCAGGCGGGGCCGAGATCGGAGAGGATGTCACCGAACAGGTTCGAGGCGACGACCACGTCGAACCGGTCCGGGTTCAGCACGAAATGGGCGGTCAGGATGTCGATATGGTACTGGTCCCAGGCCACGTCCGGGTAGGCCTTGGCCATCTCCTTCACCCGCTCGTCCCAATAGGGCATCGTGATCGAGATGCCGTTGGACTTGGTGGCCGAGGTCAGGTGCTTCTTCGGCCGGCTCTGGGCCAGTTCGAAGGCGAATTTCAGGATGCGGTCGACGCCGTGGCGCGTCATGATCGTCTCCTGCAGGGCGAATTCGCGGTCGGTGCCGGCGAACATGCGCCCACCCGCATTCGAGTATTCGCCCTCCGTGTTCTCGCGGACCACCCAGAAATCGATGTCGCCGGGCTTGCGGTCGGCGAGCGGGCTCTTCACCCCCGGCATCAGGCGCACCGGGCGCAGGTTGGCGTATTGGTCGAATTCCCGCCGGAACAGGATCAGCGAGCCCCAGAGCGAGACGTGATCGGGCACCCGGTCCGGCATGCCGACCGCGCCGAAGAAGATCGCGTCGTGGCCCCCGATCTGCGCCTTCCAGTCTTCCGGCATCATCCGGTTGTGCCGCTCGTAATAATCGCAGCTGGCGAAGTCGAACCAGTCGAACTCGAGGCTGAAGCCGTGGCGCTTGGCGGCCTTTTCGAGGACGCGCACGCCCTCCGGCACGACCTCCTTGCCGATCCCGTCGCCCGGAATGACGGCGATGCGATAGCTGCGTGATGTCATGGGATCGGCTCTCCGCGGATGGGACGGCTGGGTTCGGGAGTTCAGGCGGCGCTCGACGGCCAGGGCGTCTCGGCGACGGGGGTCACCGGCCCCCGACCCTCGAACCAGGAAACGAGGTTGTCCACGAGGAGGTTTCCCATGGCACGGCGGGTGTGGTGGGTGGCCGAGCCCACATGCGGCAGCAGGACGACGTTGTCCAAGGCGATGAGGGCGTCGGGAACCCGGGGTTCGTCGGCGAACACGTCGAGGCCGGCCGAGTGGATCGCGCCCCGCTGCAGGGCCACGATCAGGGCGTCCTCGTCGACGAGGCTGCCGCGGGCCACGTTGATGAGGATGCCCTCCGGACCGAGGGCGCCCAGCACCTCCGCGTTGACGAGGGGGCCGGCTCCGCCGCCGGGAGCCACGACCACGAGGACGTCGCAGGCCCGCGCCAGCTCGACCACGCTCGGGTGGTAGTCGTAGGCCACTTCGGGTTGCCGGCGGCGGCCGTGATAGGCGATGGCGCAGCCGAACCCGTCGAGGCGCGTGGCGATGGCGTGCCCGATCCGCCCGAGGCCGAGGATGCCGATGCGGCGCCCGCGCAGGGAGGGCGAGAGGGGAAACGGGGCTTTCGGCCAGGCGCCCGCGCGGAGATAGCGGTCGGCCTGGGGGAGGCGGCGGACGGTGGCCAGGAGCAGGCCGAGGGCGAGGTCGGCCACCTCCTCGGTGAGCACGTCCGGGGTGTTGGTGACGACGGCGCCCCGCCCCTTGGCGTCCGCGACGTCGATCGTGTCGTAGCCGACACCGAAATTGGCGACGATCTCCAGGGCGGGAAGGCGCGCGAACAGATCGGCTCCCGCCGGCGCCTGACCTCCCACCACCACGCCGCGGATGGCCGGGCCGACCTCCGCCAGGAACGCGTCCCGGTCCGTGGCCCGATCCAGGCGGTGGAGGACGAAGCGCTCGTCGAGGGCTCGGATCGTATCGGGAAGGATCGCCTTCAGCAGCAGGATCTCCGCCTTCGCATGCGCTGTCATGGGGCCTCTTCGCAGTTGCGTGTTCCGTGGAGGTGGCGCTCCCGCTCCGGGGCGAAGGCACCTCGTGCTTTCCGCCAACGGAGGGTGGACCGCAACCCGGAGCCGGCCCGCTCGGCAAGACCGCGTTGCGCCAATCCCATACAGGCCGCGAGGACTGTCTCGTTCCTCTGGCCGCGCGGAAGGCCGGACCTGACCTTGACCACCGTGGCGCTGACGAAGTCTTCGGTCAGAGCGGATAGAACGGCTCGCTCGTCATCGCTGAGCGGACGCATCGTACGGATTTCCTCGTCACGTCGATTCCGGTTTGCCGTCCCCGGGGCCGGCCCGTCTCGGCTGACCGGCTCGCAGGAACGGCTGTCGCCCGAGGCCAGGCGGCAGGGGGAGGGGCCGTGCCGGGCTCGATGAACCCCGCACGGCGATCGATCGGCGCTTACTCCGCGAGCTCGCGCATGACCTTGATGAGGTCCGACTTGCCCTCGAAGCCGATGCCCGGCAGTTCGGGCATGACGATGTGGCCGTCCTCGACCTTCACCCCGTCCGGGAAGCCGCCATAGGGCTGGAACAGGTCCGGGTAGCTCTCGTTGCCGCCCAGCCCCAGGCCGGCCGCGATGTTGAGCGACATCTGGTGACCGCCATGCGGGATGCAGCGCTTGGGCGACCAGCCGAACTGCTCCAGCACGTCGAGGGTGCGGAGATACTCGACGAGGCCGTAGGAGAGGGCGCAGTCGAACTGCAGGTAGTCGCGGTCGGGCCGCATGCCGCCGTAGCGCAGAAGGTTGCGGGCATCCTGGTGCGAGAACAGGTTCTCGCCGGTCGCCATCGGGCCGGGATAGAACTCGGAGATCGCGGCCTGCAGGGCGTAGTCGAGGGGATCGCCGATCTCCTCGTACCAGAACAGCGGGTACTGGCGCAGCATCTTGGCGTAGGCGATGCCCTGTTCGAGGTTGAAGCGGCCGTTCACGTCGACGGCGAGCTGCGCCTGGGAGCCGATCTCCTTCAGCACGGCCTCGATGCGGCGCTGGTCCTCCTCGATCGGCACGCCGCCGATCTTCATCTTCACGACGTTGTAGCCCCGGTCGAGGTAGCCGCGCATCTCGGCGCGCAGCTGGGTGTCGTCCTTGCCGGGATAGTAATAGCCGCCGGCCGCGTAGACGAAGACGCGCGGATTGGCCTCGACGCCCTTCTGCTCGGCGAGCATCCGGAACAGCGGCTTGCCGGCGATCTTGGCGGTGGCGTCCCAGATCGCCATGTCGAGGGTGCCCACCGCCACCGAGCGCTCGCCGTGGCCGCCGGGCTTCTCGTTGGTCATCATCGCCGCCCAGAGCTTGTGCGGGTCGAGGTTGTCGCCGGCCTCGTTGAGGACGCTCTTGGGGTCGGCCTCGAGGATGCGGTTCTTGAAGCGCTCGCGGATCAGGCCGCCCTGGCCGTAGCGGCCGTTGGAATTGAAGCCGTAGCCCACCACCCGGCGGCCGTCGCGCTCCACGTCCGTGACCACGGCCACGAGGCTGGCGGTCATCTTCGAGAAGTCGATATAGGCGTTGCGGATGGGCGAGGAGATCGGCTTGGTGACCTCGCAGACGTCGACGATACGCATGGTGGCTCTCCTTGAGATGCGAAGAATTTCGCGTGAGGGGAACGGGATGGAAGGGGGTCGGTCGGAAGGTCTAGTGGGCGGCCGCCACGGGGCGGGGCAGGGCATGCCCGGCTTCCGTGTCGGGAACGACGTTCTCGGAGGCGACGGCGGCCCGGTCGCGGTAGGCTTCTTCCGCCTTGTTCAGGTCGAAGGCGCCTTCCCACTTGGCGACCGCGATGGTGGCGACCGCGTTGCCGATCAGGTTCGTGACCGCCCGTGCCTCGTTCATGAAGCGATCGACGCCCAGCAGAAGGACGAGGCCGGCGACCGGGACGGTGTGGATGCTCGACAGGGTGGCGGCGAGGGTGACGAACCCGGCCCCGGCGACACCCGCCGACCCTTTCGAGGTCAAGAGCAGCACGCCCAGGACGACGAGCTGGTCGCCGATGCCGAGAGGCGTGTTGGTGGCCTGGGCGACGAAGATCGCCGCCATGGTCAGGTAGATGCAGGTGCCGTCGGCGTTGAAGGTGTAGCCCGTGGGCAGCACGAGGCCGACCACCGACTTCTCGCAGCCCACCCGCTCCAGCTTGGCCATCATCCGGGGCATCACGGCCTCGGTGGAGCAGGTGCCGAAGGTTATGAGGATCTCGTCCTTGAAGAAGCCGAGGACCTTGACCAGGGAGAACCCGGTCCAGGCGCAGACGGAGCCGAGCACGACCACGACGAACAGGATCGACGTGACGTAGACACCGAGCATGAGGTAGGCGAGGGACCAGACGGTGCCGAAGCCGTACTTGCCGATGGTGAAGGCGACACCGGCACCCGCACCGATGGGGGCCAGGCGCATCACCATGGCGACGATGCGGAACAGCGCGTCCAGCAGGCTGTCGATGACGACCACCACCGGCTTGCCGCGTTCGCCCGCCTGAACCAGCGCGACGCCGAAGAGCAGCGAGATCAGAATGATCTGCAGCATCGCGCCCTTGGCGAAGGCATCCACCATCGTCGAGGGGATGATGTCCATGAAGAAGCCGACGATGCCGGGCTGCGCTTCCGCCCGCTTGGCGTAGGAGGCGATGGCGCTGCCGTCGATCTGCGTGGCGTCGATGTTCATGCCGACGCCCGGCTGCATCACGTTGACCACGACGAGGCCGATGACGAGGGCCAGCGTGGAGACGACCTCGAAGTAGATCAGCGCGCGCACACCGATGCGGCCGACCTCCTTCAAGTTGCCCATCTTGGCGATGCCGACCACGATGGTGCCGAAGATGACCGGCGCGAGCAGCATCTTGATCAGCTTGATGAAGCCGTCCGCCAGGGGCTGCAGCGTGACGGCGACGTCGGGCAGGAAATACCCGACGAGCCCGCCGATGACGATTGCTATGAAGACTTGAACATAGAGTCGGCTTAGCCATGACTTCATGATCTGTTTCCTCCTGATCTGCCACTTAGCGGGCAGCTTGATTAGTGATCCCTCTTGCGGGGCTTGATGCCGTCCTTACGCCTGGACACCGTCGCTCGGCCAATGCCATGTTCGGTGCGCGCTATGCGCGGTCGGCATCGGGCTGGACGGGCTGACGGACACTGGCTGATCGATGGATCTGGACTGGCTGAAGGACTTCCTCGCCCTGGCGGAGCAGAAGACGTTCTCGCGCGCGGCCGAGGCGCGGAGCGTGACGCAGCCGGCCTTCAGCCGGCGCATCCGTGCCCTCGAGGATTGGGTCGGCACGCCCCTGTTCGCCCGTGGTCCGCAGGGGGCGGTGCTCACGCCGGCCGGGCTCGCCTTCCAGCCGGCGGCCCAGGACATGATGCGCAGCCTGGAGCGGGCACGACGCGACGCGCGGGAGGTGGGCGCCCGGGACACGGCGACGCTCTCCATCGCGGCGACCCACGCCCTGTCGTTCACGTTCTTTCCGAACTGGATCCGCGGCCTGATGCACCATCAGACGCTGGGCACCCTCAACCTGATCTCCGACAGCATGGAGGCCTGCGAAGCCATCATGCTCGCCGGCGAGGTCCACTTCCTCCTGTGCCACCATCACCCGGATGCACGGACGCGCTTCGAAGCGGAGCGGTTTCCGAGCCTGTCCCTGGGCGACGACCTGCTGGTTCCCCTCTGCGCCCCCACCTCGGACGGCGAGCCGACATGGTCGCTGCCGGGAACGCCGGAGGCGCCTCTGCCCTATCTGAGATACAGCCAGGCCTCGGGGCTCGGGCGCATCATCGCGGCCTTCCCGGATCGCGAGCCGGCCCATTCGGCCACAGCGCTCACCTCTCATCTGGCGGCGGCGCTCATGACGATGGCGCGGAACGGACACGGCATCGCCTGGCTGCCGCAGACGCTGGCGGCCGAAGATCAGGCGCGCGGCAGGCTCGTGCGCGCCGGTCCGGACCGGTTCGACATCCCCATCGACATCAGGCTGTTCCGCTCCCTCGACTGCCGCAACGATGCGGCCGACCGGCTCTGGGACGACCTCACCGAAGCCCGTGCGTGACCGGCGCCGGTCTCCGTCCGCGGAAGGGTGCCGCGTGAGCGCGAGCCTCTGGAAGCGGGACCGCCGATTTCGCCGGTACCGCGGGTTCCCCGTCCGTCCAGGCCGTAGCCACAGGGGGGAGGGGGACGCCGCCCGGTATCAGGCGGTCCGTTCGTCGGCCGGATGGGTGCGCAGGCGCATCGGGTCGTAGAACGGCGTCCGCACCACGTTGGCGACCAGCGGGCCGGTCTCGGTCCGGACCTCGACCTCCGTGCCGAGGGCGGCGAGCTCCGGCGGCAGGTGGGCGAGGCCCAGCGACTTCATCAGGTGCCGGCTGTAGGTGGTGCTGTTGACGGTGCCGACCTCGAGTCCGTCCTTGAAGATCTTGGCGCCGGGCGTCACCGCCTCATGGTGCAGGATTTCGAGGCCGACCTGGCTGAAACGCTCGGTGCCCCTCCTCGCCAGCAGGGCGGCCTTGCCGCGGAAATCCGGCTTGTCGAGGTCGACGGTCCAGGCCAGGCCCATTTCCCACGGCGTGGTGTCGGGTTTGGGCATGTCGAAGGGGAAGAACAGCAGGCCGCCCTCCACGCGCACGATGTCGAGGCAGTCCCAGGAGGCCGCCACGATGCCGAAGGGCTCGCCGGCCTGCATGATCGCGTCCCAGATGGCGACGGCGTCCTTGGCGGCGCAGAACACCTCGTAGCCGCGCTCGGCCGAGTAGCCGCCCCGCGCCAGGGATACGTCGCGGCCGAACAGCGTCGTGCGCACATGCTCGAAATACTTCAGCGTCGGCAGGTCGAAGGGCGTGTGCGGCGCGAGGATAGCGAGCGCCAGCGGTCCCTGCAGCGACAGGATGTGGACGTCGTCGTCGCGGGCCGCCTCCACGGCGCGGCCTTCTGTGAATTCGGGAAGAACGTCTTCGAGGCTGCCGCCGCCATGCGAGACGCGGAAGGCCTGCGGCCCGTCGCGGTAGACCAGCACGTCGTCGATCAGGGAGCCGTTCTCGTCGACGATGTTGCTGATGGCCGATCGGCCCTGCGCGATCTTGCCGACGTCGCTGGTGAGCATCGCGTTCAGCATCGCTTCCGCGTCCGGACCGGAGACGTTGACGATGCGAAGGCCGGAGACGTCGAACAGGCCCGCCCGCGAGCGGACGATGGTGGTCTCCTCGTAGCGGTCGGTGCGGTAGGATTGGGGGATGGGCATCCCGTTCCACTCGGCGTCGAGTGTCGAGCCCAGGGCCAGGTGGCGTTCGTTGAGGGCCGACTGGCGGGGAAGGTCTGTGTAGCTCATGGCGGCTGTCCCTTAGAGCGCTCTCCGCCGAAGCGGATGCCGGTTCGGCGAAAAAGAGCGCGGCAAAACAAAGGCCTAGAGATGTGCCCCGACCCAACGTGGTCGGGCGCAGCTCTAGCGTTCCGTTTTTTGATTGGGCGGACCCTGTCTCGTCCCACGCGCGGGCTGCCGGAGCCCAGGGGCCCGGCAGCCCGGTTCGATCACAGCTGGAAGAACCAGTTCGAGAGGAGGAGCACCACGACGCCGGCGGCCAGCGTCAGGTAGGGCAGGATTCCCGCCCGGCGGCGGCTCACCGCACCGTCGGGGCCGACATGCAGGTCCTCGTACATCTCGGCCGGGAACTTGCCGCCGTCCTGGACATAGTGGCGGTAGCAGAAGACCGGGATGATCAGGGCGGCGGTGATCAGGCCGGCCCAGAGGGCGATCGGGTTCCAGACCTTCGCGCCCGCGCCCATGAAGATCACGTTCACGAAGGCGAAGACGCCGCCGAGCACCAGGACGAAGGTCGGTGCGCGGTAGGGGCGCGGGATATGCGCCGAGTCGATGCGGTGGATCCAGGCTGAGTTGAGGTTGAGGAAGTTGAAGATGATGTAGCCGCAATTCGACACGGCCAGGATGAAGAAGAAGCTCGTCGCATCGGCACAGGCGATCGCCAGGATCGCGAGATTGAAGACGAGATCGGTCCACATCGCCCGCGTCGGCGCGCCATGTTCGTTGACGTGGCTGAGGTAGCGCGGCAGCCAGCCGTCGGCCGAGCCCTGGTAGAGGGTGCGCGAGGACCCCGCCATCGCCGTCATGATGCAGAGCACGAGGGCCAGGATCATCAGCATGACGAGGAAGTTCTCGACGATGGGACCGCCGCCGACCATGTGCGCCAGTGCGGCCGCCACACCCGACCCGTCGACGATGGAGGCCTCCAGCATCCCCTCGACGCCGAGCATGCTCTGGAAGGTGAAGGGCACGAGGGTGAACAGCAGGAGGCAGAGCAGGCCCGAATAGAAGATCGCCTTGAACGTATCCTTGGCGGGATCACGGAACTCGCTGGTGTAGCAGATCGCCGTCTCGAACCCGTAGGTCGACCAGGCCGCGATGAACATGCTGCCGAGGACCAGCGTCCAGCCCGTGATGTTCCAGGCACCCGGCGCGGGAGCGGCCGGCGCCGCGAGGGGGACGAGGGGAGAGAAGTTCTCCCAGTTCACGCCGTGGATCAGCAGCGGAACCACGCCGACGATGAACATCGGGATGATGACGAGGAGACCGATATACTTCTGGACGTTCGCCGTTCCGAGAATACCGCGGTGCTGCACGGCGAAGACCGCGAGCATGAGGGCGGCGCCGATGAAGAAGGCCAGGTTGAGGGAGAGCGAGACCGGGCCGAGGGTGGTGGTGAACAGGGTCCAGGTGCGGATGCCGGGCGCCACGGCCGCGATGGCCGCCGTCACCTTGTCGGCATCGGCCATCTGCAGGGCGGCACCGTTGGTGGCGAGCCATTGCACCACGGCCGGCGACGTGGCCGTGGGCTGCGGCGCCACCGCGTTGATGATGTAGGAGGCCGCGATGGAACAGCCCAGCGACAGGACCGGCGACCAGGCGAACCAGTTGCACCAGACCGAGAGGGGCGCCACCAGCTTGGTGTAGCGGACCCAGGCCGCGGCCCCGTAGACCGACGCGCCCCCCGACTTGTTCGGGAACAGGCCGGCGATCTCCGCATAGGTGAAGGACTGGATGAAGCCCATGATCATGGAGAGCGTCCAGATCAGGAAGGCGAGCTTGCCCGTATTGCCGGCAATGCCGCCCACCGAGAACAGGACGAGGGCGGGAACGCCGCTCGCGACCCAGAACGCGCCCGTCCAGTTGATGCTGCGATGCAGCTTCCCGTCTTCGGCCGTCCCGGTGGCGGGGGAGGTGAAGCCCGCCACGGGCTTTGCCGAGGATGCCAGTCCGGTGCTCATGATTCAGCTCTCCATTGGTCGTATCGAGGGTTCGGTCCGGATCGACCCGTGCCCTCGCCGAAGGTGTGATCCCGGGGCGATGCGTGTCCGCACGGTCTCGGCGGGGTCGAGGCGCATCCGGAGTGTCGTCTGGCTCGGGGCGCCGCTCCGCCAAATGGATCGGCGCCGCAGAAGGGTGTTCCGAAGGAGGTTTCGAGTGTCCCTCACGAAACTTCCGCCGCACCGGCGTGCCCGGAGCGAGGATCGATGCCGACCGGACGTTTCGTGATGAATTCTAAGCTAGGGATGTGCGTGTCGATGTATCGTCAGCGACATGGATATTTCCCGTCCTTGCGGAGAGGGTCACACGAAGTCTTTCCGGATAGCCGGGGCGCCGCGACCGCCGGTGCGCACGTTTCATGCGAGCCCGACACATCACGTCAGTGGAAGACTGCCGGTCGAACTCCTGAAATTCTCTACAGGAATAATCATTTCTCTTCGGTTGAGCCGCTGTCAAGCGCTATTGCGGCTCCCCCTCGAGCGAACAGTGGAATTGCATCGAAATTTTCCATAAGATTTGATTTTCGGGCAGATGTGACCAGTAAATGGGCATGGATGTCTGCCGATCGCGGGCATGACGAGAGATCCGACCGCGATGGACCTTCTCGATTCGAGCGGATCGTCGACATGGCCTCTCGCTTTCGGGCGCGCGCCCTGCGACCCTGCGCATCCCGCACGGGAGTGCGGACCATGACGGCAGCGGGTTCCGAAACAATGGTCCGCCGCCCATCGAACCGGCATCCGACCCATTAGCCGAAACTCCTTGGCCGGGACTTCGGTCGAAAACGGCGATTGACATTGTTGTTCTCTTGGAGAAAATGAAATTCTCTTAAAGAACCAGATCGCCGCGCAAGCAAGACGGAGCCGGCTTTGTCGACGGGACTGAATTGGTCCTCTGGTTCGGCGCCCTCCGCTCCGGCCGCCGCCCCGCCCATTGTCGAGTCGAGGTCGATGTCAGATCAGTCCATCAAGAGCCGACCGGTCTATCAATCGCTGGCGATGGATCTGTCCGGGTTGCGCCACCTGTTGGTGTCGGATTCGCCCGCCTACCGCTTCGAGGCCCCGCCCGACAGGGAGGTGGAGGTCTGGTTCGTCGCAGGCCCCGACCAGGAGGGCCGGATCCCACCCTCCGAGACCGTTCACGAACGAGGGTTCCGTTCGCCGAGACACCTCATCGATCGCCTCGACCATCGCCTCGCGCGGGAGCGCATGGGTCTGCGGCTCTACGTGAGCGGGACCGAGGATTTCCTGTGGGACGTCTTCAACACGGCGCAGCGCGCGGGGATGACCAAGCAGGAGATCTTCCAGTGCCATTCCGGCACACGAGCGCGGCGCGTGGCCTGCGTCCATTGCCGGACCTTCAATCACGGCGTGACGACCACCATCGTCCGATGCGACGGCTGCGGCGCCAACCTGTTCGTGCGGGATCATTTCTCGCGGCGCCTGTCGGCCTTCATGGGGGTCAAGATCGATGCCGAGGTCGCCGGCGAAGTCCCTCCGGCAGAGCAGGCCTATTCATGATCCTCGACGGCAAGCTGTCGGCGCGCGTCGCCGAGATCGAACGCCTGAACCCGACGCTGAAGCGGTTCCGCTTCGTTCCCGAGAAGGGCGGGGCGTTTCCCACATCGCCGCCGGGGGCGCATGTCCTCGTCACCCTGCGGGGGCCGGACCGGGTCTGGCAGAACGCCTATTCGCTGGTGACGCCGCCCGATCAGCGCGATCACTACGCGATCGTCGTCCGCCGGGTTCCGGACTCGCGCGGCGGCTCCCACTTCCTGCACGACAGGCTCGAGATCGGTGACGCCGTCGAGCTGAGCGCGCCGGCCAGCCTGTTCCCGATCGCGTCGCTCGCCCGCAAGCACATCCTGATCGCCGGCGGCATCGGGCTGACGCCGTTCCTGTCCTACCGGCCGGTCCTGGCGTCGCGCGGCGCCGCCTACGAACTGCATCAGTTCTGCGCCCCCGACGAGGTCGAGACCTTCCGGGGCCTGCTCGGCTCGGACGCGGCCGGCATCCACGTCCATGGCGTCGGACGGGGAGAGCGGCCGGATCTCGCCGCCCTCCTCGCCGATCAGCCGCTGGGAACCCATGTCTATACCTGCGGGCCTCAGGGCCTGATGGACGCGGTCGAGGAGACGGCGCGCGGCCTCGGCTGGACGCCGCACGCGATCCACCGCGAGAGTTTCGGCGGGGACAAGGGCGGCGAGCCGTTCACCGTCACCCTGGCGCGGTCCGGCCGGTCGATCGCGGTCGGGGCCTCGCAGACCCTGCTCGAAGCGCTGGAGGGCGAAGGCATCGAGGCTCCGTGCCTCTGCCGGGGGGGCGCCTGCGGCGTCTGCCTCCTGCCCCTCGTGGAGGGCATCCCCGATCACCGGGATCACGTCCTGTCCGATGCCGAGAAGGCGGAGGGCCGCCTCATCGCGACCTGCGTCTCGCGGGCCAGATCCGAGACCCTGGTGCTCGATTTTTAAGACCGGACGACCGCGCGGCGGCGGGCATCCGCCGAACGCATCGATGCCGGCCGTCGGCCGGGATCGGCGCCGCTTGGTAAAGGGAAGCTGAGATGGGTATTCAGTTCAAGACCGACGAGACGTTCCGGGACGACTTCTCCTACCGGAACAGCGACGCGGCAGTGCTCCGCTTCCCGTTTCCGTTCGGCGAAGACACATACATGTACTCGGTCAACATCGAGCCGCATGTGAAGGCGGGCACGTCGCCGGCCTTCGAACACGCGTTCGACGTGGACGAACATTACGTCGCCGAATGCCGCGAGCGCGCGATCGTCCTCGATCACGACCCGAAGCGATGCCAGGTGCTGGCGCACATGATGCCGGCGCAATGGGACACGCTCGAACTCCTGATGGAGAGCCTGTCGGCGGATTACCCCGAGCATTTCAGCCTGACGCGGGACGGCACCGCCTGGCACTGGATCAACCGCCCCCTGGGCCTCGACCAGCGCTTCGTCTTCGGCGACGCGTCCACCCTGCCCTGCGAGCCGTTCGAGTACATCACCCGGCAGGCTCAGGGGGACTTCACCCTGCAGGACCATCGGGACGACAACCTCTACGTCGATGGCGGCATGGTCACCACGCAGGCGGATTGGTCGCTCGAATTCGATATCGGCATGAGCTTCCACGAGTGGCACGGGCCGGTGCCGCTGGCGCACGAGATCGGGGTGTTCGACCGGGCGCTGCAATATCTGCTGCGGCTGCAGTACGGGCATCCCGTCCGCCGGCTGAACTGGACGATGACGATCAACCCGCGCCTCGACACCTCGCCCGAGAACTATCCCGATTGGGGGCCGGACCGCACCACCGTGACCCCGGAGAACATCGCGGGCAAGCTCCACCTGCGCGTGGAACTGCAGACCCTGTTCCGCCTGCCGCGCTCCAACGCGATCCTGTTCGGCATCCGCTGCTACCTGATCAGCCTGCAGGACATCGAGCGGGTGGAGAAGTGGCGCAAGCGCCTTCACCGGGTCCTGGCGAGCCTCCCGCCCGAACTCGTCGAGTACAAGGGCCTGACCCGGTTCCACGGCATGGCGGTCTCGCGCCTGGCCGCCCTGGACGACGGGGCGCCCCTGTCCCTCGGCATCCAGCCGGACCAGGCCCGCCTCGAATAAGACCCCCTCATCCTGAGGGACCCTTTGCTCGAGCAAAGGGTCTCGAAGGAGCCCTCCAGTGATCGCGCGATCCCTAGAGCTGTGCCCGACCACGTTGGGTCGGGACACAGCTCTAGGCCTTTGACTGCCGCGCTCTTTTTCGCCGAACCGGCATCCACTTCGGCGGAGAGCGCTCTAACGGGCTCCTTCGAGGCCGCTACGCGGAACCTCAGGATGAGGTAAATCCTTGGAAAGACGACTTAAACAGGCTTTTAGATCATGTGCGCCATGCCCATGGCCCTGAGCACGTCGTTCTGAATGGGAGCGACCGCCTCGTTGATGCGCGCGACGCCGAAATCCATGCCCTCGGGCATCACGACCGTGCGCAGGGGACGCCGCTCCGTTGCCTCGACCAGCCCTGCGATCGCATCGGCGACCCGTTGCGGGCGCGGCGGATGGGCGGGATCGTAGGGCTGTTCGGCATGGGCCTTGATCTGACCCGGGATCGCCGCGACCTCGCCATAAGAGGCCAGGACCCCCGCATCGGACGGTTCGGGGCTCGACGAGATGAGGTTGCTCGGGAACTGGCCCGGCTCGACGATGACCGAATCGATCCCGAATCCGCCGAGCTCGTAGCGATAGGTCTCCGCCAGTGCCTCGAGCGCGAACTTGCTCGCCGCATAGACACCGAAGAAGGGAATGACGAATCGCCCCATCAACGACGTGATCTGCACGAGAAGTCCGCTGCCGGCAGCGCGCATATGCGGCAGGACGGCCCGATTGGTGCGAATGGCCCCGAAGACATTGACCGCGAACAGCCGTTCGACATCGGCGATCGTATAGGCTTCCGTCACACCGATCGGCATCAGGCCGGCGTTGTTGACCAGAACGTCGATCCTGCCGTGCTGGGCAATGACGTGACCGATGGCGGCCTCGACCGACTCGTCGCTGGCCACATCCATTTCGAGAACCTGCAGCGGATTCCCGTCCGCCTTCGCGGCGTCGATCAATTCGCTCCGGACCGCGCTATTCCGGCCCTCGACGTCACGCATGGTCGCGATGACGGTATGACCCCGCCTCGCGAGTTCTAGGACCGTGAGCTTTCCGAAACCACTGCTCGCGCCGGTCACGACAACGACTTTACCGCTCATCACTCAACCCTTCCGATTGTCGTCCCAGCCGTGCCTTCGGTCAGGAACCGCGTCGGCTGCCCATGGGGCGGAGCCGTTCCTGTCCGGGCCGCGCTGTACGCCCGCCACTCCTCTAGCGTAGATTGCCATTCGGCTTTAGACCCAGTTATTCGCTTCTTTGTTGCCTGTAGCGCTACAATCCACGTGGCAGGCCGTGCGGGACCGGGCGACCGATGCGAGACAAGTTCGATGGCGTGCAGATCTTCGTGGAGGCGGTGGAGGCCGGAGGGTTCGCGCGGGCGGCCGACCGGCTGGCCCTGTCACGCTCCGCCGTCGGCAAGGCCGTGGCGCGCCTCGAAGAGCGGCTCGGCGTGCGGCTGTTCCAACGGACCACGCGAACGCAGAGCCTGACGGAAGCCGGGCAGCAATTCTACGAACATTGCCTGCGGGCCGTCGAAGAAATGCGCACCGGCGAGGCGCTCCTCGAATCGGGCCGCCGGGAAGTCGCGGGGTGCTTGAGGATTTCGATGCCCGTTCTCCTCGGTCGGCGCTGCGCGGCGCCGATCCTGCTCGACTACGCCAAGGCGCATCCGAAGCTGGAACTCGAGCTGAACTTCAGCGACCGGGTCGTCGATCTGATCGCCGGCGGCTTCGATCTCGGATTGCGCTTCGGCGCGCTCGGCAACAACAGCTCCCTGCGTGCCCGGCGGCTGGTGACGGAACGCATGGTGCTGTGCGCTGCCCCGTCCTACCTCGCCGCGCGCGGACGGCCGGACGACATTGCCGATCTAGCCGGGCACGACACGCTGGTCTATGCGCGCGGCGACCGCGGCTATGTCTGGCGCCTGCCGGATGCCGGCGGGGTCCTCGTCCCCGTTTCCCCCCATGCCAGGCTTCGGTTCGACGACGTCGAAGTCATCCTGGCCGCCGCCAAGGCCGGGCTCGGCCTCTGCTGGCTCCAGCATTGGCTGATCCGCGACAGCCTGCAGGCGGGCGAACTCGTCCAGCTCTGGGCGAACCGCCCCTACGCGACCATGGATTGCTACGCCGTCTGGCCCGCGGCACGGTATCTGCCGCTGCGGTCGCGCCTCGCCATCGACGCGCTCGCCAGCCGGATGCCGAGGGACGACATCCTCCATCGCGCATCACGCAACGGCGACGAGGAGGACGCCGATGCCGATGGCGGCGACGTCCTCACCGTCGACCCCGCCGCCGGCACACCGCCAAAGGCTGCAAAACTCAAGACACCCGAATCGTTTCCGTGAAGGGCGCAGCCACGAGGGGAAGGAGGGCAGGGCGGCGCAGCCGGCGAACCATGTGAACGTCGTCCTCCCTCAGGCCGAGGGGAAGAACGGGCTGAACTTCTTGATGAGATCGCGCTCGGAGGTGACCTCCGCCTTCCGGTAGATGCGGATCTTGCAGTTCTTGACGGTGCCCTTGCCGATCCCCAGACTCTGCGCGATCTGGCCCGTGGCCTGGCCTTTCATCGTCAAGGTCAGGATGTCCCGCTCACGCGGGGTCAACGCCACCAGCACCTCCGCCGCCGCCGGGTAGCCCACCGATTCGTCCTGCGGCGCGGGCTTCGGCCCGAGCATGAAGATCCGGCCGCCCGGCGCCAGGGCGAAGTCCCGGTCGAAGACCTCCGATGTGATCACGTGATCGCGCGCATGGACCGTGCGGATGGCGTCCGATGGCGCCAGGGTCTCGAGCATCGGCAGGATCGAGGCATCCGACTGGACGGCCCGCTTCCAGGATTCGTTGGCGAACACCTCCACGTCGTGCCGGTCGCGGATCAGGGTCGGCCGGTTGAGGAGCCCCTCCGCCTGCGTCCCGTCGGTGTAGCGCAGGTTGCTGAACAGATGGCCGAGATGGCTCCGGTGGCATCCCTCCAGGGCGGGAAAGACCAGCTTGGCCCGCCGGATGTCCTCCTGCGAGAACACGCCGCGCTCGCGTTCGAGGAACAACCCGAAGCAGCAATGCCCCACCGTCGAGAAGAACATGCCGAGCTCGTCGGAAATGTTCGCGGCCGGCCTGAATATCTTGCCGTAGAGGATCGATTCCGGGCTGCTGTTCCCGATCTCCGAGAGGGTCAGGATGCCCGGCTTGCCGCCGTTCTTCCAGTAGAGGGAGAACGGATCGATGCGAAGGCACTTCTTGTTGTAGAACTCCACGATCTCGCTCGGAACCCCGGTCGTGTAGAGCACGTCGGGCGGGGCCACCCGCGAGTACCGGATGATCCATCCCGAATCGCTTTTCACGCAGAGGGCGAACAGGGACAGCAGGTTCCGGTGAAAGTGCTCGGTCCCGATGGATGCGGCGACGTCGCCCAACCGGCTGTACCATTCGGCGGTGGCCAGCGGATCGGGTCCGCTCCGGATCGGTTCGTCCTTCATCCTGAAACGGTGCCATTCCCCATGAAGCAGGCGCGTCGTCGCGGCGCCCGGCCTCGGACCCGCGCTGCCCGCGAGATGTGTGAATACCGTAGCCCCGCCGGGAAAGGGATAGGCCCGCGCCGGACGTCCAGGACGTGCCACCCGGTTCGACCGGGATGCCTGGCATGGTTCTCGCTTATCAGTAACCCCCCTTTTCGTTTGCAATGCACAACTGAGCGACGACAGTAGTGCCAACAGTCACTATTGCACGGCCATTTCTCCGAGGCGTATAAATTTTCTCAGCAGGAATGTTCCGCCGAGGTTTCGCCCTCGCCGGATCTGTCCTCGGGGGAGAATGGTCTTTGGCGGGCGTCCGGCACCGATCGGGAACCGCCATCGGGAGACCCGGACCGCCCGGCTCACGAGACATAGAACGGGGATCTGATCATGAAGAAGCGGGTTGCGATCATCGGCGCGGGTCCGAGCGGCCTCGCCCAGCTGCGCGCCTTCGAGGCGGCGCGGCGCGCGGGCGAGGAGATCCCCGAGCTCGTCTGTTTCGAGAAGCAATCCGATTGGGGCGGCCAGTGGAACTACTCGTGGCGCACCGGCCTCGACGAGAACGGCGAGCCGGTCCACAGCAGCATGTATCGCTACCTCTGGTCGAACGGCCCGAAGGAGTGCCTCGAATTCGCGGATTACTCCTTCGAGGAGCATTTCGGCCGGCCGATCCCGTCCTATCCGCCGCGCGCCGTGCTGCATGATTACATCGCCGGCCGCGTCGCGCGCAGCGACGTACGCAAGTACATCCGTTTCTGCACCCCCGTCCGCTGGGTGAGCTATTCGGAGGAGACCGGCCGGTTCACCGTGACGGCGAAGGACCTGATCAAGGACGAGCATCAGGTCGAGGACTTCGACTACGTCGTGGTGGCCAACGGCCACTTCTCGGTGCCCAACGTTCCGAGCTTCGAGGGGCTCGAATTCTTCCCCGGCCGCGTGATGCACGCGCACGATTTCCGCGTCGCCGACGAGTTCGCCGGCAAGCGCCTGCTGATGATCGGTGCGAGCTACTCGGCGGAGGATATCGGCACGCAGTGCATCAAGTACGGCGCCACGTCGATCACCTTCAGCTACCGCACCAAGCCCATGGGCTTCGACTGGCCGGCGGGGTTCGAGGAGAGGCCGCTTCTGGAGAAGCTCGTCGGCAACACGGCCTATTTCAAGGATGGCAGCGACACCGAGGTCGACGCGATCATCTTCTGTACGGGCTACAAGCACACCTATCCGTTCCTGCCGGACGACCTGCGGCTGAAATCCCACAACTGCCTCTACCCGGCGGGGATCTACAAGGGCATCTTCTGGCAGTCCAACCCGAACCTGATCTATCTCGGGATGCAGGACCAGTATTACACCTTCAACATGTTCGACGCCCAGGCCTGGTATGCCCGCGACTACATGATGGGCAAGCTGGCGCTGCCGGGTCCGGAGGAGCAGGAAGCCGACATCGCCAAATGGCTGGCCTATCAGGACACGCTCACCAACCCGTTCGAGGCGATCGACTTCCAGACGGAATACGTCCGCGAACTCCTGGCGGCGACCGACTATCCGCGTCTCGACGTCGACAAGGTCGCCGAGCTGTTCAAGGAGTGGGAGCACCACAAGATGGAGGGCATCCTCACCTATCGCGACCGGTCCTACCGCTCGACCATCACCGGAACTCTGTCGCCGGCCCATCACACCACATGGATGAAGGCGATGGACGATTCGCTCCAGGCCTTCATGGGCCTGCCCCAGGCCGCGGAATGAGCGCGGAGCTGTATTGGAGCCTGTTTGAGGTGTTTATCCAAGACTTGACCTCATCCTGAGGTGCCGCGTAGCGGCCTCGAAGGAGGGTTCCAGGGATCGCGCGACAACTGGAGGCCTCCTTCGAGGCCCGCTGACGCGGGCACCTCAGGATGAGGAGGTCGGCCTGGATGATCGACTTTGGCAGCCGATTTACTTTGGCATGAGCATCCGCTGCAAAATCCGATCAAGCAGGCTCTTCGCGCGTAACCGTGTTGGAATCACGCCGTTCCCCGGCCTCACCGGGGAGCGGCCTCCGATGGCGATGACGGCCCCGAGCGGGGCGCGTCGGCCCGCATCCGTTGCGACCCGTTCACCCTGGATAGACGAATGAACCAGATCTGGATGCAGCCCGAGGGCGCGTGGGGGGCAAGGTCGCCGCGCACGCTCTCGTTCTCGGCGAGGGGAGGGGCCTGTGCCTTCTTCGAGGTCGAGGCCGGGGATCGCCTGCGCATCGTCGACCCGGAGGGGCGCCAGCCCGCCCGGCTCTATGCCGGCCCCGGCGCGTTCGGGGAGGCGACACCGGGCGCCCCGCCCCTCTTGGATACCCTGCGGACACGAGGAGACGGGGCTGGCGGCGGATCGGTGGAGGCCGCCCTCGCGGCGCGCGGCGTTGCGCCGTTCGATCTCGAAGCCCATGCGCTGTTCCATGCGGAATCCCCGCCGGGATCGACCTTCCACGCCACGGCGGCGGCGAGCTCCGTCTGCGTTCTCGTCATTCCCGGCGGCCCGATGGCGCCGGACGCGCAGGATCCCCCGACCGATCTGCGGGTGGAGATCGAGCCCGCCACATCCCTCGAAGGGAGGGCGCCGCCGCCGCTGGCTCCGCCCCTCCTCGACCTGCGCGTGAAGGCCGCCACCGCCGAGGCTTTTTCCGTCAAGGCCGGCCAGTACATCCAGATCATCGACGTGGACGGGCGCCAATGCGCGGATTTCCTGGCCTTCGATGCCGTCGCCCTCGAAGCGGGTGACGAATACGGTCTCGACGCCACCACCACGCATACCCTGATGGGATCGACGGCGCCGAAACCCGGCCTGCTGTCGAAGTATTTCGACGCGCGCATGGTCCCCCTGGTGGAGATCGTCCAGGATACGGTCGGGCGCCACGACACGTTCATGCTCGCCTGCTCGGCCAAGTATTACGAGGATATGGGATATCCCGGCCATTCGAACTGCACCGACAACTTCAACGCGGTGCTGCGCCCGCATGGAATCCGGCCCAAGAAAGGCTGGCCGGCGATCAACTTCTTCTACAACACCGTGGCGGGGCCGGACGACAGGATCACCATGGACGAGCCCTGGTCACGCCCGGGCGATTACGTCCTCCTCCGGGCGCTGACCGACCTCGTCTGCGCCACCTCGTCCTGTGCCGACGACATCGATCCCGCCAATGGCTGGTGCCCCACCGACATCCACGTCCGGGTCTATGATTCCCAGAGCGCCTTCTCCAAGGGTATGAGCCACCGCATGACCCCCGATGCCGAACCGCGCCTCACCCGCGAATCCGGGTTTCACCCGCGCACCGCCGCCCTGACCCGGAAGATGGAGGATTATCGCGGGTTCTGGGTGCCGACCTGCTTCAACGCGGCCGGCCCGCTGGAGGAATACTGGGCCTGCCGCGAGCGGGCCACGATCATGGACCTCTCGGTGCTGCGCAAGTTCGAGGTGATCGGACCCGATGCCGAGGATCTGATGCAGCTGGCGGTGACGCGCAACGTGCGCAAGCTCGCCGTCAACCAGATCGTCTATACCGCCATGTGCAACCCGCATGGCGGGATGATCGACGACGGCACGCTGTTCCGTCTCGGCCAGAACAACTTCCGCTGGATCTGCGGAGACGAGTATTCCGGCATCTGGCTGCGCAAGCTCGCCGAGGACCACAAGCTGAAGGTCTGGGTGAAGAGCTCCACCGACCAGCTCCACAACGTCTCCGTCCAGGGGCCGAGATCGCGGGCGATCCTGTCCGGCCTCGTGGTCAGCCCGCCCCAGGAACCCACCGTCGACGAGTTGAAATGGTTCCGGTTCACCGTCGGGCGCATCGACGGCGTGCCGGTCCTGGTGTCGCGGACGGGATATACCGGCGAACTCGGCTACGAGGTCTGGTGCCACCCGAGCCAGGCGACCGCGATCTGGGACTCGATCATGACGGCCGGCGAGCCGCATGGTCTGACGCCGATGGGGCTCGCCGCCCTCGACATGCTGCGGATCGAGGCCGGCCTCGTCTTCGCCGGATACGATTTCTGCGACCAGACCGACCCGTTCGAGGCGGGCATCGGCTTCACGGTGCCCAAGGACAAGCCGGACGCCTCCATCGGGTCGGAGGCCGTGGCGCGGCGGCGGGACAACCCGCACAAGCGGATGGTCGGCCTCGACGTCACGGGCAACGAGCCCGTCGGGCACGGCGACCCCGTCTATGACGGCCGGACCCAGGTCGGGATCGTCACCAGCGCCACGAAATCGCCGATCCTCGGCAAGACCATCGCCCTGGCGCGCCTCGACGTCTCGGCGGCGGCCATCGGTGGGTCGGTGGAGATCGGCAAGCTCGACGGCCATCAGAAGCGGCTTCCCGCGACCATCGTGGCGTTTCCCCATTTCGACCCCAAGAAGACGCGCGTCCGGGCGGAATCGCCCACACGCGGCGATCAGGGACAGGCCAGCCTCGCCGAGCCCTCGCCGGAGAGCGTGGCAACGGCCGGAATCCCCGCTTAGGGCAGAATGAGCAATGGCTCGCCGCGAGGCTCGCTCGACGATGCCTCAGGCGAGCCTCGCGAGAACCGATGACCTGATATCGGACGGGCGTCGGGTCGAAGGCCGCTTGCGCCCCGTGAGCGATGCGATTGCATGTCTTCAGGATTCCGGGCGACCCTCGACGATCGAACGACGCCGCCTGAACCGTGATGCGGTCGCGCCCATGGGGACGATGCGCAAGATTCCAGACCTCGGAATGGCCTGAACCATGCTTGCACGACGAACAACGGGAACGCGAAACACGTCAGGGATCGGTTGAAGAAATGCTCGATGCCGATGCCTTCCTGCAGAATTTATCGAGCAGAATAGATGGCTTTATGTATAGCGGCCTCAACAATGCCGATTACAATATGACCTATCTATCGGATGGCTTCGAGAGATTGCTGGGATACGACGTCGCCTCGTTTTTGAGGAACGGGACGAGCTTCTCGAGCCTGATCCATGCGGACGACCTGCCTGCGGTCGATGCGGCCGTTGGGGCCGCCCTGAGCGCGAGTTCGCGCTGGCAGATCAGCTACCGGGTCAAGACGGCCGGCGGCACGTGGAAACACGTGCTCGAAACCGGCGGTGGCCGCGCCGATGCCTCGGGCGAGATCGCCTATCTCGACGGCATCGTCATCGACTTCGGTCGCGCCAACGACCTGGCGGATCGAATCCAGTCCGGTCAGACTGCGCTGGATGCGATCGGCCAGGCCTCGGATCGGATGATCGAGATGCTGCGATCCCTGAAGATGCTCTCGCTGAACGCCCGGATCGAAGCGGCGCGCTCCGCCGAGGCCGGGGCCGGATTCGGCGTCGTCGCCAAGGAGATGGGCCAACTCGCCGCGCTCGGTGAGCATGTGACGAAGGCCGTCGGAACCGAACTCGGTCATTTGAAGAGCGCCCTGCGATTGTAGGACCCCGCCGGCAGGCCGGCTCCGCGCACCGAGCGATGCCGCTCGATCCAACGAGCAGCACGTCCAGGCCAATGTCCGGGCGGCACGACCCTCTCGTGAAGGACCGCCCTCGTTCGGGCCTATTGATACCCTTTGGGGAAGGGGTCCGGCTTGATCAGCTCCGGGCTCGTATAGACGATCTCGAACTGGCCATCGGCCTTGGCCTTGCCGACGCGGGTCTTGGACCAGAGGTGGTGATTGGGATCGACGCGCACGTAGCCTTCCGGCGCGGCCTTGAATTCCAGGCCCGGAGAGGCCGCGACGACCTTGTCCACATCGAAGGAACCGGCCTTCTCGCAGGCCATCTTCCATAGGAACGGGCCGAGATAGGCGGCCTGGGTCACGTCGCCGATGACGGTCTTCTCGCCCCACATCTTGTGGAAGGCGGCGACGAAGGCCTTGTTGTTCTCGTTCTCGATGGACTGGAAGTACTTCATGCAGGAATAGGCGCCCGCGATGTTGTCGCCGCCGATGCCCTCGACCTCGTCCTCCGTGACGGAGAGGGTGAGCAGGATCTGTTTCGACAGGTCGATGC
The DNA here is from genome assembly GCF_001422125.1 of Methylobacterium sp. Leaf85. Taxonomy (NCBI): domain Bacteria; kingdom Pseudomonadati; phylum Pseudomonadota; class Alphaproteobacteria; order Hyphomicrobiales; family Methylobacteriaceae; genus Methylobacterium; species Methylobacterium sp. Leaf85. The sequence goes on along the minus strand of NZ_LMME01000005.1, from coordinate 61,073 downwards.
CGGAGGCCTTGAGCTGCTTGTAGAACGCCACGTTCGAGCCGCCGACCACGGTGACGAAGATCACCTTCGGCTTGGTGAGCTTGATCTTGTTGATTACCGAGTTGAACTGAGTGTGACCGAAGGGGAAATACTCCTCGCCGACGACTTTGCCCTTGAGCACGCTCTCGATATGCTTGCGGGCGATCTTGTTCGAGGTGCGCGGCCAGATGTAATCCGAACCGATGAAGAAGAACGTGTCGCCGCCCTTCTCCTTGTTGACCCAATCGAGACTGGCGAGGATCTGCTGCGTCGCCTCCTGGCCGGTATAGATGACGTTCTTGGACTGCTCCAATCCCTCGTAGAAAGTCGGGTAGTACAGGAGGCCGTTATACTGCTCGATCACCGGCAGGGCCGCCTTGCGCGAGGCCGAGGTGAAGCAGCCGAAGATCGCCGCGCAATGGTCGTTGACGAGGAGCTTCTTGGCCTTTTCGGCGAAGGTCGGCCAGTCGGAGGCGCCGTCCTCCTGGATCACCTTGATCTTGCGGCCGAGGATGCCGCCGGCGGCGTTGATCTCATCGAAAGCGAGCTTCTCGGCCTGCGTGGCGCCGGTCTCGGAGATCGCCATGGTGCCGGTGACGGAGTGGAGGATGCCGACGGTCACCTCGCTGTCGGTGACGGCGAGGCCCGTGGTGTTCACGGCATCGGCCGCAAGGACGGACGAACTTCTCGTGGCGGCGACGAAGGGTGCGGCTGCCAGACCGAGCAGCAACCGGCGACGAAGCCGAAGATGAGCGGTGCCTTCGTCTTTTGACGCCATCGGTTCATTCCCCACTCGTCATTGTGGAGGACACACCCCTGTCCATCCACGGTTGTTCCCCGGAGCCGGATCACTCCAACTCGTGTGAGGCCCACTGTCGGGAAGAAAATTCGTTTCTTAAAGGGCAAATTGGCTGCACGCTGCATCATTGCTGGGCAGGCGCAGATCCGGTCCCGTCCTCACTTGCGACGGCGCGCGGGGGCGACACCGAACAGCGCCGCGAAGGCGACCGCGAAGACCGCATCCATCGCCGTCGACAGGGCGCCCCCGCTGGGCGCGAGGACCCGCACGGCCAGTCCGGCGGCGTTCGGCAGCGGGCTCGCTCCGCACAGGCACCCCACCGCATCGGCGGCGCCCTGCAGCGCGGCGATGTCGGGATGGCCCTCGACGCCCCCGAGGATCGCCATCGAGCCATAGGCCGCATACGTGCCGAGGGGGGAGGCGGGGCCGGCGAGACTCGCGCCGTCGAGCGTCGAGCGCTCGTTGACGAGGATGCGTCCCTCCTCGGTCTCGATCCGCAGGGACAGCCCGATCCGGGCGAACGGCCGGCCCATGCCGGTGGGATCGTGGCTGGCGAAGCCTTCGCTGACGATGGCGCGCGCATCCGGGCCGACGACGATGCGGGTGTCGAGATCGAGCGCGGCGCCGGGAAACAGGATCATCGGATCGGGATGCAGCGCCAGGCCCGCGTCGCCGGCGATGGCCAGACGCGTGTCCTGGCGTGCCGCGAAGGCGCCGGTGTCATGCACGACGGTGGCCGATTGCGTGGTGACATGGGCCCGGCTTCCGGGCCTCGCCGTGATGTCGAGGCCCAGGCGGTCGGCCCGGTAGAGCCCGCCGGAGGCCGATTGGAGATACAGCGTCGCGATGTCGGGATGGTCCGGATACATCCGGAACGGCCGCGTGATGTGGAACGGATAGGGCACGACCTGCCGCGACAGCACCGTGGTGCCGCCGCCGCGCACGAAGACGAGGCGCGCCTGAGAATGGCGCGAGCGGCCCGCTCCCTCCGGCGAGATGCCCCGGACCTCCTCTCCCACGTCACTCAAGGCGCGAAGAGCACGGCGCGGCAGATCGCATCCGCCACGGCCTCGATCCCGTCGCCCGAGCGGGCATTGGTGGCGATCATCGCCTTGCCGCCGCGCACGGCGGTGGCCTCGGCGAGCATGGCGGGGAGGTCGATGCCCACATGGGGGGCGAGGTCGGTCTTGTTCACCACGAGAAGGTCGCAGCGCAGCACGCCGGGGCCGCGCTTCCTCGGGATGTCGTCGCCCCCCGCCACGTCGATGACGAAGATCCACCAATCCACCAGATCGAGGGAGAAGGTGGAGGCGAGGTTGTCGCCGCCGGATTCGAAGATGAGGAGGTCGAGGCCGGGAAAGGCCGCCTCCAGGGCGTCGCCCGCCGCGATGTTGAGGGTCGGGTCCTCGCGGATCACCGTGTGCGGACAGGCGCCGGCCTCCACCGCCGAGACCCGGGCCGGGTCGATCAGCCCGGACCGGCGCAAGCGCTCCGCGTCCTCCTTGGTGACGAGGTCGTTGGTGACGATGGCCAGATCGACGCCGCGCCCCGCCAGGACCGGGATCAGACGCTCGATCAGCGCCGTCTTCCCCGAGCCGACCGGTCCGCCGATGCCGATCCGCGCGGCGCTGGCGCGGGACGGGGAGGGAGTGAGGATCATCGCGGTGTCGGGCATCATCGTAGCATGTAGCGTTGGGCGAGGGGGAGGACCTTGGCCGGTTCGCAGGTGGCGATGGTCCCGTCGACGAAGACGTCGAAGGTCTGGGGGTCGACGCGGATATCGGGGCAGGCGTCGTTCCAGAGCATGTCGGCCTTGCTGAGCGTCCGGGTGCCGTGGGCCGGCAGCAGCGCCTTGCGCAGGCCGAGTTCGTCGCGCAGGCCCCGCTCGATCGCCAGCGGATGGACGAAACAGGCCGAGAGCCCCTGCTTGGCGAGGCCGAACGCGCCCCATTGCGGGCGCAGCAGCATCGGTTCGCAGGTCATCAGCGAGGCGGCGGAATCGCCCATGGCGCCCCAGGCGATGAAGCCGCCCTTGATGACGAGTTCCGGCTTGATGCCGAAGAAGGCGGGCCGCCACAGGACGATGTCGGCCATCTTGCCCTCTTCGAGGGAGCCGATGTGCTCGGCGATGCCGAAGGTGCGCGCGGCGTTGATGGTGTATTTGGCGATGTAGCGCTTGATCCGGGCATTGTCGCCGAAGCCGGCCCGGTCCTCGGGCAGGCTGCCGCGCTGGTCCTTCATCTTGGAGGCGAGCTGCCAGGTCCGGCAGATCACCTCGTGGATGCGGCCCATGCCCTGGCTGTCGGAGCCGAGCATCGAGATCGCGCCGATATCGTGCAGCACGTCCTCGGCGGCGATGGTCTGGGCGCGGATGCGGCTCTCGGCGAAGGCCACGTCCTCCGGCAGGGCCGGGTTGAGGTGGTGGCACACCATCGTCATGTCGAGGTGCTCGTCGAACGTGTTCACCGTGTAGGGATTGGTCGGGTTCGTCGACGAAGGCAGGCAATGGGGCAGGCCGGCGACGCGGATGATGTCCGGCGCGTGCCCGCCGCCGGCCCCTTCCGTGTGATACATGTGGATCACCCGGCCGCCGATGGCGGCGAGCGTGTCCTCGACGAAGCCGGATTCGTTGAGCGTGTCGGTGTGGAGCTGGACCTGGAAGTCGTGCTCGTCGGCGAATCCCAGGCAGGCATCGATGGCCGAGGGCATCGCCCCCCAATCCTCGTGGATCTTCAGGCCGAGCACACCGGTCTCCAACTGCTCCTTGAGGGCTGCCGGCTCGTGGGTGTTGCCACGGCCGAGGAACCCGAAATTCACCGGCCACTGCTCGGCCGCCTGGAGCATCTTGCCCGTGTTGAACGGCCCCCCGGAATCGATGCCCACGGTGATCGGCCCGAGCGACCCGCCGAGCAGCGTCGTGATGCCCGACGCGATGGCGTGATCGGGCAGGGCGGCGGAATCGAAATGCACGTGGACGTCGATGGCGCCCGGCGTCGCGATCAGCCCCTCGCAATCGCGCACCGTGGTGCCGGCGGACACGATGAGCCGGGGATCGACCCCGTCCATGATCGCCGGGTTGCCGGCCTTGCCGATGCCGACGATCTTGCCGTGGCGGATACCGAGATCGCCCTTCACGATGCCGAGCACCGGATCGATGACGAGGACGTTGCAGAGCAGGAAATCGAGGGCGCCCTCGGCCGAGGTGACGCCCGGCGCCATGCCGATCCCGTCGCGCAGGGTCTTGCCGCCGCCATGCAGGCATTCGTCGCCGTAGACGGCGTAATCCTTCTCGACGACGGCGACGAGGGAGGTGTCGGCGAGGCGCACGCCGTCCCCCGTGGTGGGACCGTAGAGGGCGGCGTAGTCGCGGCGGGGGATCGTCACCATGATGATATCCTTCATACCAAGCGGCACTGATCCCGGCCGATGGCCGGAATCAGTGCGTTCGGCGGACGCCCGCCGCCGCGCCGTCGCGCGGGCGGACGACGATGAGGTCTCCTCATCGTCGTCCGGTCTGACGCGCCCGGACTTCTAGGCACCCTTGAAGCCGCCGGCTTTGGCCCGCGCCAGGGCGGCGGCGCGGTCCGCCGGCGTGTCGATCGTCCCCCGGGTCAGGTCGTTCAGGCCGGTGAGCCGGCGCTCGCCGCCGAATCCCACGAGGGTCACGGTCTTGCGCTGGCCCGGCTCGAACCGCACCGCCGTGCCGGCCGGGATGTCGAGGCGCAGGCCCAGAGCCGCCTCGCGGTCGAAATCGAGGGCGCGATTGACCTCGAAGAAGTGGTAATGCGATCCGATCTGCACCGGCCGGTCGCCGGTATTGACCACCTCGATGGTGGTGCGCGGGCGCCCCGCCGCGAGCTCGATCTCCCCCTCGGCGGGCAGGATCGCGCCGGGCTCCAGCGTATCGGCCGGCGCCCCCTCGGCGGGCCGGATAGGCTCGTGCACGGTGACGAGCTTGGTCCCGTCGGGGAACACGCCCTCGACCTGCAGGATCGGCAGCATGGCGGCGATGCCGGGCATGACGTCCCCGGTGGTGAGGATGGTCGAGCCCCACCCGATCAGGTCGGCGACGCTGCGCCCGTCGCGCGCCCCCTCCAGGATCTCGTCGGAGATGATGGCGACGGCCTCCGGGTAGTTGAGCTTGAGGCCGCGCGCGCGGCGCTTTCGCGCCAGTTCCGCCGCCGTGAAGATGGTCAGCCGTTCGAGTTCGGTCGGTGTCAGCAGCATTGGTGGTCCCTACGGCCTCGTCCGTTCCCGGAACCGGGTTTCACCGTCCGGCGGCGGTTTCAATTCGCGAACAGGCGCAGATCGGCGCGGGCGTGACGCATGGTGGCGATCTCGATGAGCGGCGTGAAGGCGACGAGCATGATGTCGGCGTGGTCGGTGTCGTCCTCTTCGCCCCCTTGCACAGGCCGGGCCGCGATCTCCGCCAGCACCGGCATCAGGGCGGAGAGGATGCGCTGCGCCTCGATGGCGCCGACCCGCCCGAGCCTCACGGCGGCGGTGACGAGGGCCGCCGCACATTGGTAGCCGGCGATCTCGGTGACCGTGGTCTCGTCGAGGCCGAGGGAGCGCCACAGGGCGCCCTGCATCACCGCAAGGTGGCCGAGAAGCGGGCCGTCGCGCACCGCCATGCGCAAGCCTTCGGCTCCCGGCGTCCCGATGCGGGTATGGGCGGCGAGCAGCGCCCCGCCGTTGCGTCGGCTGCCCGTACGCATCGGTTCCGCCAGGCAGGCCGCCTCCACGGCGGCGTCGATCCGGGCGAGGCGGGCGAGATCCCCTTGCGCGCGATGGGCCAGAACCAGGGCGACCCGGTCGCTGCCGGCCCAGCGATGACGCAGGATGACCTCGACCGCATGGCCGAGTTCCGCCCCGCCGAGACCGTCCGGGAGCGCCGCGAGCCCCTCGATCCCGTTCGAGAAGGCGAAGCTGCCGCTGGGAAAGGCCGAATCCGCCTGCTGGAGGGCGATGAGCCGCTGCAGCATCAGGCGGCCTCGTTCCGCCCGTCGACACCATGGACCACGCGGCGGGACGCCGTCAGATCGCCGAGCCGCGCCAGATAATCCTCCGGCGGGCCTTCGAGGGCCACGAGCAGGTCTTCGCCGTCGAAGCGCACGCGCCAATGCAGGTTGCCCGCGTGGTAGCCGAGTTCGAGGGCGGCGGCCTTGTCCGCAGGCGCCAGCCGAAGCCAGCGTTCCGCCCCGACCCGCACCACCAGGGCGCGGTCCGTGTCGAGGATCAGGACGGCACCGTCGAACAGGGTTTCCTCGCGGGGCAGGGCGATGGCGATGTCCTCGCCGCCCTGTGTCGTCGCCCGCAAACGCCGCCGGGCCATGTCGGCGCTGTCGATGGCCAGGATGTCGACGGCATGGTGGTGATCGAGATGATGCAGGCGGTGTGCGATCTCGGGATCGAGCCTGCTGCCCACGATACGGTCGATGACGCGCATTCGGTCTCCACTCTCCCGGTGGGGCCACTGGATTCACACATCCAGGCAGAGCGCGTCCCTCTCCCCCCTGTGGGGAGAGGTTAGGAGTGGGGGTGGCTCCGCCAGCCTCCGCAAGCTGAGGGTCGCCCAACCACCCCCACCTCCAACTCCTCCCCACAAGGGGGAGGAGGGCAGGGCGGCGCATCCCGCGAGATGTGTGAAGACCGTAGCGGCCAGGTCCAGGAGAGGAAACTAACCGGGTTCGCATCGGCACGCCAGCGCCTCCCCGCGCTCGGGCCTTCCGGCGCGGACGAAAGTCCGTGGTCGACCGACGCATCGGGTCGGGACAGCGCTGCGCGCGCTACGCCGTCGCCGTCCTGACGGTCGGCGGCGGGCGATAGAAGGCCCCGATCTCGCGGATCAGGTCGCGCCTCTGCTCCTCGACCAGATCGGAGAGGATATCATCGTGATCCCGGTTGATGACCGATAGCAGGCGCATATCGGGATACCGACCTTCGAAGACAACGAACACCTCCGATCCCTCATGGGGATCCAAAGGATCCAGGCAGTAATGGTTCGCCATGCCAGCCCTCCGAATCATCACGACGAGGGAAAACCTCTCCTCGACATCCTTCCGATCACACGAATCATAGGCCGTTTCCTCGACGCATCACGCATCTTCAACGGCTCGTCAGGTCGACGCTACAGGATGAAATCCGCCGTCTGGAGGGCAAAGGTGCCGCTCAGGAGAATGGCGAAATCGGCCTTCGCATCGCCATTCACATCACCGCTCACCAGGGTATTGCTTCCTGAGACGATGGAGCGAAGCTCGCCCGCCCTCATCGTGAACGCATCGTCCTCAATGAACCGGAAGGCCTGGTTCACCACGCCGCCGGCGACCGCATCGATGAGGTGAAGGTCGATCCGGTCCCCCTGGGACGTGCTGAAATCCTTGAGCGTATCCCGTCCGGCGCCGGACACGGTGCTGTCGCCGAGCCGGTCGAAGACGAAGGTATCGGCGCCCCCTCTGCCATAAAGCAGATCGGCCCCATCGCCGCCGGACAGGATGTTGAACCCGTCGTTGCCGAGGATCTTGTTGGCGAATTCGTTGCCCGTCAGGTCGATGGCGGCGGTGCCGGCATCCCGCACCGTCCGCAAGGTCTCGATGGATTGGCCGGCGGCGAGCACGTAATCGACCGCCGCCCTCACCGTGTCGGCACCGTCGTTGAGCGCTTCGAAAACTTTGTCGGTCGCCGCCGAGACGATGAACGTGTCGTCCCCGTCCCGCCCGTACAGGCTATCGGCCCCGGCGCCGCCGTCGAGAACGTTGGCCCCGTCATTGCCCACSAGCTTGTTGACSAGKTCGTTGCCGGTGAGGTCGATGGCGGTTGTGGCGGTGTCGAGGATCGTCCGCAGGGTCTCGATGGACTGGCCGGCGGCCAGCGCGTAGCTCACGGCGGCCCTCACCGTGTCGATCCCGTCGCCGAGCGCCTCGAAGACCTTGTCGGTCGCCGCCGAGACGATGAACGTGTCGTCCCCGTCCCGCCCGTACAGGCTGTCGGCCCCGGCGCCGCCGTCGAGGAGGTTGGCCCCGTCATTGCCCACCAGCTTGTTGACCAGGTCGTTGCCGGTGAGGTCGATGGCGRYKGTGSCGGTGTCGAGGATCGTCCGCAGGGTCTCGATGGATTGGCCGGCGGCGAGCCGGTAGCTCACGGCGGCGAGCACCGTATCGGCCCCGCCCCCCGCGACCTCGAAGACGAGATCGCCGCTGTCGTCGACGACATACACATCGTCGCCGCCGAGCCCCTGCAGGCTGTCGGCCCCGGCCCGCCCGTCGAGGAGATCGACCCTGAGCGTCCCGACCAGGGTATCGGCGAAGCGCGATCCCGCCACCCGCTCGATCCCGACGAGGACATCCCCCGCCGCGTCGCCGCCGCTCACGGCCCCGGTGGAGAGGTTGACCGACACACCGGCGGCGGAGGCGCCGTAATCCAAGGTGTCGAAGCCGGCACCGCCATCGAGCCTGTCCGCGCCCGCGCCGCCCAGCAGGGTATCGTCGCCGTCATAGCCGTAGAGCGCGTCGTTCCCGGCGGCGCCGCTGAGGATGTTGGCCAAGCCGTTGCCGGAGAGCTTGTCGTCGAAGGCCGAGCCGAGGATGTTCTCGAAATCCACCAGGGCGTCGCCCTCGGCGCTGCCGCCGATGCCGGCGACCTTGCCGGCGCTGATGTCCACGGTCACGCCCGCACTCGAGTCGCTGTAATAGGCCCAGTCGACACCGTCGCCGGCCGTCATGTAATCGGCCCCGGCCCCGCCCGTCAGGATATCGTTGCCGTCGCCGCCCCCGAGGAAATCGGCCCCTTCGCCGCCGGCGAGGGTGTCGTCTCCGGCCAGGCCGCTCAGCGTATTGGCGGCGGCGTTACCGACGAGGTTGTCGTCGTAGCCCGAGCCTTCCAGGTTCTCGATGCTGACGAGGGTGTCGTCGTTGGCATCGCCGTAGAGCACCTTGCCGAGGGACAGGTCGATATAGACGCCGGCGCTCGACCCCGCATAGCTCGCCGTGTCGATCCCGTCGCCGCCGTCGATCCTGTCCGCACCCGCGCCGCCCTCCAGCTTGTCCGCGCCGCCGTTGCCGGAGAGGCTGTCGTTGCCGCCGCGGCCCAGGAAATCGTCGGCCGAGGCCGCGCCGACGAAGGTGTCGTCGAAGTTACTGCCGGTATAGCGTTCGATCGAGGAGAACAGGTCACCGGCGGCGTCGCCGGCATGGTTTCCGGTGGTCAGGTTCACTGTGACGCCGGCGCTGCCGTCGAACCCCGCGATGTCGAACCCGTCGCCGCCGAACACGATATCCGCCCCGGCGCCCCCCACCAGGGTATCGTTGCCGGCCTCGCCATAGAGGATGTCGTTCGCCCCCAGGCCCCGCAGCCTGTCGTCGCCGCCGCCGCCGTACAGGCTCGATGTCGTGGATGCGCCGCTGAGCGTATCGGCGTAGGCCGACCCGTAGACGCCCTCGATCCCCGTGATCGTATCGCCGTTGGCGTAGCCGCCGAGCACCTTGCCGACCGACAGGTCCATCGTGACGGCCGCCGTCGAACCGGCATAGCTGGCATAGTCGAACCCGGCCCCGCCATCGAGGACATCGTTGCCGGCGCCCCCGGAGAGGGAATCGCTACCGCCGAAGCCGTAGATCCGGTCGTTCCCCCCGTTCCCCGTCAGGGTGTTTCCGCTGGCATTGCCGTAGATCGTGTCGTTGCCCGACCCGCCGACCGCCGCCTCGATCACCGTGTTCCGGGCGATGGCGACGTTGTCGGTCATGCTGCCGATGTCGGAGAAGGTGCCCGCGCCGAGATCGATCAACTGGTTCGTGGTGAATCCCGACACGTCCAGGGTGTCGTATCCCCCCGCATCGTAGATCGCGATGACGGGGTCGGTGTTCAGGGTGAAATCGAAGGCCCCGCGGCCCGCATTGGCGTTGAACCCGTAGGTCGTGTTGCCCACCCGGGTGTTGGGATCGGCCCCGTACTTGGCCTGGATCGCCGCGATGTCGTCGAGGAGCGGCGTCGCGCCGTAGGTCACGTTGAAACTGCGGCCGACATGATCGACGCCGGTCCCGTCCTCACTTGCGTCGAAATAGGACATGACGGTGTATTTCCGCGTGTCCTGCGCGTATTCGGCGTTGCCGTCATACGTGATCGACCCACCGGACCCGGCATTGTACTTGCCGGGATGCGAGAGGCCGAGGGTGTGGCCGATCTCGTGGACGTAGGTCTGGACCCCGTAGCCGCCATAGAACATATCGGCATCGGTATCGTGACTCGTCCAACTCGAATTCATCCAGACCCGCTGCTTGGTGATCGTGTCGACGCCGTTATTCCCCTGGGTCACGGTCGGTGAGGCATAGGTTCCGCCCCCCCGGGTGACGGAGGTATAGGCGAAGCTGATGTCGTGATTGGTCGCGGACGTGGTCTCCACGAGGTCGATGGCGATCAGGTCGTCCCAGAGCTCGAAGGCTTCGCGGGCCCGGTCGACCATCAGCGTGGTCATGACCCTGAACCCGGTCGCTTCGCTCGCATTACTGCTCGGCGGCGAGGTCGAGGGAATCGCGTAGGTCAACTGCGTCCCCGCCCAGGTCCGGGCGTCGTTCTCGGCCGGCTGGCCGGCGGCGACGGTCCACGAGGTGGTGAGCTGGTCGATGACCCTGGCGAGATCGCCGGGGGGAGGGGCGGAGACCGCCACCGCCGCGAGCGAGGCGCTCCCCGCCGACGGCCCGGACATCCAATGCCGGGACACGTAGCCCGGCTCATCGCTGCACAGGATGCACATCGCCCGATTTCTCCCATGAGTCCCCGAGCCCGCGCGCCGATCCAACGGCTCGCGAGAGGAAGAACTTTGCGTGGATGCCCTGGAAGCATCGCCCTCGAATCGGTCCGTCCGACCGACTCAAGCGCTACCATGCAGAAGTAATGGATGCTACCAAAACAGAACCAAAATAGTGATCGCGATAGTATTCGATGGCAAGCTTCAAAAAATGGTATCCTTCGATGGTACCAAAACCAGAAAATGCCGGCACAGCTCCCGCAATGGCGGGCCGTCGTCGAAACGCCGCCGCCGCGACATCCTCACGGACAGCGCAACCGTGGCGACGCGTCGAGATGTCGGCGTCGGATCGTCTTGTCGGGGAGCGGGTACCGATCGCGCGGGATCAGGCCCTATGCCCGCAGGCGCAGGCGGTAGGCGTAGGAATCGCCGCGAAAGAGCCCTTCGACATACTCGATCATACGGCCATCGGCGCCGTAGGAACGGCGCTTGATGAGCAGGCAGGGAAGCGGTTCGGAAAAGCCGAAGACCGCGCATTCCTGCGGCTCGGGAGAGGCCGCCTCGATGGTCTGCTCGCAATCGACGAGAGGCGCGCCGCATTCCAGGAGGCGGGCATAGATGGAGCCCGACAGGTCCGCCTCGGCGAGGCCGGGCGCGATGCCGACATCGTACCAGGCCTTCTCCACCGACAGGGGGATGCCGTCGCCGAGACGGACGCGCACGAGCCGGAGGAAGCGGGCCGTGGAGGAGAGGCCGAAGATCGAGGCGATGGAGCGGTCCTCGCCCACCGCCCGTTCGAGGATGCGGGTGGAGGGGACGCGCCCCAGTTCCTGCATCTCCTCGGTGAAGCCCTTGAGACGCTCCATGCCGGGCTTGATGCGGCGGAAGCCGTCCTCGACGATGTAGCCGTTGCGGCCATGCGCGCTCACCAGCCGCTGCTGGCGCAGGGCATCGTAACATTGCTGGACGGTCTTCCGGCTGATGCCGAGGTCGAGGGCCAGCTTTCGCTCGGCGGGCAGGGTGGCTCCGGCGGCAAGAAGACCATCCGTGATCATGGCCCGGAACTGGTGCTCCAGTTGCCGATACATCGGGAGAGCCGTGTCGTTCTGGATGCGGAGGCTCGCGAAAACGCTTTGTGTTCTGGTCAATGCGGCGGCATCGTAAGAAGGGCGGGCAGGGCGCGCGTCACACTCCCTCCCTTATATGACCTTGCGAGGGACTGGCCACATGGGAAGCGCCTTCGTGCTCGGCAGTTTCGTCACGGCGGGCACGTTCCGGGTCGACCGGCTTCCCCGTCCCGGCGAATCGCTACTGGCCTCCGCCGTCGTCTGGGAGGCGGGCGGCAAGGGGTTCAACGTCGCCGCCGGCCTCAGCCGCCTCGGCGTGGAGGTGGACGGCCTGATCCCGGTCGGCACCGACCATCTCGCGGCACTGGCCGAGCCGGCACTCGTGCGGATGGGCCTGCCGGCCTCGATGATCCGGGTCCATCCCGGCCCTACCGGCATCGGCGTCGGCTTCGTCGGAGCCGATGGCGAGAACTGCCTCGCGGTCCATCCCGGTGCCAACCTGCTCCTGTCGCGGGAGACCGTGCGGGCGGCAACGGCGCGCATCGCCTCCGCCGCGATGGTGCTCGCGCAGTTCGAGATCGGCGACGGCCCCATCGCCGAAGCCTTCGCGATCGCCCGCGCCGCCGGCGTCCCGACCCTGCTCAACCCGTCGCCGTTCCGGATGACGAGGCCGGAGACCTTGGCGGAAATTCTGGCCTCCACCACGATCCTCGTGGTGAACGAGACCGAGGCGGAGGCCCTTTTCGGATCCTTGTGCCCCGGACAGGCCGGCACCGGGACTCTGCGCGCGGCGGCGGAGGAGCTCGGGCGGGTGCTGTACGAGCGCGGCGTCGAGGCGCTGGCGATCACCTTCGGCGCGGCCGGGGCGAGGATCGTCCTCGGCGGTACGACGATCCTCGATCAGCCGGCCTATCCGGTGGCCGCCATCGACACGATGGGTGCCGGCGACGCCTTCACCGCCGGCCTCGCGGCCGGGCTCGTGGCGGGCAGGCCCTGGGATGCGAGTTGCCGGATGGCGGCGGCCTGCGGCGCCCTCATGGTGACCCGCGCCGGAATCCTCGACGGCTTGCCCGATCCGGGGGAGGTGACGGCCTTCCTCCGCGCCCACGTGCCCGGGACGGCGGCCCCATGAGCCGAAGACCATGACCCGCGCAAGACCCTGACCTGCGCAAGACCCTGACCCGCACCGCGTTCGCGCGCGCAAGACGAGGAGCACATTCATGGCTGTGACGATCCGTGCCCTGGACCCTTCCTATGCGACGCTGGGGATCGCCCTTCACTTCCTCGCCCGCCGCGCGCCCTTCTCCGGCTTCCGCTTCGGCGACCTGACCCAGACCGTGGACGACCAGATCCGCCGCGGCCATGCGCTCTTCGCCTTCGACGACAGGCGGGTCGTCGGCTATCTCGGATGGCATCTCTACAGCCACGCGGAGGCCCGCGACTTCGCCCGGACGGGCAAGCCGCCACCCCTCGACCGGCCCGACGGCGCCGATGTGGCCTGGGTGATGACGGCGGCCGCAGCCTTGCCGCAGACGCTGATGGCGCTCGTGGAGGCCGGCAAGGCCCTGAACATCGGCCGCCGGGCGATGGGCGTGCGCTACAGGACAACGGGCAAGCGTGTGATCTTCGATCAGCTGATCGCGCCGCGCCGCGCGACGACGGGCGCGGTCCGGGATGAGGATGGCGCCCGACCTCAGCGATAGGCGCCCTTCGCCTCGTCGAACGCGAAGGTCCTGGCATCCCGGTCCGTCGCGGGACGGACCTTTCCGTCCTCGCCACGGACCGTGCCCGTGAGGGTGACCCGGACGGGAGGCCATGCGAGGGGCTTGAACGACTCCTCCGGCAGGATCTCGAGCCGGCCCTCGCTCTTGCCCATCCGGCAGGGCTCGCCGTCATCGGTATCGCAGGCGGCGGTCTCGTCGGACCCGGCGGGGACCTCCCCCGCCACGCTCCAGCGCAGCGGCACCTTGCTGAATTGCAGCAGGAGAAACGAGAAGCTGCGCGCGCCCGCCGCTCCATACGAGGTGAGGCGCAGGCCCATCACCAGGCGCACCCGGTTCACGGCCCTGGTCACCGCCCCGAGACCCTCGTCCACCTGCGGAGCGTCCCCGTTGCGGTTGCCGGTGCCGATGCGCCCGATCTCGGTCTGCACACCCTTGAGGCGCCAGCGCGAATCCTCGAACGCGAAGGTCGCCGCCGCGACGGTCCGCCGGTTGGGCGTGTCCGCGTCCTCACCCGGCGCCGGCATCGTCGCGAAGCCCGTGAACCAGGTCCCGGTGGCGGCGGGGATCATCGCCCCGTACCAGAACGCCGCCGGGCGGCCGTCCTTCATCCGGCAGGTCCCGGTCTCCGTGCGCGCCGGATTCCCGCAGATCGCCGCCAGCACCGTCTCCTCGGGCGGCCCGACGAGGTCCGGATCGGCCGCGGCGGGGGAGACACCACCGATGGCCGAGGCCGCCAGAGCCAGCAGCGCCGGCGCGCTCACGCGGGCCGAACGCCCGCACAGCCCCTTCAATCGCTTCATGCCCTTCGATCGCCTCATGGGGCCGAGCAATGCCACGGGCGCCGCCGGTCCGACACCGGGACAGATGTACGATGGCCGGGACCGGGGCCGGTCACCCGCACACCCCGGCATCGGCCGCCTTCGCCGCAGCCGCGGAACGGGAGGTGACGTCGAGGGCCCGCAGGAGCGCCGAGACATGGACCCGGACCGTGAACGGGGAGATGTCCAGTTCGCGGGCGATCTCCTTGTTGGTGTGCCCCATGGCCACGAGGCGCAGGACGTCGCGCTGGCGCTGCGTCAGGGCCGGCAGGGGAGAGCGCGGCGCGGAGAGGCCCGAGGCGAGGTCGCGCCGGATCACGAATTCGCCATTGCGGATCGCCGAGATCGCCCGCGCGATCTCCTTCGCGGGCAGGGATTTGCGGATGAATCCGTCGGCGCCCTCGGCCATGACCGCGCGGATCACGGCGTCGTCCTCGATCATCGAGACGACGACGATCGAGGCCCTCGGAAGCTCCTGGCGCAGCGCACCGATGGCGCGATGGGGATCGAGGCCGGAAAACACGGGGTCGAGGAAGACGATTTCCGGCGGCGGCCCCGCGCGCGACAGCGCCAGAACCTGTTCCAGCGTGGCGGCCTCCTGCACGAGCGCTTCCGGGTAGAGCCGTTCGGCGATGTGCACCATCCCCGCGCGGAACAGCGGATGGCCATCGGCGACGATGATCGTCTCTTTCACCGTTCCACTCACTCCACTCCCGATCACAAGATCGGACTTAGCCCCCATGCGACCGGATTGGCTGCCTAGAGCTGCGCCCGACCACGTTGGGTCGGGGCACATCTCTAGACCTTTGTTGTGCCGCGCTCTTTTTCGCCGAACCGGCATCCACTTCGGCGGAGAGCGCTCTAGTGCCAGGCAAGGGGCAGGAGGGGTCAAGGCCAAGGCCATAGGTCATGTGTACTAGTAGACCGGTTTTTGGCGGGTGCATAGAAGCTCGAACGAATAACGAACGCATCTTCGCCGAGAATTTTTAGAATAATTTTAATTCATGCGATGAGCGATGTTCGTGCGAAAGACGAAATCCAACAAAAAGCAGCGAATAGGTTGAGTCAGTCAAGATAAAGGGCCGGATCAATGTCGAATACTGAGCACCAGACGCAGGCTCAGGTTAAGGGCGCCGAGAGCAAGGCCGCCCCGTCCGGACCGGGCCCGTCGAAGCCAGCCCTCTCTCCGAGCGTCATCGCCCTCGCGGGCGGCGTCGTGGCGGCGGGCGCCATCGCGGGTTTCCTGCTCCTGAGCGGCGGCGGGGAGACGGCCGGGACCGTGGAGCGGCCGGCCCTGAACCTCGTCAAGACGAGCGAGATCGACAAGGCCGCCGAGACCCTGGTGCCGGAGGAGAAGGAGAAGCTCGTCAGTCAGGCCAAGGCCTGCACCGCGCCCCTCGGCAACATGCGCCTGTCGAAGATGACGGCGAATGCCGGCGGCGTGGTGCGTATCCGGGCGGGCAACTACCTCTCGCCGGCCTTCAACGTCGCCGAGGGGCCGATCAACATCGCGGTCCCGTTCCCCGCCCCCTACGAGGTCGGCAAGGGAGAGATCGTCGTCGAGGGCGCGGCCAAGGACGTCTTCTTCGAGCTGACGCCGGGCCTGAAGATCGACACGACGGGCGGCGTCCAGCGGATCCCCGTCATCTGGAACACCAGCAAGCCCTGCGGAGGCTGACCGATGTCGAAATCCGCCATCATCCCGTTCGTCATCTCGGGACTTCTCGTCGCGATCCTGACGCCTTTGCTGATGAGCACGGAGTACGGGCCGGTGGCATGGTGGAACGCCGCCGGAAGCGAATTGCGCTGGCAAGCCGCCATCGGGTCGGCCGCCGCCCTGTTCGCCGCCCTCGGCCTCGTGGTGACGGCCACGGCCGCGCGGCGGGCCGAGGCGGGCCTGGGGCAACCGGCCGGGGGCTTGAGCCTGCCGCGCCTGCTCTTCGCCCCGCGCCGCATCGTCGAGGCGCGGTCGCCGGAAGAGGTCATCGCCACGCTCGAGGGCATGGTCGGCCTCGCGCCGGTCAAGCGCGAGGTCAACGCCCTCATCGCCCGGCTCGAACTGGAGCAGCGCCGCCGCGCGGAAGGCCTCCCTGTCTCGGCGATCAGCCAGCACATGATCTTCACCGGCCCTCCCGGCGTCGGCAAGACCGAGGTCGCCCGGGCGATCGGCGAGATCTTCCGCGCCCTGAACGTCCTGCGCCGGGGCCATCTCGTGGAGGTCGACCGCGCCGGGCTGGTGGCGGGCTATGTCGGGCAGACCGCCGCCAAGACCCTGGAGAAGTGCCAGGAGGCCCTCGACGGGGTGCTCTTCATCGACGAGGCCTACACCCTCGCGGGCGGGGCCGGCGGCGATTTCGGCAAGGAGGCGATCGACACCCTGCTGAAGTTCATGGAGGACAACCGCGACCGGATCATCGTCATCGTGGCCGGCTACACCAACGACATGCGCCGGTTCATCGACACCAATCCGGGNCACCCTGCTGAAGTTCATGGAGGACAACCGCGACCGGATCATCGTCATCGTGGCCGGCTACACCAACGACATGCGCCGGTTCATCGACACCAATCCGGGTCTCGCCGGGCGCTTCACCAAGACCATCGAGTTCCCGCCCTACAAGCCGAAGGAGCTGTGCGAGATCCTCCGGCGCATGGCCGCCCGCCAGCAATTCGCGCTGCCAGAGGGATTCGAGGCGGCGCTGACCCCATGGCTCGCCCAGCGTTCCCGCTCCGACGACTGGTCGAACGCCCGCGAGATGCGCACCCTCCTGGAAAAGGCCCGCGAGGCGCAGGCCGCCCGCGTCGCCCTGGAGGGCGGCGACATGCGCCGCCTGGAGATCGTCGACCTGCTCTTCGCGATCGGCGAGGACGCCTGAGGGCCAGCGCCCATTCCGGACCGCGACACGCACCGCGCCCGACCCGCATCAAGGCACGTCACATCCATGGAACGCCTCGACAAGCATCCCGCCGCCCTCTTCCTGGCCATCGTGCTCGGCGCGACCGCCCTGGTGGTCGCCCTGCGGCCGGACGTGCTCGCCCCCCTGGCGGCGACACCCTCGGCCCTGCTGCGCAACGTTCTGATCCTGGGGGGAATCGTCGGCGGCCTGCTCGCCGCCACCTACATTCCGGCGCGGATCGCCGGCATGCGGCGCGCGATGGATCAGGAGAGGGCGAACCGGAAGATCCGTCCGATCCAGTTCGAGGATGACGGCGCGGCGGTGGAGAAGAAGGACCTCCTCGCCACGGCGCTCGCGACCCTGGACGGCATGGTCGGCCTCGCGCCGGTGAAGGCGGAGGTGAAGGGCGTCATCGCCCGGATGCAGGTGGAGCAGCAGCGCCGCGCCCAGAACCTGCCCGTGGCGGCCATGAGCCAGCACATGGTCTTCACCGGTCCCCCCGGCGTCGGCAAGACTGAGGTGGCGCGGGTGCTCGGCAGCGTCTTCAAGGCGCTGAAGGTACTGCGCAAGGGACACCTCGTCGAGGTCGACCGGGCCGGGCTGGTAGCGGGCTATGCCGGCCAGACCGCGATCAAGACCCTGGAGCGCTGCAAGGAGGCCCTCGACGGCATCCTGTTCATCGACGAGGCCTACGCGCTGGCACCCGGCGGGGCCGGCGGCGGCGATTTCGGCAAGGAGGCGATCGACACCCTGCTGAAGTTCATGGAGGACAACCGCGACCGGATCATCGTCATCGTGGCCGGCTACACCAACGACACCCTGCTGAAGTTCATGGAGGACAACCGCGACCGGATCATCGTCATCGTGGCCGGCTACACCAACGACATGCGCCGGTTCATCGACACCAATCCGGGGCTCGCCAGCCGCTTCACCAAGACCATCGAGTTTCCGCCCTACAGCCCGCCGGAACTCGCCGAGATCCTGCAGCGCATGGCGGCCAACCAGGGCTTCGTCCTGCCGGAGGGCTTCCAGAAGGAGCTGCTCCCCTATGTGAGCGCCCGCTCCCGCGCCGAGGATTGGGCCAATGCCCGCGAGATGCGCACGGTGCTGGAGAAGGCCCGCCAGGCCCAGGCGATGCGGCTCTCCGCCCATCCCGGCGGCGACATCAACCGGTTCGAGCCCTCGGACATCGCCGCCGCCCTCGGCAGCCAGGGCGCCGGCGCGATCGACATGGAGGAGGCGCGCAGGGTCATCGGCCGCCTTGAGGCGATGATCGGGCTCGCCCCGGTCAAGCAGCAGGTGAAGACCGTGGTGGCGCGGGTCCTGGTGGATGCCAAGCGGCGCGCGGAGGGCATCGAGGTCGGCGCGGTGAGCCAGCACATGGTGTTCACCGGTCCTCCCGGCGTCGGCAAGACCGAGGTGGCGCGCATCATGGGCGACATCTTCAAGGCTTTGGGCGTCCTGCGGAAGGGCCACGTGGTGGAGGTCGACCGCGCCGGGCTGGTGGCGGGCTATGTCGGGCAGACCGCGGCGCGGACCCTGGAGCGCTGCAAGGAGGCCCTCGACGGCATCCTGTTCATCGACGAGGCCTACACGCTGGCCGCAGGCGGCGGCGGTGGCGGCAGCGATTTCGGCAAGGAGGCGATCGACACCCTGCTGAAGTTCATGGAGGACAACCGCGACCGGATCATCGTCATCGTCGCCGGCTACACCGAGGACATGAGCCGGTTCATCGACACCAATCCGGGGCTTGCCGGCCGCTTCACCAAGACGATCGAGTTCCCGGCCTACGATCCCTACGACCTCCTCGAGATCCTGCGCCTGATGGCGACCCGGCAATCGTTCCGGCTGCCGGCCCGGTTCGAGACCCTGCTGCTCCCGTGGATCGAGCGGCGCGCGCAAGGCCGCGACTGGGCGAACGCGCGCGAGATGCGCACGCTCCTCGAGCGCCTGCGCGAGGCCCAGGCCCTGCGGCTCTCGGCCGATCCCCTGGGCGATCACGGCCAGTTCGAACTCGTCGACGTCGAGCGCGCCATCGGGGGCGCGGCGCCCTCCGCCACGGCGTCGTGAGCGCATGAGATCCGGCACGATGACCCCGCGCGCGGCCGTCCATGGCAGCCTGTGGTACGAGGATCCCTGGTACAGGCTGGCCTGGCTCGCCCTGCCGCAGGCCGGCACCGTTCTGCTCGCCAACCTGCTCTTCGCCCTCGTGGCGCAGGGCGAATGGGGTCGCCCCGCCACCGGGTCCCGGCAGCGCGCCGCCGAACTCGAAATCCTGCGCGACCGCGCGGGCGGGGAGGGCGACGCCGCCGCGCTGAGCCAGCTCGCGGCCGGAGCCAAGGCGGGGGAGATCGACGCTCAGACCCGGCTGGCGACCCTCTACGATCCCCTCGTCGCCGGAAAATTCCCGCGCAAGGCCGTGCCGAGCGATCGTGCGCGCGCAACCGAGCTCTACCGCGCCGGCAGCGAGGCCGGAGACCTCGTGGCCATGGCACGCCTCGCCGACCTGCTGCTCGAGGAAGCCGGTTCCGAGGACGACCGGAGACGGGGATGCCGCCTGGCCAAGGCCTGGCTCGACCATCCGGCGACGACGCGGGACATGCTTCGCGGGGAGGAGCGCCTGGCCGAGAAGCTCGCCCGCTGCCTCGTCGATGCCGAGAGCGGCATTCCCCAGGATCCGCGGCGGGCCGGCGACCTCATCGTCGACACCCTCCGGCTGAAATACGAACCGTCGATCCGCACCTATGTGCGCGGCCTCGGCCTGCACAAGCCCGCGCTGATCCGCGCGCTGCAGGAGGCGATGGCGGCGCGGACCATCGGCCGCTACACCGGTCCGGTGGACGGGCTCGTCCACCCCGAGACGATCGCGGCGCTGGAACGGGAGGCGGGCCTGCGCCCGTTCCTGCCGGATCCCGCCCCGGAGCGCCGTGCCGAGACCGGCACCGGCCTGACGGCGGAGGAGTTCCGCAGCCTCGCCCAGGCGGCGACCCGGGATCTCGCCGCCCTGGCGCGGGTCCAGGCCATCGCCGACCGGGGGGATGCCACCGCGCTGGCGACCCTCGGCTACCTCTACAGCCCGTTCCTCAACAAAGGCGAGGTCTTCGCGCCGGACGCCCGGCGGTCCGCCGCCAATTTCGAGCGGGCGGCAGCGGCCGGCGCCCGCGACGCCGCCGCCCAGGCGGCGGGTCTCTACGACAAGGGCGCGGGCGCCCTGGAGAAGGACCCGGACCGGGCGGCCTCCCTCATCCTTCGCCAGCTCGAGCTCGATCCGGGCTACCAACTCTTTCTGACGGACCCGGTCTTCGGCGCGACCTGGAGCCCCGCCTTCTGGGGAGCGCTCCAGCGAGCGCTCGCCGCGCGCGGCATCTACACCAACCCGGTCGAGAACCGCCGCAACGACGCGGTCATCGCCGCGATCCGACGCTTCGCCCAGGCGAACGAAACGGCCCGGAGCCCATCGAGACCATGAGCAACGCGCGAGACGAGTGGCTGCGCGCACACGCGGCCCTATGGTACGGCGATGCCCGCTACCGCCTGGCCTGGTTCGGCCTGCCGCAGGTGGTGACGCTGGGGCTGGCGGGGCTGTGCCTGTCCCTGGCCGCGCAGGGGGAATGGGGACAGCCGGCCACGGTCTCGAAGGCGCGGGTGGCCGAACTGACGACCTTGCGCGACCGGGCCGGCAAGGAGGGCGACCTCAAGGCGTTCCAGGAACTCACCGCCGCGGCCACGCGCAACCAGATCGACGCCGCGACCAAACTCGGCACGCTCTACGACCCGCTGACCGCCGCCTATTTCCCGAAGAAGCCGTCGCCCAACGACTTCTCCCGGGCCGCCGCCCTCTATGCTCCCGGCGCCGCGGCGGGCGACCTCCTGGCGATCACGCGCCTGGCCGACGTGCTCCTCGACCCCGCCAACCCCAATGGCGACCTCAAGCGCGGCTGCCGCCTCGCCCAGACCTGGATGGACGACCCGGAGACGCTCAACCGGACGATTACCGGCGAGGAGCGCGTCACCATCAAGCTCGCCAAATGCTATGTCGAGCCCGAGAGCGGCCTGCCGCAGGATCCCGTCCGGGCGGGCGAGCTGGTGACCGCGGTGCTGTGGCGCAAGCACCAGCCGACCATCGACGCCTTCGTCAACAATCTCGGCATGCAGAGCCCGGCCCTGGTGGCGGGGATCCAGCGCCATCTCGCCAAGTCCGGGCGCTATATCGGCCTCGTGGACGGGCGCGCCAATCCCGCCATCGTCACGGCCCTCCAGGTGGAGGCCGGGATCAAGAACACCGTCGCGGCCCCGAGGCCCGAGCCGCGCAAGGTGGCACCGAGCGGGCCGGACCCGGAAGTCACGGCCCTGGCGGGGGCCGCCATGGCCGGAGACCGGGGGAAGATGGCGCAGCTCAAGGCCCGGGCCGATTCCGGCGACGCGGACGCGCAGATCGCCTATGCGCGCCTGTACAATCCGGTGCGGAACAAGGGACAGGTCTTCGCGCCGGATGCGCAGGTCGCCGTCGCCTATTACGAGCGCGCCGCGGCCGCCGGCAACGTCATGGCGGCGGGTGAGGCCGCCTCGATCTACGATCAAGGCTGGGGCAACGTCGCCAAGGATCCGAAGAAGGCGGCCGCCCTCGCCCTGCGCGGCGTCGACCTCAAGGACGACCAGGTCACCTTCTGGCTGTTGTTCGAGGAGGCGGGCAGCTGGAGCGGCCCGTTCTGGGGCGCCCTCCAGGCCGAGCTGACGGCGCGCGGCTTCTACACGCTCCCCGTCGAGAACAAGCGCAACCCCGCCGTCATCACGGCCCTGCGCGCCTACATGAAGGCGAAGTCGTGAGCGGGACCGACCGGCTCGGCGCGCACGCCGCGCTCTGGTACGCGGATGCGCGCTACCGTCTCGCCTGGTTCGCCCTGCCACAGGTGGCGGTCGCCCTCGCGGCCGGCCTGGCTCTCGCGGTGCTGAAGCCCGCCGGGGAATGGGGCAAGCCGGCCGACAGCAAGGAGAGCGAGAAGACCTATCTCGACCTCCTCGACAAAGCCGGCAAGGATGGCGACAAGGCCGCCTTCGACAAGCTGAAGGCCGCGGCGGATGCCGGCGACATCTCCGCCCGCTCGTTCATGGGCGCCCTCTACAATCCCGAATGGGCCGGGATCTACGTCAAGAACCCCGTCAAGGCCGATGCCGCCACCGCCCTGAGCTATTATCAGAAGCCCGCCGATCTCGGTTATCCGGGCGCCCAGCGGGGCATGACCGACCTCCTGCTCAACCGCGGGCGCGGCCAGTACGACCTGAAGCGCGGCTGTCGCTACGGGCTCGCCTTTCAGGCGAACCCGGTGGCGATCCGGAACAACTATCTGAACTCCTGGTCGACACTCTTCTGGATCGCCGGCTGCTACGCCGACGCGGAGAGCGGCGTGCCGAAAGACCCGCAGAAGGCCGCCGACATCTACATGGACACGGTGGCGGCCAGGCTGCCGCTGGCCATAGGCACCTTCACCGACGATCTCGGCCGCCAGCCCCCCGATCTCGTGGCCGCGATCCAGCGCAATCTCGCCCGGCGCGGCTTCTATTCCGGGCCGACCGACGGGGCGGCGACGCCCCAGACCCAGGCGGCCATCCGTGCCCTGTCCGGCACCGCCGCCGCTCCGCAGGGCCGGCCGGCCGATCCGGGCCAGCCGCCGCCCCAGGCGCGCCCCCCGGCACCGGCACCGGCGCCGGCGCCGAGCACCGACGAGATGATGGCGCTCTTCAAGAGCGCGACCACCGACGCCGCCGCCGAGGGGAAGCTTCGCGCCCTGGCGGAGAGCGGCGTATCGGTGGCGCAGTATCTCTATGCACTCCTCCTGTCCCCGGCCAACACCAACAAGCAGCGGATCACCGCACCCGACGCCGCCCTGGCGAGCCGGTATCTCGAACGCCTCGTGGCGGAGCGGTCCTTCGCGCCAGCGGCCGCGGCGGCGGCCTTCCTCTACGATGTCGGCGGCGCCAATTTCCCCCGCGCCCCCGGGAAGGCGGCGGACATGACGATCCGCGCCCTGGAATTGAAGTCCACCGACATCATTCAGAACCTCAGCGAGGACAAGTGGGGCGCCGGCTTCTGGGCCGCCCTGCAGCAGCGCCTGGCCGACCGGAATCTCTATCAGGGCCGCATCGTCGACCAGCGCAACGACCGGACCATCCAGGCGGCGCGCCGCCTCCTCGGCAACCCTTAGGAGATGCGCGTGGCGGCTGATCGCGAACCGAACATTCCCGACTCGCCTTGCCGGCGGGTCGGCCGTTGCCTCGCCCTCCTGGCGGGCATTCTCATGCTGGCCCTCGTCCAACCCGGCAGCGCCGAAGCGCAGATCAAGGTCCGCAAGGCCGATTGCTACGTCGAGGCCGATGGCAGGATCGCCATCAACGGCGTCTGCGAGTTCCTGACCGACGCGCGCAGCTACGGGACGGGCGGGTTCCGTCTCGCCACTTACGAGAACGGCTACCTCCGCTACGGGGTGGTGGTGGCGGTGACGAGCCCCGGAAGCGGCACGGCGACATGGAACGAGACGCCCGGCGGCAAGCCGGACGAGGGCCCCTCCGAAGCCGTCACCTCCGGCGGGGCCTGCTGGACGGGACCACGCACCCGGACCTGCGCCTGGAAGATCGGCGAGGGCCGTCCCGGTTTCGCCGGGGGCGGCGTCGCGCCGGCACCCGGGATCGGCGCGCCCCGCACCGCCGATTGTCTCATCGAGGTCAGGGGCGCGGCCCGGATCGACGGCCCCTGCCAGTTCCGGGTGGATGCCGGACAGGACGGGGCGAGCGGATTCGAGGTCCGCTCCTATGCCAGGGGAGGGCTGGACTTCATCGCGCGGCTCACCCGCGATCCACGGGACCCGCAGAAGGCCACCGCCTCGTGGAATGAGCGCCCCGGCGCACCGCAGGCGACGGCTCCCCTCGGCACCCTGGCGCCCAAGGGGCCGTGCTGGGAGGGTGCGGAGGCGCGTCTCTGTGTCTGGCAGGCCGGACAGCCTCGCGACGCGTCGGACCGGCCCGGTACCGATCCGGGCCGCGCCCCGCCCGCCGAAACGCCGCCGGCCGAGACCGCGCGCCCGGCCTCGCCGCCCGTGCCCCGGGACAATGCGGGGACGGAGACGGGAGAGACACCGCCGGGGATGGTCCTGAAGCTGACCTTCAAGGGCCACTGCGAATCGCTGGTGGTCGATGGCGAGGACATCACCGCGTCCTGCGCCCCCACCGCCAGGAATTCCTCCACCACCGGGTCGGCACGGGCCGAGTTCGTGTTCGGAACCACCGACGACCGGGAGGTCAGCTTCCTCGCATCGGCGAAGGGATGGGTCGAGAGCGGCACCCTGCGTCAGCCCATCGACGAAGTCATGTACGAGGAGCGCGGCCAGAGCCTCCTCGTGAAGGCCAAGGGCGTCTGCGAGATGCCCAACCCCATGGGCGGTCCCGTGGTGATCACGTGCAGCGCCCAGACGTCCAACAGCACCTACACCGTCCGCTTCCGCACGGATGGCGGCAAGCCGGTCCTGGAGCGGTCCAGCCCCGGCTGAGCGCCCGCCACGACACGCCCGTCCCGAAGCCGAGGAGAAGCCCCATGAAACACCGTCTCCCGAACTTGGCCTTGCGATCCTTGGCCCTGCGATCCTTTGCCCTCCGATCCTTGGCGCTCGCCGGCCTCCTCGGGCATGGCCTCGTGCTGCCGGCGCAGGCGGAGACGGAGAACAAGACCGCCCGCCCGGGCCAGCGGATCTTCCTCCAGGGCTTCACCCATTACTTTCCGACGCAAGGATGCCGCTCCAAGGCGGCCCTGGTCGATATGGTCTCGCCACCGCGCGGCGGACGCGTCGAAATACGCCGCGAGTTCAGGATCCTCAGCAACAAGATCGACGAGCGGGGCGCCACGATCCGGCAGGTGGATGGCTGCGAGGACGTGAAGAAGGATTCGATGTCGATCTTCTATACCGCACGGCCCGATTTCTCCGGTCTCGATACCCTGTCCGTCGCCGTGACCTTCCCCGACGGAACGACGGTGCCCTACACCTTCCGGATCACGGTGCCGGAGGGCGAACGCCGCCAGGCTCCCGCCGTCTCGCAGGCGCCCGCACCGCGCGGCAACGGCGCGGGCCAGGCCGCCGGGACCACCGCGACGGCACCGGCGGCGCGGGCCGCCAGCACCGGCGACTTCCTGCGCGACACGGTCCGCGGGGCGACACCCGCGCCCCGGCAGGTGCCGGCTTCTCCGCCACCGCCGGCGGCGAACGCGCCCGGCGCCACCGCCGCCGCCGGCGTGGCAGCACCTCCCGCCCGCGTCGAAGCCCCGCCGCCCGCGCGGATCGAAGCCCCGGCGTCTCCGCCCGCCCCGCGAGAAATGGCGCCCGCGCCCCGGCCCCGTCCCGCTGCCATGCCTCAGCTGTGATGTGTCCCGCCTCGGAATCCGCCGGTCCGAGCGAGCGCTGCCGCAACACCGCCGTCGATGACCTGCCGAGCGGTGCTGTGAGGCGATGACGCAGCTTCTCATCGGGGCGATCGTCGCCCTCGGCGCGATCCTCTCTGTCGCACGCGTGCGGCAGATGCTGAATGCCGCCACGCGCGCGCATTTCCCGCGACGAATCCTGCTGGTCTACATCCTCGTCCGGACACTGATCTTCGGGGCCGTCCTTGCAGGCGGCATCTGGCTGGTGTCCTGGCTGATGCGCTGACGGGGGGACGACCGGCAGCGCCTTGCGGAGCGGGGCGGGATCATTGCAGAACCGGGCGCCATGACGTCCGGCTTCCACGGCCACCTGAGAGCCGGCTTCATACCGGTCAGATCATGGCTGTTCTTGTCTGGAGAACCGAAGATCACAATGACTCGCACACTAGCCTTTCCCGTCGCCGTGATGGTCAGCCTGCTCGGCAGCATCGTCGTCGAGCCGTCCTACGCCGCCGGCATGAATACGCAGACCTATTCACCGGACTACGATAAATGCATGGACAAGTCCGGTGGCGTCACGGCCGAGATGCTGGATTGTGCGTCCGCCGAACTGTCGCTGCAGGACAAGAAGCTGAACGCCGCCTATCAGGCGCTCATGCGCAAATCGACGGACGAGGAGAAGACGGCGCTGCGCGATTCCCAGCGGGGTTGGCTGGCCTACAGGACCGCCTCCTGCAAGCTGACGATGATCTTCGGGGGAGGCGGGACCATGGACCTGATCGCCGCATCGAGCTGCAATCTCGATGAGACGGCGCGGCGGGTGTTCTTCCTGGAAAGCCTGCTCGCCGAATAGGGCCGTCCGGCCGAGGGCATCGGCAATGGCGCATTCGTCCAAGCGGTGACGCGAATCGTCAAGCCGGCTCGGCGCCTTGCTTCCATAGCTCGGACCAGCCCCCTCCCGAACCGGACATCCTCCCATGCCCTTCGTCACCACCCAGGACGGCGTCGAGATCTTCTTCAAGGATTGGGGTCCCAAGAGCGCCCAGCCCATCGTGTTCCACCACGGCTGGCCGCTCTCGTCGGACGATTGGGACGCGCAGATGCTGTTCTTCCTGCATCACGGCTACCGGGTCGTGGCGCATGACCGGCGCGGCCATGGCCGCTCGGCCCAGGTCGATACCGGCCACGACATGGATCACTACGCCGCCGACGCCTTCGCGGTGAGCGAGTCGCTGGATCTGCGCGACGCCGTGCATATCGGCCATTCCACCGGCGGCGGCGAGGTCGCCCGCTACGTGGCCAAGCACGGAGAGCCGGCCGGCCGCGTGGCCAAGGCCGTGCTGGTCTCGGCGGTGCCGCCGCTGATGCTCAAGACGGAGGCCAATCCCGAGGGTCTGCCGATCGCGGTGTTCGACGGGTTCCGCGCGGCCACCGCCGCCAACCGCGCGCAGTTCTTCCTCGACGTGGCGAGCGGCCCCTTCTACGGCTTCAACCGCGACGGCGCGACCGTGCAGCAGGGCGTGATCCGGAATTGGTGGCGCCAGGGCATGATGGGCAGCGCGAAGGCCCATTACGACGGCATCGCGGCGTTCTCCGAGACCGACCAGACCGACGATCTGAAAGCCATCACGGTGCCGACCCTGGTCCTGCATGGCGAGGACGATCAGATCGTCCCGATCGCGGATGCGGCGCTGAAATCGGTCAAGCTCTTGGCCAATGGCACGCTCAAGACCTATCCGGGATTCCCGCACGGGATGCTCACCACCCACCACGACGTCATCAACCCCGACCTCCTCGCCTTCGTGAAGGGCTGAGCCGGGTTTTCGCGACGGCCGACGCACAGGCGCGCCGGTCGCCGCCCGCTCACTGCTTGACGCCGATCACGCCGTCGCATCCCTCGCCGACCCGCCCATCAGGGCGTGCTCCAGGGAGCGGATGATCGTCGCGCCGTCGCACGGCTTGCCCAGGAAGTCGCTGGCGCCCGCCGCCAGGACGGTGTTGCGCAGGGCTTCGGTGGGGAACGCCGTCACGAAGATCACCGGCACCCGCGACCCCAGGGCGAGCAGGCCCCGGTGCATCTCCACGCCGGTCATGCCGGGCATCTGCATGTCGGTGATGACGCAGTCGGGCGCGTCCACCGGACAGCTCTCGAGGAAATCACGCGCCGAGGCGTAGATACGGGCGGTGTAGCCGAGGGAGCGCACGAGGCTTCCGGTCGCCACGCGCACGTCCTCGTCGTCGTCGACGATCGCGATCACAGGCAGAGTTGGCATTCCATTGACCTACGGGTTCGCCTTCCGGTCCCTGTGACCGGCGAGTCTTGGACTGGGAAGTCTTGGCCTGGGAAGTCTTGGCCTGGGAAGTCTTGGACCGGTAAACGTTGGCCCGAGCCGAGATATGGTCCCTCGCACCGTGGGTTGGAATCATACGGAGGTTTGCCGGCCTCCACCTTTCGCTAATGGCCGGCGGATCGGTCACCGCGTCGGCGCGCCGCCGGCATGCGAGACGCCGAGGGCTTCGGCGCTGCGAACCAGATCGGCCAGGGAGCGCGCCTTCATCTTGCGCATGACGTGGCCCCGGTGGATCTTCACCGTGATCTCGCTGAGCCCGAGATTGCCGGCCACCTGCTTGTTCATCAGGCCGGCGGTGACCTGCGCCATCACCTCGCGCTCACGCGCGGTGAGGGTCTCGTAATCGGCCCTGAGATCGTCGAGGGCCGCATGCGCGCTGCGCTGGACCGCGTCGCGCGCCAGGGCGGTGCCGATGGCGTCGAGGAGGTCCTGCTCGCGGAACGGCTTGGCGAGGAAGTCCACCGCCCCGGCCTTCATCGCCTTCACGGTCATCGGAATATCGCCGTGCCCCGTCATCAGGATCATCGGCAGGTCGATCCCCAGCGCGCTGAGCTGGCCCTGGAACTCGAGGCCGCTCACGCCCGGCAGGCGAACATCGACCACGAGGCAGCCGGCGCCCAGGGGGCGCGGCGCGGCCAGGAACTCCGCCACCGACGCGAAGGCGGCGCAGGCGAGATCGATGGAGCGGAGCAGGCCGGACAGGGCCTCCCGGATATCGGGGTCGTCATCCACGACGAAGACGGTCTGCCTCGCGGCCGACGCGCGTGCCGGCCCCGCCGCGTTGCCTCGGATCATGGTTCCCTCTCGGCCGTGGTCGGTATGGTGAAGTGGAAGGCGGCACCCGGATCGTCGTGACCGGTGATCCAGAGGCGCCCCCCATGCGCCTCGACGATCGAGCGGCAGATCGCCAGCCCCATGCCCATCCCGTCCGCCTTGGTGGTGAAGAACGGCTGGAAGACCCGCTCGACGGCCTCCGCCGCGATCCCCCCGCCGCTATCGGCGACGGTGACGCGGACATGCTCTGCCCCGTCCGGCGCGACACGGATCGTGAGGAGGCGGGGCCGTTCGGTGACCGTGGCCATGGCCTGGATCGCATTCACCATCAGGTTGATGAGCACCTGCTGCAACTGCACCCGGTCCCCGTGCACCAGGGTCACGTCGGAGGCGACGTCGCGGATCAGGCGCACGCCGCCGCGGACCATCTCGCGCTCCACGAGAAGGACCGATTCCCCGATCATCTCACGCAGGTCGAGCCAGTCGCGCGGGGGCGGCGTCTTGGCGAGGAAGGTCCGGATGCGGGACACGATCTCGCCGGCCCGGCTGCCGCTCGCCACCACCCGGGTCACCGCGGCCGAAACCTCGCCGAGGTCCGGCGGGCTCCGCCTCAGCCAGCGCAGGGCTGCCTCGCCATTGGTGACGATGGCCGCCAGGGGCTGGTTCACCTCATGGGCGATGGAGGCGGTGAGTTCGCCGAGCGTCGTCACCCGCGCGGTATGGGCCAGCTCGGCCTGGACCGCCAGCAGCGCCTCCTGCGCCTGCTTGCGCTCGGTGATGTCCACGGCGAAGACCAGCACGCCCTCGAACCCGTCCGCATGGGACGGGAACGTGATGCCGAAGAGGATCGGCACCGGATCGCCGGACAGCGCGCGGATCGTGGTCTCGCCCTCGAAGAAGGTCTCGCCCCGCGCCAGCGCCAGCAGCGCCTCGATGAAGGTGGGCTCGTCCTCGAACAGGAGCGCGTCGAGGGATCGCGGCGCCGCAGCGCCCGCATCGGCGCCGATCAGCCGCCGCAATTCGGCATTGGCGTCGACAATGGTGACGCTGCGGCGGAGATCGCGGACGACCTCCGGATGGGCGTGGAGATGGGCGCGAAGAGGCGTGGCCGCATCGGGCGGGACCGCGTCGAGGACAGCCTTCACCTCGCGCCAATCCTGCTGCAGGATCGCCACGCGGGCCGTATCGAAGATGGTGCGGTAGCGCCGCTCGCTCTCGGCCAGGGCCGCATGGGCGCGCTTGCGCTCGGTGATGTCGGTGTTCGTCTCGAGGACCGCGAGCGGCTGGCCGCCGGCATCGCGCTGGAGCGACCAGCGGCTCTCGACGACCACCCGGGCGCCGGACCGCACCGTCTGGACGAGTTCGCCCTCCCACCGCCCGTTCCGCATCAGCGCGTCTCTGATCGCCGCCTCGCCACCGGGGAAGGCCGTGCGCAGGAGGACGTGCACGTTGCGCCCCCGGACCTCGTCCCGGCGCCAGCCGTAGAGGTCTTCCGCGGCGCGGTTCCAGAACGTCACCGTATCGGTGGGCGTGCGCACGAAGATGGGATCGTGGGTGAGTTCGAGCAGTTCGGCCTGCTCCGCGAGGATGCGGGCCGCCGCCTGATTGCGCAGCACCAGGAGCGCGCTGATCGCGATGGCCGCCAGGCTGACCAGGGCGCGCAGCAGCGCCGAATCGCTGTCGAAGAAGCGATGCGACAGGAAATAGGCCACCGCCGTCAGAAGCAGGCAGCCGGACGCCGTCAGGATCACCCCGTTCCGCCGGAACGCCCGCGCCGAGACGAGCACGACGACCACGTAGAGCACGGCCACCGCGCCTTCGAGGGGCGTGAACGCATCGACGAGGAAGATCGCCAAGGCGAGACCGAGGGCAAGGACACCCAGGAGCCGGCCCGTCCGGCGGGTGTCCGGGACGATCCCGGAACGGGGAGGCGAGGGGGCCGCTACGACAGGCGCGTCCATCGCCCCTCCCTGGCCTCGACACGGCACCGAGGCGCCCCGTCGTCCGGCAGGTCGGCACACGGTAGCGTGACGGAGAACCGGGAGCCGACGCCCTCCAGCGACCGGACCGTCTGGCGCACGATCGCCGGACCCTGTGCATGAACGGCCTGACGCATCGCCATCTCCCCATTTCCGGCGGCCTGGACGGCGGATGAATGCCTCGGCCGTTCGAGCGGACCATGAAGCGTGACCGCATGCCGTGTGAACTATACTGTCGTTTATTGGCGAGGGGGCGCGGCGTTCGCGTGGACGACGAAGGGACCGGGCTGCACCGCCGATCCGGCCGGCATCGAGTCATCATGGGCCGGGCCACTCGTCTTGCACGGACGTTCCATGATTTGAACGATCCGCGTCAAGCAGAGCGACGCGTTAGCGAGCCAACGCTTCGCTCTCTGGTGTGTCGCAGGTTCTTGTCGCAGAACCGGGGGCCACTTCTGCGAAACCTGATTCGCCGGAGGACCATCCCTCTTCTTGAGCGCGTCACCCCGGCCGATCGAGCGGCAGCCGGGAATTGGCGCCGGACCGTGCAAAACATCGCGTGATCGGACAAGCCAGGGAGCGTGCCGTCCCTGCAGCTACGGTGGCGGCGGCGGGACGGGACGCCATCCGGGGCAGGGGTGGCAGGTTCGCCTTCGACGAGACGGAGTGATCCGAGATGACCGACCCCCTCCTCCCGGCGGAATCCGACGGCGACGACCGGACGGCGCAGACCTTCCCCCGCCTCGGCGCGGAGATGGAGAGCCGGGTCGCCGACTACGGCATGGAGCAGACCCTGCCGGCGGGTACGCTCATCTTCGCCAGGGGCCAGCGGCGGGTGGATTTCTTCCTCGTCCTCGCCGGCCGGATCGAGATGTTCGAGACCGACCACGAGGGGGCCGCCAGGGTCTTCGTCGTCCACACCGAAGGTCAGTTCACGGGCGAGCTCGACCTGTTCAACGACCGGGAGATCCTGGTCTCCGGCCGAACCGTGGTGGAGACGCGGGTGGTGCGGATCGACCGCGCCGCCTTTCGCCGCCTGGTCACCGCCGAACCGGATATCGGCGAGATCATCATGCGGGCCTTCATCCTGCGCCGGGTCGGCCTGATCCGCCACGGGCGGGGCGGCGTCGTCCTGATCGGCCCCGGCCATCAGCGGGAGACCCTCCGCCTGGAGCGCTTCCTCGTCCGGAACGCCTACCCGCACCGCATCCTCGACACCGCGAGCGACCCGGCGTCCCGCAACGCCCTCGACGGGTTCGGCCTCACCGAGGCCGACCTGCCGGTGGTGATCGCGCCGGGCGCGGCGGTGATGCGCAATCCCACCAACGCGGCGCTGGCGGACGCCCTCGGGCTGACGGAGGCGATCGATCCCGGCCGCGTCTACGACGTGGCGGTGATCGGTGCCGGACCGGCGGGCCTGGCGGCCGCCGTCTATGCCGCCTCGGAGGGGCTCGACACCATCGTCATCGAAGGGCTCGCGCCCGGCGGCCAGGCCGGCACCTCCTCGAAGATCGAGAACTATCTCGGCTTTCCGACAGGGATCTCCGGTCAGGCCCTCGCCGGCCGCGCGCAGGTCCAGGCCCAGAAGTTCGGGGCGCGGCTCGCGATCTCCCGCATGGCGACGGGGCTCGATTGCGGTGGGTCGCCCTTCCGGGTGATCCTCGAGGACGGCACCGCCGTCCCGGCACGCGCCGTCATCGCCGCCACCGGCGCCCGCTATCGCCGCCTGGATCTGCCGCGCTACGCGCATTTCGAGGGGCAGGGCATCCATTACGCCGCCACCGCCATGGAAGCGCAGCTCTGTGCCAGCGAGGCGGTGATCGTGGTCGGCGGCGGCAACTCGGCCGGCCAGGCCGCGATGTTCCTGTCCCGCACGGTGGCGCACGTGCACCTCCTCGTGCGGGCCGACGGCCTCGCCGCGACGATGTCCGACTACCTCGTGCAGCGGATCGCGTCGTCGCCGCGCGTCACCCTGCATACGCAGACCGAGATCACCGCACTCGTGGGCGACGACACCCTGACATCGGTGACCTGGACCGACCGGGCGAGCGGGGTCAGCGAGACGACGGTCATCGGCAACGTCTTCGTCATGATCGGCGCCGTGCCGAATACCGGATGGCTCGCGGACTGCCTCACCCTCGATCCGAAGGGGTTCGTCCCGACCGGCCTGCTGAGAGACGGCACGCCCGCCCTGTCGCCCTACGCCACAGTGGTCCCCGGTCTCTACGCCGTGGGTGACGTGCGCGCGGGCTCGGTGAAGCGGGTCGCCTCCGGGGTGGGGGAGGGGTCGGTGGTGGTCCAGGCCGTCCACGGCTTCCTGCATCCGGAACCGTGAGCCCCGCGCCGCCGGCCGGAACGCGAGACGCTTACTGAGGACGCCGATCCATGCGTCGATGGGCGTGGCGCCGATCGGGCCTGGCGACAATGGGAGCCGACGCCATCCAGGAGGACACGATCGGCCCCGCCGGAGGCGTGGAGGATCGCGCGAAGGGCATCGTCGACACCAGCGCCAGAATGGCCGCGAGAGACGGTCTGATGAGAAGGTTCATGGCCGCTCTCCCGGGTTCGAGGACCGCGCTGGCGCGATGGGTCGGAGGATCAGTCGGCGGGTCCGCCCGAGGTGGTGCCGAAGTTCGGAACCGCGTGGTTGGTCTCGTCGGCATTGCCGCCCTTGGCCGAACTGTCGATGGTCCGGGACGCCTGCGGCTCTCCGAAGGATCGCGGGGCGCTCTCCAGGTCGACCCGCTCGACGATGGTGTGGGACGGACGATGCTCCGGCATCGCCAGGGCAGGGGCCATCAGGCCAAGCTGAAGAAGGGTGATGGAAGCGAGATGCTTGATCATGGTGCGTCTCCTGATGTCGGACTGGTTTCGAGGACAGAACGGAGCCGCTCGAAATCTCTGCTGCAGCCCTGAGTTCATGTCCGGATCTTAGCCCGTCGGAGGATCCTGAATATTATACGGCGGATCACCGGATCGATGCTTAGGTTATGCCTCCTCATACGAAGGTTTCGGCTGCCCCTCTTTCTCAGCGCTGGCGGGTGGCGGCGACGCCGAGTTGATCCGCCATGCGGACGAGGTCGGCGAGGGATCGCGCCTGCATCTTCTCCATGACGCGCCGCTTATGGACCTTGGCGGTGATCTCCGTGATGCCGAGTTCGGCGGCGATCTGCTTGTTCATCAACCCGCCGATGGCGCAGCGCATCACGTCGCGCTCGCGGGGCGTCAGGGTGGAGAGCCTGGCCGAGAGGTCGTCCCGGGCGCGACGGTCGGCGAGCGCGACGGCATCGGCCGCCAGCGCCTTGCGGATGGCGGCGAGCAGAACCTCGGCGATGAAAGGCTTGGTCAGGAACTCGACGGCCCCGCCCCGCATGGCGCGGACGGACATGGGAATCGTGCCGTAGCCGGTCAGGAAGATGATCGGGACCGTATTGCCGTCCGCGCGCAACGAGTCCTGGACGGCCAGCCCGCTCTGTTCGGCGAGGCGCACGTCGAGAAGGACGCATTCGGGGGATCGGCGCCGGAGAGACTGCGCCAGTCCGCCGGGATCTCCGTGCCCGACCGCCGCCAATCCGTCGGACAGGCAGAGGCTCACCAGCGCTTCGCGTAGCACCGGATCATCGTCGACGATATGAACGGTCGCTTCGGGCATGGTTCTCGATGCGCACCTCGCCGATGCGAATACGTTCACCTGATACACGATTTGGGTCGCATGGCGATTGCAAGCTTGACGATTGCCTTCGCCTCGACATGAGCTTCGGCGTCTTCCGATGGCCCATACCCGGCGATCCGCATCGGGTGGGGACTCGGCCAGGCCACCGCGAAAGGACCGACGGCTTCCTCTCGCCCGCCCGGCTCGGCCGCGATGGCGGACAGAGCTCGTCTGGTATCCGATACATCTGTATAATAGCCGTCTTCGCGCACGGCTTGCACGGTGCCGGCATGGATCTTCACCGGCACGGCGCGCACAAGTTCCCGAAAGCCGGTCTCTTCGCCTCGTCGGCGGGGCGGCGTTGGGAGGGCGTCGCCGCGGAAGTCCGGTCCCACCCGGCGGGCGACCTGCCCGCCATCGTCCCGTCCCAGATGGAGATCACCCTGGCGATCCGGCGCAGCCCGGATGCGCATGTCAGCCGCAAGGGGGCCGGGATCCGGCAGCGGACGCCGGTGGAGGCGGGGACGATCTGGCTCTGTCCCGTGGGGGTCGGCGAGGACGACATCCACATCTCCGCGCCCCTCGACGAGATCCTCCACATCTATCTGCCGGCGGAGCGCTTCGAGACTCTCGCGGGGCTGTACGGCGATGCGCGCATCCGTGCCGATACGGTACGCTATCTCGCCGGCGTCGAGGATCCGTTGCTCGCCCAGATCGGGCTCTCGATCCACCAGGAGCTGATCCGGGAAAGCTCGGCCGGCCGCATGATGGTCGAGGCCGCCGCCCTCGCCCTGACGGCGCGGGTCGCGCAGGCTTACGGTCACGACCGGCCGGACACGCGCGTGCGCCCCGCCCCGGAGACCGCTGGCCCGGATCGGATCGACCGCGCCGTGGCGTTCATCCGCGACAATCTCGAACGGGACCTCTCCGTGGCCGAGATCGCCGCCGTGGCGTGCCTCAGCCCCTTCCACTTCAGCCGCATGTTCAAACGCGTCACGGGCAGGACACCCTATGCTTTCGTCAGCGAGGAAAGACTCGCTCGCGCACGGCGGTTGCTGAACGACACCAAGATCCCGCTGGTCGACATCGCCTTGTCGTCCGGTTTTTCGAGCCAGGGCGCGTTCAACACGGCCTTCAAGCGCGTCATCGGCAAGACGCCGGGCGAGTACAGGCAGCATGCCTCATGAATGCCGGTCCCGCGAACAGCAGGATTTGGACACGCCACCGCAGCCTCGCGAAAGACGGGTCCTAGCTTGGCCGTTTAGCATCTCGCCATCGTACGATGGGAGACAGACATGCTTCGAACGCTTGTCCACGAAGGGAATGCGCCGAGTGCCGTGCCGCCGGCGCCGGCCTCTCTCCGCCCCACCCCGACGCACGACGTCCGGTTCGGCGGCATGTCCCATGACTCCGTCCGCCAGGCGAGAATCCGGCCCGACGATTGGTCGGACGGCGCCATCGTCCTCGGCTGGCGGGACGGCATGGCCGGCGGCCTCCGGGTCGACCGGCACGATGCGCTCATCCTCCAGGTCCGGCTCGGCGAGACGGAAGGGCGATCCCCGCACCGGGAGGTCGTCGAGGGGGGCCAGCCCCCGATGGTCCTGCGCGCGGGGGAGGCGATCCTCCATGATCTGCGCCAGACCTGCATCGTGCGAACACCGAAGCGAACCCTCCTGATCGGGCTCGACAATCGACGTCTGAAGCGGGTGGCCGAGGATCTGGGCATCCTCGACGCCGATCCCCTCGATGAACTCGTGCCGGCCTACGGCGCGGTCCTGGCGGACCCCGCCCTGCACAACCTCGCCGTCAGTGTCGGGGAAACGCTGGCGCGGCAGGATCGCTGGGCCGACGTCATCCGCCGCCAGTTGACCCGCGCCGTCGCGGCTCATCTGCTCGGGACCTATACGTCGCTCCAGCCCGCGCCCGAGACGGTTCGCGGCGGCCTGGCTCCCTGGCAGCTCCGTCGCGCCCAGGACCATATCCGCTCCGATCTCGCCCGGCCGATCCACCTCCAGACGGTCTCGGAATCCTGCGGGCTCTCCGTCAGCCACTTCGCGCGCGCCTTTCGCCAATCCACCGGCATCGCCCCCCATTCTTGGCTGACGCGGGAGCGCATCGCCCAGGCCAAGACCATGATGCGGAAGGGAGATCGGACGCTCGCCGACATCGCGCTCGCCTGCGGCTTCGCCGATCAAAGCCACTTCACGCGCGCCTTCGCCAAGGATCAGGGCACGACCCCGGGACGCTGGCGTCGCCGGGTGGAACCGGACTCGCGGCACGCGTCGCGCGATCTTGGCCCGGTGGAGTCGGTGGTCGGCGGCGGTGGCTGACGACCTGCGCCCGCCTGTCCTCGATCACCACATGGTGTGCTTGGCCTTTTCAGCCCACGTCGAATCGTAGACCTCGCCCCCGACTCGACCATGGCTCAGTTCGGCCAGAATCTGCCCGGGCGACGGCAGTGTCTTTGGGTCTACGTGGTTGGCCTGCTGCCACAGGCCGGATCGGATGAGGGCGCGAGCACACTGGAAGTAGACCTCCCCAACGGTGATGACCATCACGGTGCGGGGCGCTTTGCCATCGACGGCGAAGGACGCGCACAGGGTTCGATCGTCGTCGATGACCGCTCGGCCATTCACCCGCAGGGCGTTGCCGATGCCGGGGATCAGAAACATCAGCCCCACCCTCGGATCGCGCACGACGTTGCGGAGGCTGTCGATCCGGTTGTTCCCCCGGCGATCGGGCAAGAGAAGCGTGCGGGGATCAGCGACGCGGACGAACCCTGGACGATCACCACGGGGAGAGCAGTCCAGGCCTTCGGGACCAGCGGTGGCGAGGGTCGCGAAGGGCGCGACCTCGATGAAGCGCCGGTAATGCGGGGTGATGTGGTCCGCGACCTTGGCGGTGGACGCGTCAGCGACGGCGCCCCACTCCCCATAGATGCGCTCGAGTCCCTCCACCGTTTCGATCACTGCCATCGCTCGTACACCTCTTGGCCAATGGATGGGCTCTACCCCTCTCGCATGAAGCGGGGCGGCCGAAGCAGAGCGACGGCATTCCGTCGCCGGCTCGGCCCCGGGACCTACGGCCTCGATGGAGTGCGAGCCGGGAGCCGGAGTCGAACCTTCAGGCCGCCCGCTCGCGCAGATGCGCGATCAGCTCGGCCGCCGCGCTGTCCGGGTCGGTATCGTTCCGGATGGTGCATTCGGCCTCGATCGGAACGACGCGGTCGAGGCGGGCGCGCAAATCCCCATCCTCCGGCCGGCCCCGCGCGGCGAGACGGCGGGCGAGGATGTCGGGCGAGGCCGTGACGAACACGACGCTGACGCTCGGCTGGGCGAGGCGGGCCGCCTGGACGATACGGCGTGAGACGTTGCAGACCACCACGCGTCCGGCTCGCGCGTGATCCAAAGTCTCGCCCGGGATGGCGTAGCCGAGGCCGTGCGCACGCCAATGCAGGGCGAAGGCGCCGGAGGCCGCTCCGTCCGTGAACGCCTCCTCCGAGATCGCGACATTGTCCTCGTGCGCCGAGGGCGCGCGGGTCACGAGGCGACGCGGGAACACGAAGCGGGACTCGTGGGCGAGGGCCTCGCGTGCCAGGCGCAGCAGGGTGTCCTTGCCGGCCCCGCTCGGGCCGACGACGAGAACGAAGCCGCCGGGCATCACACCACCCGCGTGCCGGCGCGCCAGACCTGACGCACCACCGGCACGCCCCGGGCGAGACGGACGCGGACGAGGTCCGCGCGGAGAGCCGGCTCCAGACGGCCGCGATCGGTCAGCCCGGTGGCGCGCGCGGGGTTGGCCGTCACCGTGGCGATGGCGTCCGGCAGGGCAATGCCGGGCACGCGCTCGGGCAATCCGAACGCCGCCATCAGCAGGCTCGCCGGCACGTAGTCCGAGGACAGAATGCTGAGATAGCCGGCCTCCGCCAGGGTCTGGGCCGCGACGTTGCCCGAATGCGAGCCGCCCCGGATCAGGTTGGGCGCCCCCATCATCACGGTGATGCCGGCCGCATGCGAGGCTTCCGCCGCCTCGAGGGTAGTGGGAAACTCGGCGATCGCCACCGATTCATCGCGGGAGAGGGCGACGTCGGCCAGAGTGGTGTCGTCGTGGCTGGCGAGCGGAATGCCGAGCTCCCGCGCCAGGGCGACGAGGGCCGGGCGGTTGACGGCATTGAGGGCGTGGCCATCGCGCATCTTGCGCTCGGTGCTGAGCTTGATCTCCTCCAGGGAGCGGCCACCGCGCCCGGCATAGACGTAGTACTTGGCCACATCCCGGAACTGGCGCTGGCCCGGCGTATGGTCCATCAGCGACAGGAGGCCGATGGCATAGCGCCCGGCGAAGGCGCGCACGGTCTCGACCACGTCGGTCGAGGGGATCTCGCAGCGCAGGTGCGTGCGGTGCTCGGCCCGGAACAGGTCCGCCCCTCGCGCCTCCGCCAGGGCGGCGGCCAGGAGCTCGAGCTCGGTGCCGAGGCCGCTGCCATCCGGGTCGGTGCCGGCGCGCAGCGAATCGAACACCGTGGTGATGCCGGATGCAGCGATCTGCGCGTCGTAGGCGAGCACCGCCCCGAGGGGGTGCCAGCGCACGCCGGGGCGCGGGGCGTAGTGGCTCTCCAAATGGTCGGTGTGGAGCTCGATCAGGCCCGGGATGATCGTGTCGCCGGCGCAGTCGAGGCCGCGCTCGGGGGCACGTCCCGTGCCGATCTCGGCGATGCGCCCGTCGACAACCGCGAGCCAGCCCGTCTCGACCCGGTCGGGCAGAACGAGGCGCGCGTTCTCAAGGATCTCGACCCGGTCCGTCATGCCTGTCTGCTCCCGATCCTGTATCCGGTTCATGCGGCCATCGCCCCGCGGAAGGCTGCGACGTCGACGATGCGCGTCGCCACCGCCTCGCGGACATCCGCGTCGTGGAAGATGCCGAGGATGCCGGCGCCCGCCGCCCGCTTTTCGGCGATGAGCTCCACCACCACGGCCCGATTCTCGGCATCGAGGGAGGCGGTGGGCTCGTCGAGGAGCAGGATGGGCCGGTCGGCGATGAGACCGCGCGCGATGTTGACCCGCTGCTGCTCGCCTCCGGAGAAGGTCGCGGGCGGC
This sequence comes from Methylobacterium sp. Leaf85, assembly GCF_001422125.1. Lineage (NCBI taxonomy): Bacteria > Pseudomonadati > Pseudomonadota > Alphaproteobacteria > Hyphomicrobiales > Methylobacteriaceae > Methylobacterium > Methylobacterium sp. Leaf85. The sequence goes on along the minus strand of NZ_LMME01000005.1, from coordinate 21,758 downwards.
AGACCCCACAGGCGCTCGGGCAGGTTGAGGCGGGCGAGCAGGTCGGCCGCGCGGGACCGGGCCGCCTCGGGCGCCAATCCCCCTTCGATTCCCGCGGCCTCCACCACGGCGCGGGCGCCGACGCGGGGGATCACCCGCAGGAACTGCGAGACGTAGGCCAGCGTCGTGCGGCGCAGGCCCAGGATCTCGCGCGGCGCGGCCGTGGCGAGGTCGATGACGCGGGTTCCGTCGCGGACCCGGATCGCGCCCGCGTCGCAGCGGTAATTGCCATAGGCCATCTTGAGGAGGGAGGACTTGCCTGCGCCCGAGGCGCCGCCGAGCACGACGCATTCGCCGGGATGGACCGCGAGGGTGGCGCCGGCGATCACCGGCAGCACGGCGCCCCCGCGCAGGTGCAGGGTGAAGCTCTTGGCCACGTCGTCGAAGGCGAGGAGGGGCGGAAGGGACGTCATGACAGGGGACGTCATGCGGCGAGCACCGAGGAGACGAGGAGTTGGGTGTAGGCGGCCTGGGGGTCGTCGAGGACCTGGTCGGTCAGCCCGGTCTCGATCACCCGGCCAGCCCGCATGACGAGGACGCGGTGCGAGAGCAGGCGCGCCACGGCGAGGTCGTGGGTGACGATGATCACCGCGAGGCCGAGCTCGGCCACCAGCCCCCGGATCATGTCGAGGAGGCGGGCCTGGACCGAGACGTCGAGGCCCGAGGTCGGCTCGTCCATGAGCACGAGGCGGGGCGCGGTAACGAGGTTGCGGGCGATCTGCAGGCGCTGGCGCATGCCGCCGGAGAAGCGCGTCGGCGGGTCGTCGACCCGGTCGGCGGCGATCTCCACGCGGGCGAGCCAATCGAGGGCGGTGGCGCGGATGCGTCCGTAATGGCGGTCCCCGACGCCCATCAGGCGCTCGCCGACATTGCCGCCGGCCGAGACCGCCATGCGCAGCCCCTGCGTGGCGTCCTGGCGGACGAATCCCCAGTCGGTGCGCATCAGGGCGCGGCGGTCGACGACGCTCAGCGCGGCGAGGTCGCGCGTCACGCCGTCCCGCATCCGGTAGGAGACCGTTCCGGCATCGGCCGCGACCTCGCCGGCGATGAGTGACAGCAGCGTCGACTTGCCGGAGCCCGATTCACCGACCACCGCCAGCACTTCGCCGGGATCGAGGGTGAAGCCGATGCCGTCGCAGGCGAGGCGGCGGCCGTAGCGCTTGGTCAGGCCGTCGACGTTAAGCAAAGGTTCGGGGAGCGGGGGTTCGATCACGCGGCCTCTCCCGTATGGCCGTCGGCGCGGCGGGTCTCGCAATGATCTGTGTCCGAGCAGACGAACATCCGCCCGCCGGCATCGTCGAGGACGACCTCGTCGAGATAGACGTCCTCCGCCCCGCAGAGCGCGCACGGGCGGTCGAAGCTCTGGACCCGGAACGGATGGTCCTCGAAATCGAGGCTGCGCACCCGTGTGTAGGGGGGAATCGCGTAGATGCGCTTCTCGCGGCCCGCGCCGAAGAGCTGGAGCGCGGGGCAATCGTCCATCTTGGGGTTGTCGAATTTCGGGGTCGGGGAGGGGTCCATCACGTAGCGGCCGGCCACCTCCACCGGGTAGGCGTAGGTGGTGGCGATGTGGCCGTGGCGGGCGATGTCCTCGTAGAGCTTCACGTGCATGAGGCCGTATTCGGCCAGCGCGTGGAGCTGGCGCGTCTCGGTCTCGCGCGGTTCGAGGAAGCGCAGCGGTTCGGGGATCGGCACCTGGTAGACGAGCACCTGCCCCTCGGCCAGCGGCGCTTCCGGGATGCGGTGGCGGGTCTGGATCACCGTGGCCTCGGCCGTGCGCGTCGTGGTGGCGATCCCGGCGGTGGCGGTGAAGAAGCGGCGGATCGAGACCGCGTTGGTGGTGTCGTCGGCGCCCTGGTCGATCACCTTGAGCACGTCGGACGCGCCCAGGATCGCGGCCGTCACCTGCACTCCGCCCGTGCCCCAGCCATAGGGCATCGGCATCTCGCGCGCGGCGAAGGGCACCTGGTAGCCGGGGATCGCGATGGCCTTGAGGATGGCCCGGCGGATCATCCGCTTCGTGCCCTCGTCGAGATAGGCGAAGTTGTAGCCGGTGCCCGGCGACGGCGTGACCTGGATTTGGACCTGCGAATTCATTCGGCGGCCTCCCGCAGGGTGGGTTCGTCCGGCTCGGCCGTCCGGGCGGCGTGCTCGGCGCGCAGGCGCCGGACGAGTTCCAGTTCGGCCTGGAAGTCGACGTAGTGCGGCAGCTTCATGTGCTCGACGAAGCCCGTCGCCTGCAGGCTGTCGCAATGGGCCAGCACGAATTCCTGGTCCTGGGCCGGCACCACCACGGCCTCGCCGAGTTCGGCCGCCCGCAGGGAGCGGTCCACCAGCGCCATGGCCATGGCCTTGCGCTCGCCCTGGCCGAAGACGAGGCCGTAGCCGCGGGTGAATTGCGGCGGCACCGCCCCGTGGCCGTGGAACTGGTTGATCATCTGGCACTCGGTCATGTCCACCGTGCCGAGGCTGACGGGGAAGCCGAGTTCCTCCGGCGTGAAGTCGAGCTCCACGGTCCCGACCCGGATCTCGCCGACGAAGGGGTGGGTGCGGCCGTAGCCGCGCTGGGTCGAGTAGCCCAGCGCCAGGATGAAACCCTCGTCGCCCCGCGCCAGCCCCTGGAGCCGCACCGCGCGGTCGGCGGGGTAATCCACCGGCTCGCGGGTGAGGTCGCCCACGGGCGCGCCGTCGTCCGGCGGCGAGGGTTCGAGCAGGCCCGCCTGCCCCAAAAGATCGGTCACCCGCGGGCAGGCGGCATCGGCCTCCGGCTCGGCCTCGGCGGCGGGTTCGGGGACGGCGCCGTCGGCCAGGGCGAAATCGACGAGGCGGTGGGTATAGTCGAAGGTCGGGCCGAGCACCTGGCCACCGGGCAAGTCCTTGAAGGTGGCGGAGATGCGCCGTGCCAGGGTCATCGCGCCGGTGTCGAGGGCCTCCGTGGCGCCGAAGCGCGGCAGGGTGGTGCGGTAGGCCCGCACCAGGAACACCGCCTCCACCACGTCGCCGCGGGCCTGTTTCAGGGCGAGCGCGGCGAGATCGGGATCGTAGAGCGACCCCTCGGTCATCACCCGGTCGACGAGGAGGCGCATCTGCTCGCGGATCTGCGCCACGGTGAGATCGGGCACCGCCGGGTCGCCGCGCCGGATTTCGGCCAGCAGCCGGTGGGCATTGTCGATGGCGGCCTCGCCGCCCTTCACCGCTACGTACATGGGATTGCCTCCGGGGTGACGGGGCGGGCCGAGCGCGGGAGACCGGCGAGGCGCCCGGGCGCGACGAGGAGACAGTCGACGCCCAGCGGGAAGCCGGAATGGTTCGCGGCCCAGCGCGACGCCCAGTCGGCGGGCAGGGGCCCGGCATCGAGGCACACGGTACCGCGGATGCCCGGCCCCACAAACGCGAGACCCGTCGCGTCGGACAGGGTCTCGACGGCGAGGATCAGGGTGGCGGAGGCATCGGGGTAGGCGGGGGTCCCCTGCGCGAAATCCGTAAAGGCCGGGCAACGGGCGGGATCGGCGATCAGCGCGAAGGCGGCCTGCCCAGGGGAGGCGACGATCGGCGCCCCGGTGTGGAAGCGCAGGAAGCCGGCCACCGCGGGTTCGGCCCGGAGCGGAGCGTCGAGCCAGACCGGCGTGTCGGCGTCGATGAGCGCCAGCGCCACGGCCGCGAGTTCCGGCGTGAGCGGGGCAGGTGGCGTAAGGGCGGTGTCCAGGGGGCGGATGCGGCCGGGCCGGCTCAGGGCCTCCATCGCGGCGCGGAACACCGCCTGCCCGTCATGGACGGGATCGGCGAAGCCATGGGCGAGCTGTGGAGCGAGGGTATGCGCCATCAATCCTCTCCCCGCGCCAGGGTGAAGAAGTTCACCCGGGTCGCCGCCACCTTGCGGGCGGCCTGCCGCGCCGCCTCCGCCCGTCGCGCGGCGATGGCGGCCAAGGCCGCATCGAGGACCGGGCGCGTCTCCGGGCGTTGCCAGTGCGCGTCGAGGATGGCCGCGAGGCGGGCGCGATCCCGGTCGCGCCCGAGATGATAGGCGAAGCCGGTCTCGCCGCCGGGCAGCCGCACCGCCGCTCTCGTCACCGTGGCCTCGCCGGCGTTGAAGGGCCGGCCGTCGCCGCCGATCCGCCCCCGGACCATCACGAGGCCGGTCTCCGCCGGGCGCAGATCCTCCGCCTCGGGCGTGATTCCGGCCTGCACCAGGGCGGCCAGCAACTCGGCCGGGCTGGCCTGGCCGGCCCGCTCCATCGCATGCCGGCGGGCTGCGGGGTCTGGCATCCCCGGCTCAGGTGGTGTTTGGCTGGCACTCGGCATCGATCGGTCTCCAGACATGTCTAGATGTATAGACAAGAGGATGATCAGGCGCAAGGATTTTCGGGCGGGCTATGCGAGCGATCCATGAATGAGGCGGGCGACAGCCCCGTGACAGCGCTCCGGCGCGGGGGCGGTCTCGCCGCCTGGCGGCAGATCGCGGACGCGCTGGCGGGCGAGATCCGCAGCGGGGCACTTGCCCGCGGGGCGCAGCTGCCGGCCGAATCGGCGCTCGCCACCCGTTTCGGTGTGAACCGGCACACGGTGCGCCGGGCGCTCGGCGTGCTTGCCGAGGACGGGCTGGTGCGCACCACGCAGGGCAAGGGCAGCTTCGTGGAGCAGGGCCCGATCCCCTATCCGATCGGGCCCCGGACCCGATTCTCCGAGATCGTCACGCGCACGGGCCGCGAGGCCTGGGGCGACTTGATCGCGGCCGCGACGGTGCCCGCCGATGCGGGCTGGGCCGAGGCCCTGGGGATCGCCCCCGGCGCACCGATCCTCGAACTCCATACCGTGCACCGGGCCGACGGCGCCCCGATCTCGACGGCCCGGACCTGCCTGCCCCTGCCGCGCTTCTCCGGCTTCGACGCGGCCTACGCCGCCAGCGGGTCGATCACCCGCGCCTATGCGGGCTACGGGGTCGCCGACTACACCCGACTCTCGACCCGGATCGGCGCCCGCCCCGCAGACGCCGAGGAGGCGGCCCGCCTCGACATCGCCCCCGGCCGCAGCCTGATCGTCCTGTCGAGTGTGAACGTGGACGGCGACGGCCAGCGCATCCAGGCCACCCGCAGCCTCTTCGCGGCCGACCGGGTGGAGCTGGTGGTGGAGTGATCGGCGTCTGCGCGACCACGATATCGTCGACCCAGGCGACCGGGCGCGTGGACACGCAATCCAGCCGCCGGCGGAACGGCTCGCCTGCGGTTCAGGCGGACGGCTCGGCTGCGGCCTTGCCCCAGTTCGGCAGGGGAAAGGCGCGGTCGTAGGTCAGGTTGAAGAGGAAGGCGTAGACCACGTAGAAGGCCGCGATCGTCAGATCCATGAAGAAAGCCTGCGCGAGGCCGATGCCGAGATACCAGGCGATCGGCGGCAGCAGGATCATGAGCAGGCCCGCCTCGAACAGCACGGCGTGCCCCACCCGCAGGAGGAGCCCCTTGTGCGTGTGCCCAACGAGCCGCTGCATCGCCCGGTCGAAGCCGAGATTGTAGACATAGTTCCAGGCCGTCGCGATCAGGGCGCTGCCGATGCCGATCACCCCCATGTCGGAGGCGTGCAGCCCGAACAGCACGGTGCCGAACGGGACGATGAGGGCCAGCCCGAACAGCTCGAACAGGAGGGCGTGGCGGATACGGTCACGGGTGCTGCGCATGGTCTCGTCTCGAAAAGCCTCGTTGGTTCGTGGCTTTCTATCTGCCATACCCCGTCCGGCAAGTTAGAACGTATCTGAGGATCAGATAGATGGCGGTCTCGCTGGACCAGCTCCAGGCCTTCGTGGCAGCGGCCGAGGCTGGGTCCTTCTCCGGCGCCGCCCGCGTGCTGCGCAAGGCGCAGTCGGCCGTCAGCACCCAGGTGGCGAATCTCGAGGCCGATCTCGGGGTCACGCTGTTCAGCCGGGCGGGCCGGAACCCGGTGCTCACCCCGGCGGGGGAGCGGCTGCTGTTGGAGGCGCGCGTGGTGCTGGACCGGCGCGAGCACCTGATCGGCCTGGCGAGCAGTCTGGAGCAACGGGTGGAGAACCGGCTGGTGGTCGCCATCGACGAGCTCTATCCCGAGCATGCGCTGGGCGCCCTGTTCGCCGACTTCGCCCGGCACTTTCCCTTCGTCGAGCTGGAACTGCTCTTCCCGCTGATGGAGGATGTCAGCCGTATGGTGCAGTCCGGCGCCGCCGACCTCGGCGTGATGTGGCGCCAGGAGGTGCTGCCCACGGAACTCGGCTTCCAGACCATCGGCTGGGTGCCGCTCAAGCTCGTCTGCGGGCGCGACCACCCGCTCGCCAAAGCGCGGGTGGAGTGGGAGGAACTGAAGCGGCACCGCCAGATCCTGGTCGCCGCGCGCAGCGACGGGCCGGAGAAGCGCCGCCTGCGGGTGGCCGCCGAAGTGTGGTGGGTGGAGAGCCACTGGGTGATCCTGGAGCTGGTGAAGCACGGGATCGGCTGGGCCTTCGTCACCGACCACGTCATTGCCGCATCCCTCACCGCGCCGCACCTCGTCACGCCGGACCTGCAGTTCGACGCGGGCGACTGGCCCATCGCCCTGGAACTGGTCTGGCACAAGCAGCGGCCCTGCGGCCCCGCCGCGACCTGGCTGCGCGCGCGCTTCGCGGCGGAGCGGATCGGCCCCGTCTCCCGGGACGGACAGATGGGCTGACGGGGAGGGCCGGGCAGACCTCCCGCTCAGGTCGTCACGCCGCCGATCAGGGCCCGGCGCAGGCGGCCGGAGACGGCGTCGATGATCGCCACGGTGATGAGGATCATCAGGATCAGGAAGGCGACCTGGCGCAGTTCGAGGACACGGATCAGCTCGGTCAGGTACTGGCCGATGCCGCCCGCGCCGACGATGCCGATGATGGTGGCCGAGCGGGTGTTCGACTCGAAGAAGTACAGCACCTGGCTGCCGAGCACCGGCAGCACCGCCGGGATGAGGCCGAAACGGATGCGGTGCAACTCGGCGCCACCGGAGGCGGAGACGCCCTCGCCGGCCTTGCCGTCGACGGTCTCGACCGCCTCCGAGAACAGCTTGCCCAGCGCCCCGACATCCGCGCAGGCGATGGCGAGCGCACCGGCGAAGGGGCCGAGCCCGACCACGTTGATCCAGATCAGCGCCCAGATCAGCACGTCGACGGAGCGCACCACGTCGAGGCCGCGCCGGACGGTGAAATGCACGAAGGGATTGGGCACGACGTTGCGGGCGGCCAGGAACGCCACGGGAAACGCCAGGATCGCCGCCGTCAGCGTCCCGATGAAGGCGATGCCGAGGGTCTCGGCGAGCGCCTGAAGGAAGGCCCAGGCCCGCCCGCCGGTCTCCGGCGGCAGCATCAGCAGACTGAACTCGCCGAGGCGGCCGAGGCCATTGAGAAGGCGGGCAGCGGAGAAATCGAGGCGCACCAGCGCGTAGCCGGACAAGGCGACGAGGGTGGCGAGGGCGAGCCCCGCGAGGAGGCGGGCGCGCCAGGCCGGGCGGAAGCTTTCGGGAAAGCGCCGGCGCAGGGCGGCGATCTCGGCCGGATCGATCTCGGGACCGGTCATCGCAGGCTCCCGAGAAGGTGGTGGCGCAGGCGCTCGGTGCCGAGGTCGATCGCCATCACGGTGAGGATGATCAGGACCAGGATCGCGCTGACATCGGCGTAGTAGAAGTTGCGGATCGCCACGAGGAGCTCCTGCCCGATGCCGCCGGCGCCGACGAATCCCATGACGCCCGCGCCCCGCACGTTGATCTCGAAGCGCAGCAGCCCGTAGGAGACGAAGTTCGACAACACCTGCGGCAGCACGGCGAAGCGCAGGGTCTCGATCCGGCCGGCCCCGGCGGCGGTGAGGCTCTCCACCGGCTTCATGTCGATGTTCTCGACGACTTCCGAGAACAGCTTGCCCAGCGCCCCCGTGGTATGGATCGCCAGCGCCAGCACGCCCACCATCGGCCCGAGGCCGAAGGCGATGACGAAGAGCAGCGCGAACACGATCTCGGGCACCGTGCGGCAGAATTCGAGCCCGCGCCGCACCAGGAAACAGGCCGTCCGGCTGCCGGTCACGTTGGCGGCGGCGGAAAAGCACAGGAGGACGCCGCCGATGGCCCCCAGCAGGGTGCCGAGATAGGCCATCAATAGGGTCTCGCCGAGGAGAGCCAGCCATTTCGGCCAGCCCCAGTACCATTCGGCGAGGTCCCCCGGCAGGTTCGCCAGGGTCAGGTGGGGCAGGATCTGGGCGATGTAGTCGGTGAACCGGCCGATATTGGCCGCGAGCACCAGGGGACGCACCTCGGCGGCATGGGCGGCGAGCCCGGCGAGGACGACGATCACGGCGAGGCCGGCCCAGGTCCGGCGCCGGGTCGCGGAGACGGCCGCGTCGTAGGCCCCCGCCAGGGCGGAGGCCCGGTGCGGGGGCAGGGGCGCGATCCGCTCAGGCATCGGTCGTGACCGGCGTCGCCGCGTGGATCGGGACAGGTCCGGTCAAGATTTGCGGCGCTGGTCGTCGTTGAACTTCAGCATCTCGATGATCGGCTGGTAATCCTTCAGGGTCACGGCGGTGAAGCCCTGATCCTTGCCGTCCGAGAGCCGGTCGAACGCGGCCTTGTCCGCCGTCGGCATCGCCACGAGGGCGTCGCGGATCTTCGCCTTGAGGTCGTCGGGCAGGCTCGCCAGCATGGCGAAGGGCCCCTCGGGGAGGAAGTCGGACTTGAACACGACACGGAAATCGGCCTGCGTCAGGGGCGTGCCGTCGGGCTTCTTGAGCATGCCCTTGGCGGCCATGCGGGTGACCATGGTGTCGGTGTCGGTGTTGTAGAGGTTGGCGGCCGCATCCACCGTGCCCTGGACGAGGGCGAGGACGGCGTTCTCGTGGCTGCCGGCATAGACGGTCTTGCCGAAATGCGCGTCGACCGGGTGGCCGGCCTTGTGCAGGAAGAAGCGCGGCGCCTGGTTGCCGGAGGTGGAGTTGGGGTCGACCAGGGCGAGGTTCTTGCCCTTCAGGTCCTCGATCGTCCTGTAGGGGCTGTCGGCCCGCACGTAGATCACCGAGTAGTAGCCCGAGGCGCCGGTGTCGTGCTTCTGGTTGACGATGGGCTCGATCTTGACGCCGGTCATCACCGCGCGGGCGAAGGAGGCGGGACCGTAGAAGGCGAGCTGGGCGTTGCCGGCGCGCTGACTCTCGATCACGGCGGCGTAGTCGTTGGCGATGCGCAGCTTGACCGGCACGCCGAGGGCCTTCGACAGGTAGGCGGTCATCGGCGCGTAGCGGTCGGTGGTGCCCGACGCGTTCTCGGCCGGGATCACCGCCAGGGTCAGCTCCGGATAGGTCGCCTTCCAGTCCTGCGCGGCGGCCGGGACGGCGAGGAAGGCGAGCGCGAGGGCTCCGGCGAGGGATCGGCGGGTCAGCATGGGAATCTCCCGGAGGGGTAGCGAACGATCAGGCGACGAGGGCGGTGGGATAGGCTTGGGGCCGCGCCGGCGGGGCGGGCGCATCGAGGACCTCGCCGGCCTCCAGCCCGTAGAGCCGGCGCGCGACATCCTCGGTGAGGTCGGCGGGCGCGCCGTCGAACACGAGGCGGCCGTCGGCGAGGCCGACGAGGCGGTCGCAATAGCCGCGGGCGAGATCGAGGGAATGCAGGTTGCACAACACGGTGATGCCGTGGCGCCGGTTGGCTTCGGCGAGGGCATCCATGACGATGCGGGTGTTGCGCGGGTCGAGGGAGGCCACGGGCTCGTCGGCCAGGATCAGGTCCGGGGCCTGCATCATCGCCCGCGCGATGGCGACGCGCTGCTGCTGGCCGCCCGAGAGCTGGTCGGCCCGGTGGCAGGCGAAGTCGCCCATCCCGAATTCGTCGAGGGCGGCCAGGGCGAGGGCGCGCTCGCGCTCGGACCAGAGCTTGAACAGGGAGCGGTGCCTGGGGACCTCCGAGAGGCGGCCCATCAGCACGTTGCTCAGCACGTCGAGGCGACCGACGAGATGGAACTGCTGGAAGATCATCGCACAGCGCGTCCGCCAGCGCCGCAGGTCGCGGCCGCGCAGGGCCGTGACGTCGAGGCCGTCGAACAGGAGCCGCCCGCCCGTCGGCTCGGCGAGGCGGTTGATCATCCGCAGCAGGGTCGACTTGCCGGCGCCCGAGCGTCCGATCACGCCGACGAACTGGCCCCGGGGGATGGCGAGGGAGACGCCGTCCACCGCGCGACGGTCGCCGTATTGGCGGGCGAGACCTTCGAGGATCAGCATGCAGGGGTCCAGCGTTTCATGTCGAATGCCGGTAGACCCGCCCTGCACGACAGAAGAATGACTATTCTCCGGCTAATCAATTTTCTGAATTATTGTACCTCGACCTCGTGACGCTCCAGGAAAGCTTCGATCGACAGGGCGCGGAAGTCCGGCAAGGCCCGGCGGAGGCGCGCGTGGTCCCAGTCCCACCAGGCCAGCGCCTGCAGGCGCTCGGCGACCGCTTCGGGGAACCGCCGCCGCACGACGCGGCCCGGATTGCCGACCACGATGGTGTAGGGCGCGACATCCCGCGTCAGGATCGTGCCCGCGCCGACCACCGCCCCGGTGCCGATGCTGCGGCCGGGAAGGATGACGGCGCCATGCCCGATCCAGACATCGTGGCCGATGGTGACGGGCAGGGCGCGGCGCCGGGCGAAGAAGGCCGGCTCGTCCTCCTGGCCCGGCCAGTAGGCGCTGGCCCGGTAGGTGAAATGGGATTGGGAGGCCCGCTCCATCGGGTGGTTGCCGGGGTTGATCCGCACATGCGAGGCGATGGAGCAGAACTTGCCGATGGTCGTGTAATTCACCTGCCCGTCCTCGACGATGTAGGAATAGTCGTCGAGGCTCGTCTCGCTGAGGCGCGTGCGGGCGCCGACCTCGGTGTAGCGGCCGAGGCGGCACCTGGAGAGTTCGGCGGTCGGGTGGACGGCCGGTTCGAGGCCGAGGCGATCGGAGACCATCGGGGTTTCCTTCAGGGCGAGAAGGGCAGGCGGCGCAGGAGGCGGAACGGCGCCGTGCCGTCCTGGACGACGACGCTCACCGCATCGATCATCAGGTCGGGCAGGTCCGCGGCGGCCTCGGCCAGCAGGGGCAGAGCGGTCACGCGCTCCTCCGGGGCAAGGCGGCCGGTCAGGGTCATGTGGAAGCGGAACGTCTCGAACACGTGCGGGTAGCCCCAGCGCTCCAGCAGCGCCCGGCCCCGGGGATCGAGGCGCTCGGGGCGGCGGCGGGCGCGCTCAGGGGGGGTGAGGGGCGCGCGCAACGGATCGAGGGCGCAAACGCACTCGGCGGCGAAGAGGCCGAGAGAGGGCGGGGGCGCCTCCGGCACCAGGGCCATGAAATCCCCGAGGGCGGCGACCCGCAGGGGGCCGACGGGCAGGGGGCTCCGGTGCGCCGCCAGGGCCGCGGCCGCATGGAGGAGATCGGCTTCGGTCGCGTCCGGGGCGAGGCGCATCGGCGCCTTCAGGGTGGCGTGGAACCCGTAGACGCGCGGCTCGGCCGTGTTGGCCGCGAGGATGGCCCGGAGCGCGTCAGGACCGGGCGCCGGGCCGGCTCCCAGGATCGCGTCGCCGAAGGCGGCGAGCGCCGAACCCGGGGCGGGAGTGAAATACAGGGCGTATCGGGCAAGGTCGTCCAAAGGAGCTTTTCCTCGGCTGCGCGCGACGGGCCGAAGACCTCATAGGTCGTCGCCCGGACGCTGATATGACAGGCCGGGTGCCGAAGAAGAGAGGTCCGCCGTGGCCTGCCAGGCCTGATACTTCGTCACATGGGCGGTCGGGTAGCCAAGAAGGACAACCTGTGCTGGTCTGCAACCTTGACCATCGACAGGAGATCGAGGACGACCCGACGCGCGATGCACAGTCTCAGCGTAAGTCTCTCATCGTGAAAACGGCCGCCGCCTTTAGCGACAGGGCGAGGCCGCGCCTGGAGCGGACCGAACTCGCCGAACGGATCTTCCGGCTGGCGCCGGGCCGTCGGCTCGTCGTCGTCGACATCGGTTGCGACGGCATCGCCCAAGCCATCACCGCCGATGACGATCACGCCCGCGGCGCGTTCCTGCTCGTCACCGACGGTCTGCGAACCGGTGCGGCGGTACTCGACCGCCTCCTCGACGATCTCGCCGATCTCGCGCTCAGCCGCTGGCCGCATTGGCATGGGCGGGATGACGGCGGCCTCGCGGACACGGATCACTCTTTCGATCCGATCGTATCCGGTCCCTGGCTCAGGGCAGCACGGCGGCGGGCCGGCGCCGGCCACCCACCCCGGTTCCGCGAAGCCGCGCGGGAACTCCAGTTCGTTCAACTGCTGCACGCGATCGACCCGTCCGGCGTCGTCCTGATCGGCGAGATCAATCCCGCATCGCCAGCCCGCGCCGCGCCGGTGATCGAGGCCCTGGAATGGTGCATGGGCCATGGTGCGGCCATCGTCATGGCGCTGCCGGCTTGGCCGCCCGATTCCACCCCCTACGATCGCATCCTCTACGGCGCCTGCGAGATCGTGCGCGAGCCCCCTCCGGTCGCCGAGCGCTTCCTCCCGCCGCGTTCGAAGGCCCATCCCGCCAGCGCGATCGAGCAGCGGGTGGAGACGGCCCTGCAGCAGGACGCCGAACTGCGCGGTCTGTTCTGCTGCAACGAAGCCGTGCCCGTCGGCGGCTGGGGGCAGCCGCCGCGGGTCGACCTTCTCTGCCGCGCGCACCGCATCGTGGTGGAACTCGACGGACCCGAGCACCGCAGAGCTGCGAGATACGCCGACGACCGCCACCGGGACTATACCCTGCTGACGGCGGGCTACCTCGTGCTGCGGATCACCAACGAGCAGGTCGAGGCCGATCTTCGACGGGCCATCGAGAAGATCCGCTCCGTCGTCCGGCTCCGCAGCCTACCGATAGACGCGACATGAGGGGTTCGATCCGATGAGCCAGACGCCGACGCCGAAGCAGGCGCTGATCCTTTGGTGCCTGCTGGGCAAGCACGGCAGTGCCCTGCAGAGCGAGGTCGTGCCCAAGGTCGACGCCGCCGATCGCAGGGCATTGGTCTCCGGGCGGTACCTCTCCGAGGAGAAGCAGGGTCGCTCCATCCGGCTGACCGTCACGGACGGGGGCTGGAACTGGGCCGGCCAGCACCTGCGCGACCCGCTCCCTGCGAATTTCCGCGTCCTGCAGGACTGGCTGGAGCGTATCGACCGGCATCTCGCCACGACCGGCGAGACGCTGGCCGGCCTCATCGGCACGCCGGCGACGCCCGGGCCACGTCCTGCCGAGTCCCCCTCTGCCGAGTCCCTCCCTGCAAAGCCCACACGCAGCCGCACCGCGAAGGCGGCACCACCGGGTTCGGCAAAGCCAAGGAAGCTCACGAAGAAGCAGGTGCGCGCCCGCATCGAGGCCGCCTATCTCGCGCTCACGGATGGGCAGAAGGCACAGGCCGTGCGCCTCAGCGCGCTGCGCGCGCATCTGAGCGAACTCGACCGCGCCACCGTCGATGCCGGGCTCGCGGCCATCCTGGCCGGCGATCCGACGGCGCGGCTGAGCCAGCTCAGCGATCCGAAGTCGCTCTCCGCCGATGAGCGCGAAGCGGCGTTCAGCCCGGCGGGCGAACCCTTCCACATCCTCTGGATCCAGTCATGAGCGACGCCCTCGACGCCCTGCGCCGGGTCGATTTCGACTGGGTGCGCACCCTCGACAGCGTGTGGCTCGACGTGGAGCCGACCGGCGGCCCGAACGATGCGCTCCCACCCGGGATCATCGCGGATCTGCACAGGGAGGCGCCCGGTCCTGCCTCCCGCGCGATGGGGCGCGTGCTCATCGGCCCGTCGGGCGTCGGGAAGACGCATCTCGTCGGGCAACTGAGACGGGAGGCCTGGCGCTCGGGCAGCTGGTTCGTGATGCTCGACGTCCTCGGCCTGTCGGAGTTCTGGCGCAGCGCCGCGCTGAGCTTCCTCACCGCCATGCTGCATCAGATGCCGGACGGCCGGCGCCAATCCGACGCCGTGCTGGCCGGGGTGGCGCGCCAGTTCAAGGTCGAAAGGCATGTGGAGGAGGCATTCAACACCCCCGACGTCGACACGCGCAAGATCGTCGTCCTCCTCGTCAAGGCGTTGATGAGCGTCGACATGGGGAGCGCGCTCAAGCACCAGGACGTGTTCCGCGCCCTGTGTCTGCTGCGCTCGAACGATTTCGGCGCCGTGGGCCTCGCCCATGCATGGCTGCAGGGCTACGACGCCGACCCGGTCGCCCGCGCCGAACTCGGGTTTCTCCGCCCGCCGCCCACGCCGAAGGAACTCGTCGAGGGCATGTCGTGGATCATGAGCCTGAGCGGTCCGATCCTGGTCGCCGTCGACCAGATCGACGGTGTGATCGACGCGAGCCATTTCGTCGGACAGGACGAGTTCGAGGGCAGGCAGGGGCTGGCGGAGGTGCTCGCCTCCGGCCTGCTGGAACTCCACGATGTCCGTCACCGGGGCATGACGGTCATCACCTGCCTCCAGAACTCCTGGGAGCGGCTGCAGGAGCGGGCCCTGACGCCGCTGCTGCAACGATACGTGACGCCCGTCGTGCTGCAGGGCATGAACGACCGGGCCGCAGCGGCGGCGTTGATCCGCGCCCGGCTTGCCCCGGCCTATGCGGAGGCGGGCTTCGAGCCCCCTTACCCGACCTGGCCTTACAGCGACGCCGCGATCGCGGACTCGGCCCGCTCCGGCATGATGCCGCGCACGCTCCTGATGCGCTGCGACGCCTTCCGGCGCGATTGCCTCGCGCAAGGGGCCGTCACCGTGTGTGACAACCTCGTCCAAGCCCCTGACGGGCAGGCGCGTGACGCGACCGCCGACGCCGTGTTCGACCTCGACCGGGCCAAGCGCAACGCCGACATCGCCGGTTTGCTGGACGAGGAGGCGGCCCTCGGGGAGATCCTGCGCACGGCCTTCGACCTCTACGCGCTCGAGGACGATCCGGACGATGCGCTCGACGTGGCGAGCAAGGGCGAACCCGACCAGAAGATCCCGCCTCTGCACGGCCGGCTGATCCTGATCGACCGAGACCGGAACGACCACGAACGGCATGTGTGCTACCGCGCGCTGCTGCAGCAGAACGCCATCGCCTTCCAGGCGCGCCTGCGTGCCGCGCTGACCGCCTCCGGCATCTCGGCACGCATGCCCGACCGAAGCCTGGTGATCGTGCGCCGCGCTCCGGTGCCCGGCGGCGCCAAGACGAAGCAGCTGTTCGACGCCTTCCTCGCGGCGAAGGGTGTGCTGATCGACCCGGTGGAGGACGACCTGCGCACCTTTGTCGCCTTGCGCGACCTGCACGCGAGCTCCGCCGAGGAGGGGCGGCAGGACCGGTTCGAGGCTTGGCTGCGGGCGCACAGGTTCGTGCGCGCCACCGCTTTCTTTCGGCAAGCCGGCCTGGCCGAGTCGGGAGGAGCCGACATCCCCGTCCTCGCGGACGGGACGGACTCCACCGGGATCGTCGACACGAGTGCGACTTCCGTGGTGCGGATGCCGAGGGAGAACCCGGACGCGGCAAAGCCGCCGACGGCCCCTTCCAAGTCTGCTCCGACCGTTTTGCCCGACGCCATCCCGGTCGGTCATCGCCTCACGCCGGACGCGCCGCCGGTGTCACTTCCGCTGCGGTTGCTGCCGCGGCACACGTCCATCATCGCCGGCTCTGGCTCGGGCAAGACGGTGTTGGTGCGCCGACTGGTCGAGGAGGCTGCGCTCGCCGGCATCCCCGCCATCGTGGTCGATCCGAACAACGACCTGTCGCGGCTCGGCGATTCCTGGCCCGAGCGGCCGACGGCCTTCACCCCGGAGGACGCCGACAAGGCCGCCCGCTACGCCGAGCGCGTCGAGGTGGTGGTCTGGACGCCCGGAGTCTCCGCCGGCAATCCGCTGTTTCTGTCCGTCCTGCCGGACTTCTCGGGACTCGGCGAGGATGCTGACGAGCGGGGACAAGCCGTCGAGATGGCGGCCGAGACCGTGGGACCCCTCGCCGGTGCGAGGAAGACGATCCAGCGCGGCGTGCTGGCCGACGCGTTGCGCCGCTTCGCCGAGCGTGGCGGCGGCAGCCTCGCGGACTTCACCGCCTTGCTCGCCGACCTGCCGGACGGCGTCAGCGAGATCGGCGGCGCGACCAGGATCGCCGCCGGGATGGCCGACGAGCTGCACGCGGCCGTGGCCACGAACCCGCTCCTGAAAGCCAGGGGCAGCGTGCTCGACCCGCAGGTCCTGTTCTTCGGCTCCGACCCGGCGCGCACCCGCATCTCGGTGATCAACCTCGCCGGTCTCGCCTCGGAGGCGGCGCGGGAGGACTTCGTAAATCGCCTGCAGATGACGTTGTTCGGCTGGATCAAGACGCATCCGAGCCCGCGCGGCATGCTCTACGTCGTGGACGAGGCGCAGACCTTCCTGCCGTCGCAAAGAGCCTGTCCGAGTCTCGGCAGCGGCATCAAGCTCGTGGCGCAAGGACGCAAGTACGGGCTGGGCATGGTCGTTGCGACCCAGGTGCCCAAGGGCCTGCACAACCAAATCGTCTCGAACTGCACGACGCAGTTCTTCGGCCGCCAGAGCGCACCCGCGACCATCGCCGCAGCCCAGGAGATCATGGCGGCGAGCGGCGGCGCGGCCAGCGACATCGGCAAACTCGGCGCGGGCGAATTCTACTTCGCCACCGAGGGATCGGGGAAGCCGGCAAAGCTGCGCACACCTTTGTGCCTGAGCCACCATCCGGCCAACCCGCCGACCCCCGATCAGGTCGTCATGATAGCAAGGCGATCGATCGCCTCCGCATGACCCCGCGGCTGCCATGCGCCGGCCGGGCATGGAAGCGGGGGGCACGGTGCCACTCGCATGGTGCGCCTCGGGCGCGTCAGGATTTGAGAAGGCCGATCGGCTGGGAGCCATCGTCCTTTTGCGGAAGCTGGGCAGGTTTGCGCAGTTCGGCGAACAGTGCCTTCGCGCCTCCGGTGTTCACCCCGGCAGGAGGGGCAATCAGCCGATCGTGCATTCGGCTGCGGCCTCGAGCAGCGCGTGGAGCCTCACGTCGATCATGAGGATGGGCACTGCCATGGTCGGGCAGCGGGTCTGCTGCCGCCGGCGCAATCCCGCGGTTCCCGAGGGAATTGGCAGGAGGTCAAAAGCGCACCGCCTCGGAGAAGCGTCTCCAACGGCAACCGTTCGCTAAATCCTTGAGACTGCGCACGTCTCCCGCAACACGCGAATTCCCGTCGTTCGCGGGGAGGGAGTGGTGGGCCCGGCAGGACACTTACTCTTGCCGACCAAAACTGATTTAAAACAGATACTTAGCGCTCACCAACACGCCCGAATGTGTCACACCTTCGTGCCGCAACGCAAGGCGGTTTTCACAACCCAAGCTTGACCATTCTGCGGCCCTGTTTCACTACCGAGGACGTACTGGCGAAAGATATCCCTACTATGCACACACTGAGATTAATTTTGATAAAGCCAATCGTGATAGCAATTATCACCTTTGTATCTGCTTCTGTTTTTGTATCGCCTTCTAATGCCGTTGTAGATGTCGATGGCAGTTATGTAAGGGTCGACGATCATTCCAGAGAACTCATTGAACGCTTTGTTGTCAACAAATTACGCGATCCTGTTGCGGCTCAAGTTCGAAATTTGCACACAAAATCAAGCAGTCGCGGAATAGTGTTATGTGGTGAATTGAACGCTAAAAATGGATACAATGCCTACACCGGATTTGAGGCTTTCGCTGTAGTTAGCCACCAGAACGGAAAGCATTCAACATACAACCCGTCCATGTATGACCCTGAATTTCGCCCTATCATGCGTAAGACAGTTTTGGAGCACGGGTGCGGTCTAACAGACAACGATACACGCCCAAAGTCTCCCCCTAATAGCTTAATTCAAGCTTACTACGCCGAGAACGAAGTCTGTCGTGGCGGGGCGGGAGATGAGCCATCAACACTAGAAGCTTGTGGCCGTAGAGAAGATGTTAGCCACAAACTTAAGTCAGCCGGCTACTGTTACGGCCGTGAAGGAGAAGCTGGTTATCAGGAAAGCTGGCACGTTTGTGGTCCTAGATCGAACCGCCGTTGAGATGGAACGCAGCAGCCCATCATACGCGTTCGCGCACGCGACACCCTATGAAGAGAAGGAGCCAGAGCGGCCAGAGCACGAGAAAGGTAGCTTTGGTCATAAGGAAGGCTGCGTCCTCACCGAAGCTCAAGCCACCATGGGTCTCGCAGCATGCGAGTTGGCTGCCGCGATCCTGATGGATGACGAGTTTCCGCCATACAGTGGAGCCGGCGGCGAGGTAGGCAGCGCAAATCCCTAACGTCGTGATCATTTTGGTCCTCACATTCCCTTCGTGGGTCTCTGCCCATTATGTGCCCGTGAAACTTGGCTCGTAGAGTTGTGTTTCCGGGGTTCGCCGGATCGAGGCGATTTCGCCCGTCCTCCGGCAGACTTCACCGCCCCCCCGGCACTCAGTGCCGGTCCTGGACGTGATTTTGGTGGTCGAGGTGGTCAAGATGACCACCCGTGGCCCTTCTCACCGCTACTCAGTGGCGCCCCCGCTACTGAGTAGCGGTCGCGGTGGTCATTTTGACCACCCCCGGCACTGATTTCAGGGGGCGGCACTCAGTGCCGGGGGTGGCAACGGTTGCCGGGGGGGGCAAATTTTGCGGGGGGTCGCCGTGCAACAAGTTGCACCGAGCATCAGTGGAGAGTCGTTACCGCGTCGTTCCGGCCAAAAAGGCGGTCGAACATGCGGGACCACGTCGGCGCGAGGGCGTACCGTGCCGGGCCTCGTGTGACGATGCCCGCCGGAACCAGGACGCCTTCGCGAACAAGAGCACGACAGACGGTATCCGGCGCGATACCTGCGGGGACCGTGGCCGTGACGCGACGGTGATTGCCAAGCAGCGAGAGCATGATCCGTTGGTTCTCGTCGGGAACCTGCCGATTGAGCCGGGCCATGAAGTCGCAAATGTCGGCGGCTGCTTCACACGCTTTCGTCACCTGCATCACCGTCTTCCACACCTTGGCGAGCTGCTTCACGGCCTCAGCCCTGAGGCTCTGCACTCTATCAACGAAGTCATCGCTTGGCGATAGACCCATTCTCTTCACTACCTGTGAAATTCTCTGCGCCTTCGAGAAGACTACCTCAACCCGAATTCTGTAGGCATCCTTCGCATAGACCTTTAGAAGAACGTCTTGCGTGAGGCCTAGATAGGCGCCGACGGCATTTCTCTTGCCCTTGGTTCCGCGCCAATGTCGGCTTTCGGAGGCATCATCCGCCACGGACAAGGCGTTGCAGAACTCGCCCACCCACGTGGCTGCGTCACGATGGTAGAACTCGAACTGGACTTCCGCCTTCCGGAGGGGTCCAAACCCCGCGCGGTCCAGCTTCGCCCCGGAAATGGACGGTGTGAGGTGATCAACGATGAACTGGCGGACCTTGCCCGTGTAGGATCGAAGAATGCCATTCCACCAGGGACCGCGCTCACCGGGGGATGGCACCTGCGCCGGAGTCGTGAGGTAGTTGTCTCCTCCGTCGAGGGAGCGAGCCGAGAGACGTGCTTCCACAGCCGGGTCGGGCGTCAGCGCTTCACGGGCCGGTTTTAGGTGGATGGCGCCGGGCGCCGGGTCGGCCTGATGCGCGAGGAAGCGCGTGGGGTTGAGCTGGACCTTCAGCTTCAGCGCTAGGAAGCCCTGCCCCTCTGGGATTTCGACAAGGCCTTGCGCCTCGAAGAGCGCGGTGCCGGGCCGGGTATCGAGGTTCCACGTCGTCCGTGTCCGATCCCGAAGCCGGAACACGCTCTTGTCGTTCCTGCCACGCAACCGGCGGAGCACCGCTGCCAGTTCGGTCGGGGTGCCGCGCACACGTGCTGTGAACTCTGCCTCCATGTGATCATGCCGGGCCTCTTGGGCCGAGAAGAGCCAGTCGAAGCCGCGCTCCGGGAACATCCCCTTCAGGATCGGCCGCGTGCGCGTGCGGATGGCTGGAGCCTGCCCCTGCCGTTGGCGCTGGTTATCGAGGGAAAGACGGGTCGGTTCTTGTCCGGATGCGCTCTGCGCTACGCCCGCGAAGCATCCCGCGCCGCCGCTTCGCGACGTCGCCCGACTAGTACCTGTTTGATCTTGGGTCGCGACCGACGAAGGGCGGTGGTGCTCTGTCCCCACGGAAGAACCTGAGCCGCCGCTTCGCGACGTCTCGCTCTGGGGTCTTTTTCTTTGTCTTACTTTTGGAGCCAGTGCGGCAGACGTTGCGGAGGTCATAGAGTTGTGCCGCTATCTTATATGCACACGAGGCCGGCGGAGGCCCCGTGAAACTTGTTGCACGGGATGGGGGGCGTCACGCGGCCCACCGAGCGAGCGCGGCCTCAGCCTCGGCCCGGTTGTCGCGGATGCGATAGATGGTTCCCCGCGAGATGCCGGTGGCCTTGGCGACGGATTGGACGGCCTCGCCCCGGCCAAGCGCGTCCACGACAGCATCGAACTGCTCGCGGTTGTAGCTGGGCTTCCTGCCTAGGTACTTTTCGTCGAGGCTCTTGGCGTGCTCGATGCCGGCCTTCTGCGCTTCCTTCGTCGCCTCGGCCTGGGACTGAGCGGTGGCGGCCATGAACCCAATGAGGGCATCTCGCACGGCCTGTTGCATCGGGTCGGACGTGGCGCCGTCGAAAACCATCCCGTTGATAACGGTGCGGATGATGACACCCCGGCGCATGAACTCGCGGATCGTGTCCGTCACGTCAGCGTAGTTGCGGCCAAGCCGGTCTACCCACCGGACTACCAACACGTCACCA
The DNA here is from genome assembly GCF_001422125.1 of Methylobacterium sp. Leaf85. Taxonomy (NCBI): domain Bacteria; kingdom Pseudomonadati; phylum Pseudomonadota; class Alphaproteobacteria; order Hyphomicrobiales; family Methylobacteriaceae; genus Methylobacterium; species Methylobacterium sp. Leaf85. The sequence continues at coordinate 958 of NZ_LMME01000005.1, read as the reverse complement.
CGACGAAGCATGTCGAACAGGCGCCGGCCTTGGGGGCGGTCCCTCAACGCGGTCGAGACCCCAGACTCGCCCTCATCCGCCACCACGACGTCGATGGCGAAGCCGGCGGCCCGCGCGTGCGTCTCCTGATGGGCGACCGTCTGTTCATTAGTGGACACGCGGGCGTAGAGGATCGTCTGCAAGGGGTGTCTCCATGTCCACAAAAGCTGTGTCCACATAAAGTCATGTCCACAAGACTAAAGCAACCCTAGTGGACAGGTTTTTAGGCGCTTTTTCGAAGTTCACTGGACCATACCCATACGGACACGACGTGGCCCGCGTCTGATGCATACCGGGCTCAATGGGTGGTGACCGCTTCCGACGTGGCCGCCTCACGCAGCCCTTGAAGCTCTGCCAGCGCAGCGGCCTCTTCGTCCGCACATCCCGCGAGCTGAGCGACCAGAAGACGCTCAAGCGCGAATATCGGATCACGCGGCGTGGCGGGCTCGGCCCATCCCGGCATCTGCCGAAGGCGGTCTGGCGGCACGAGGGCGTGGAACTGAAGGAGCGCACGGAGTTCACGCAACGCCCGGACGGTGACGCTGAGGTCATTCGCGGCGACAGCGGCAGCGTAGGTATGAGCAAGCCCGTCCACGAGAAGGCGAGCGTAGTCTTGCAGGGTCCGGCCGTTCTCCACGTTCGCACGGGTAAACAGGCCTTCCAGGACTTGTTCCGGTGAGGCCGCTGCCCCGGTGTCAGATGTGCCCGGCCCATTTGCCCCCTCGGACGGGCACGCCTCCTGATGTGCGGCATTTACCGTCACCGTGGCGACGTGTGGGGCGGCGGGCGGGAGGTGAAAGCGTACCTGTGTAGGGCGGTGACAAAACCATCCACTGGAGCGTCGGCGGGGTGCTGATGCGGGCGGAGTAAAATCCGGCCAGTGGAGAAGCTTCTCTTTCGAGAGGAGCTGAGGATGTTT
>NZ_LMME01000004.1:0-163410 GCF_001422125.1 Methylobacterium sp. Leaf85 | reverse complement strand
TGCTCTTCCGATCTCGTGGAGCGCACCCACGCCTGGTTCAACCGATTCCGTCGATTGCCCGTCCGCTACGAGCGACGCAGCGACATCTACGAGGCCTTCACGAGCCTCGCGGCCAGCCTCATCACCCTCAACCAGATCAAACGGTTCTGTTAGGCGCTCTAAATACAGTTGCACAATCCGTAGCAAGCGATGCCTAAAAGCCGACATTGGGCAGGGCTTCATTCGACGGCAATTAATGACCCATAGCCGGCATTCAAGATGTCTGCTTTCTGGCAGCAGTGCTCTACCGAAAGGAATGGGCCGAACATAATCTTGGCAACTGCAGAGCGTCCGACACCTCCATCTCGCCAGCGAAACCGCCGCCTGTAGACCGTCGCGTCGTTGATTCCGTGCTTGCGGCAGATCTCCGTCACCGTCAGCCAGGCCTGCTGCTCCTTCACTACGCCGATCATCTGCTCCCTCTTGGCTTTTATTCATCGTCCCAATGCTGATCAACGGACCGAGCTTCAGAACGAGCGTGCACAGTGGAAGGGTCATTCGGTAGCGCGGTGCTGTATCTGCCGATGCGGCGCTGAGGGGCTTGCCAATCGTCCTGAGAATGAGACACTACCAGGAGCGGTTGCGGGCATGCGCGGACGGGAGGAAATCTCTTGCGTAAGCGGCCTCCCGCGCAGCCTCGCCAGTAAGCAAGGGCTCCGCGGCGTTTGGGGGATCGGTTTGAATTTCAGGGTCTCAGCGCGGACGATACTTCACCTTGGCTCGGAGCTCATAAGCTCCGATGGTGTCGCGTTCTACGAACTTATTAAGAATTCATTAGACGCGAAAGCGGCGAGCGTTACCGTCGATGTGTTTTACCGCCTGAGATATCCAGTATATTCGGAAATTCTTCGCGAGCTGGGTGAGGATCGTGACACCCCAGAAGTCCTTCGCGAGAGATACATCCGTTCACTCCCGCGCCGACGCACTTGGCAGCAGCTTAGAGACTATGCGCTTACGGGCCTGGTCGAAGGTGCTCCCGGCGTCGACCGTTTGGAAACACGGCTGGAAAACGCTGAGACGAGGGGTAAATTCCTGCGCACGCTTCGTAACGCCAACACGATTGAAATCGATGACACGGGCGACGGCATGTCATTCGAAATCCTGAGCCAAGTCTATCTTACGATCGGAACCTCCTATCGAGCAGACCAGAAGCGCGACCTGTATGCCGCCGGGGAGGAGGATGACCAGGATAATGAGGTCGAGACCGACGTTATTCTAGGAGAAAAGGGGCTCGGACGGCTCTCCGCGATGCGGCTCGGCGACAAGGTACTTGTCATCACGGGACAAGAAGGCAATCCGAACTGGAACCAGCTTGAGATCGACTGGAACGACTTCTCCGACGCTGCAGATGCAGATTTAGACAGTGTTGAGGTTAAACCAGAGGTCGGCAACGAGAAGAACGCCAGCGAAAAGGGCACCTTGATTCGCATCTCTGCTCTGAAGAGCGAATGGTCTAGCGAGAAACTTTATGCGTTAGCGATCGAGCACTTCTCCAAGCTCTCCGATCCGCTCAGCAGCGCGCCACCGCCTCCATTGACGCTCAGGTTCAACGAGGCAGAGGTTCTGATCCCACGATTTGCCGACTTCTTGCTAGAGCAGGCGCATGGCCGCTTCCGCGCGAACCTGCGGACGGTTGGGCCTAACACACCTCTGGTCACCGGTCGCATGCAGTATCTCTTGCATGACCGGAGTCGCGATCTAACACTCAGGCCGCTCGAGCTGAAAACTCTCACTGGATTGGACATCCCGTCAATCGAGCGCATCGGCGACTTCTCAATAGACATGTACTGGTTCAATCGCCGCCTGCTAACGAAGATTGAGGGCATCGGAAACCTGACGGTCGTGCGGCGTATTCTGTCCGAATGGACGGGCGGTGTTGCACTTTACCGCGACGGATATCGCGTGAACCCTTATGGTAATGCGAACGACGACTGGCTGGATCTCGACCGCGACGCGTTTTCCACGAGCGGTTTCAAGCTGAACCGCGGGCAGATCGTAGGGCGGGCGCGGATCACTCAGCGCGGAAATCCATACCTTATCGATCAGACTAACCGCGAGGGATTGAAAGAGAATCCGGAAAAGCAAGCGTTCGTCCGGGTCCTCGCCGCAATCGTTGAGATCTACCGCCAATTTTTGAACGAAATCGACCGCGACGTGGACCGGGCGCGGAGAGTAACGGCTGCGGAAGCACTTGAGCGCTTTCGGGATGAGGATGAGCGGTTGGCATCTCTTCTGCCAGCCTTGGAAGAGGCGCTCAAGGAGAGCAGTGCCGGTCGGGACCTCACGAAGCAGGTCCGCACCACCATGGTTGAACTGAGAGCAGCTGCCGAGGTGGTCCAGCGCGCGGCCGGCGCCCAGGAGAAGGAGCGCAGCCGCGTCCTTCACCTTGCGAGCATCGGCTTGATGATTGAAAGCTTGGCGCATGAACTCTATCGCGCCACCTCCGCTGGTCTTGAAACGATCGCCCAGGCTAGACGATCTCGAAACCCGAGCAACGCAGGAACATCCTTGCGCGTGCTAGATTCGCAGCTGCGCACCCTTCAGAAGCGCCTCAAAGTCCTCGACCCGTTAAGTACCAATGCGCGTCAGACAAAGGAGGACTTCGAGCTTGTCAACTGGATTGGGGACATCGTGAGCGGGTTCGCGAGCCGCCATGAAGGACGGCGACTTTACATCAGCACTACCGTCGAACCCGAGAACGGAGAACTGGATGTCCGGGCTGTCAAGGGAATGTTCGTTCAGATCCTTGAGAATTTGCTGACGAACTCCGTTTTTTGGATTGTCGAACAGCACAAGGAACGTGTGCGGCTGAAGTTGGTCCCAGATGACGCCGACGAGCCAATTGGTCACATCGACGTCAACATCGACATACCGAGGCGCCGTATCGTAGTAACGGACGATGGTCCGGGGATCCCGGAGGAGCGCCGGGAGACTGTGTTCGAGCCCTTCTTCAGCACGAAGCGACAGAAGCAAGGCAAGGGTCTCGGCCTGTATATTAGCCGAGAGATTGCTGAATACCACGCGGGCTCACTTTATTTGGGTGAGGCGAACGACCTCGGGCAGATCAATTCCGTCATCTTTGAAGTTGGGAACGTCGATGCCTAAGACTGTCATGGGCGACGAGGACGGACCGGAGCGCAAGCCGCAGGCAACCAAGAGAAGCGGAGCGCCGGAAGCCGGATCGCCGATCACGGCCGAAGGTCAAGCCGTCGTTGCTCCGGTGGAAGAAGCGGCGCTGGCGAACGAAGCGCCTGTGTCGACTGAAGCTTCCGCAAAAAATGCTGGAGGAACCGCGGCTGCGGCCGCCCCGGGCGCCGATGCAGCTCTGACTGTAGCTGGGGAGACGCCCGCGCCGCCGCCGTGGGGAGCACTAACAGTTGCGATCATCGATGACGCGATGCACCCTCCGAGACTGGATCGGATCCCTGAAGCGGAGCGCTTGCCGCTTACGAATCTGCTTGCGAATAATGCGGAAGTTCAGACTGAGTTGGCTGCACTCGGATGCCCGGCGGAAGCAACGGCGGACCAGCGGCTGCTCGCGATCGCCGAGAGCAACGACATCCTGATATCGATCGCCCTTGTCGGTCCGATCTCGGGCGAAGCAGCGCGTATGATCGAGGAGCACCGATCCTTTAGGCGCTTGCTTGATATGCTGAGGGAGGAGGTGCAGGACGTCGCAATCTGCGATCCGTACCAAGCGCTGCCCGACCTCTCGGCGCACAACCTCCTGTTGCTGGACTACTACTTGAACGGTCCTTCCCGGGGCGGTGACTTAGCGGTCACGGTGGCCACCAACATTCGAAACCAGGCAAACCGCGCACCCAACCAGCAGATCGTCCTAATGTCGTCGCTCGAGTCAGTGCGCGACCTACGCGGTCAGTTCCGGACGGAGACCGACCTCACCGGTTCCGCATTCGCCTTTATCGGCAAACCGGACCTGAACGAGGCCTGGAAGGTCAAGGCCCACCTGGGCATGCTAGAGCGTGCGCGACCCTATGCGCCTGCCTTCATCGACTATCGCGCGAAGCTGGAAGAGTCACTCGAGCAAGCGCGGACAGACCTCCTGACCTTGGTCGACGACTTGGACATCGGTGACTATGCGTTCCTCCAAGGTCGGGCTCTGATGAAAGACGGTCACCCACTCGGCGACTACGTTTTCTGGCTACTCTCGTCGCAACTAATGGCGCTGGCGTTCGAGCGCGATGAGATGAGGGAGCGGCAACGGGCGCTCGACACGCTGGAATTCGTCGGGGCACCCTTCGCGGCGACCGAACCATCCACCGTCGTCGCTAATCTTCTGCACAGCGCCTTGGTTTCGCGCAACATCGGTCCGCTCGGCCCGCATCCCCGCGCGAAGCCAGGCACCCCCTATGCGCACTTCCCGCTGGTGCAGCTGGGGGACGTTTTTCTCAACGGCGACCGCTCGAAGGCCGTCGTTGTAATGTCGGCGGACTGCGATCTGGCTTTCTCGCCAATGCCCGAGCGGGCGCCCGACGCCGACACGCCCGTGATGCTCGTGCCCGGCACGCCGGTAAAGCTGAAGGATGCAAAGGACGGCGACGACGAAGCCGATGCCAACACCGACGGAATTCTTCACCGGGAAGAAGTTTACCGGATCGTGTGGCAGTTCGCGAAGTATCGGTCGGTGGCGCTTGGTACCCTCCGGAGTTGGCTTGTCGCGGAAGGTTACGACGTCACGAACCGTGACCGTCTACGCCCGCTATTTGGACTCAAGCTCCAGCAGGAGTTCGGTGCACATCTCATGCGGGTGGGGCCGCCTATAATGCCGCCGATGACGACAAAGGCCGTGGGCCAGGTGTTTATCTGCGCTCCAGATCCGGAGGAGGGAGCGAAGTTCGACGCGAGCGAACTCATGTTGACGCGCTTCAAGAAGCAGACTTGGCTGCGCGTAACGCCTCGCGTAGCTGGCATCCTGAAGCAGCAGTGCGAGGAACTTCGCATCAAGGTTGAGGAGCAGCTCGATCAGGCGCCCGTTAAGAAGAAGCAAGACTTTCAACGGAAGATGGACAGCATAACAACCGCGCTCGACGATGACGACTTTTGGATTAAGCTGCTGGATGGTGTAGAGTTAAACACTCCCGGAAGCGTAAAGGCGGTAGGTCCAATAGGGTTTGTTGTCGGCTCAGGCTGGACCGATAACAAGCCACGCGTGATGGTGGAGATCCGCGAGGACGCGGCTACCCCCAAACCAGGCCCGCAAGGTGGTCACGCCGGTGAGATCCAGGTCGAGCTCGAAATCACGGAGGGTTCAATTAGCTCTGCCGCTTAAAGTGTGCAGATGAGGCAGCCTTCGGGCTCCTCCTCTTCGACCTCTGCTCCGCCCAGCACGGCCGACAGCGGTAGGTTCTTGCGCTTCGCCGCACGTCGCGCAGTCGCCGCCTCGTGGTTGCGCTCGATCTGTTCCATGCGCTCTGGCTGCTCCAACTCTGTCAGCGATTCCCCGCTGCACCAAGTGAAGCTCTTGCTGACCGCCCCGCTGCGGACCTCGTATTCCTTGGCGAGATCAAAATACTTAGGATGCTTCCGCTTCAGACGGACCCACTCGATCTTCTGCTGGTAGAAACAGAAGTAGCAACCCGAGCGAGATCGGCCCCACTCCATGTAAGGCGGAAGACCTAGACCGCTGTCCTCGAGTATCCGAATCACGTCTGCGCGCACCAAGCCGTCTTCTTGAAATGGGTAGACGGCGACGATATTCGGCTTTGTGCTAATATAGCCGGTTCGCTTCTCATCCGCCCGCAAGCCAACGTAGTTGATGGTGGGGTCGTCGCCAATGAATGCCTCGAACGGCTTCAGCTTCAGCATTTTCGTGCACCAGCGTCGATGGTTCGAGGGTAGCATGTCGCCATAGACCGCCAGCCAATGCTCGAACGGGTCCTCCGGCGTGGTCCGCGTGACCGGCTGGCCGAGAATGCTCTCCAGCCTAGCCATGTAATCGTAGGTCTCGGGAAGCTCTTTGCCGGTGTCATGGAAGATGTATTCCATATCCTGTATGCGGTCGCGCAAGTAAACGGCCAGAGCGGCGCTATCCTTACCGCCCGATAGGCTCAGCACATGGCGGGTCATCCGTGTTCTCGCTCCGCTTCGCGTCGGCTCAGTTCCACGTCCTTCTCCTTTTGCATACTTTCAAGCGTTAACACCGCCGCTACTGTGTCCAGGCTGAGGTTCGCCTCGGTCGCCATGCGCTCAATTGCACTCAGCACCGTCGAGTGGTGTTCACTGAGACCTTCGACATCGACGATTACCGCGCGCTCCCGTCCGTCCACGCGGGTGAGTGACACGCGAACCGCGTTCCGCTTGGACTTGCCCATTCCAAACGCGGCGGCCTCGACACGGCGGAACTGCGAGGCGACGTCGGCCAGCCGGGACCGCCAAGTCGACACGTCGTGGTCAAGCCAGCGCACCGGCGGCTTGCTCAGGATGGCGCCGCCCAGTGCCTCGATCCACCTTTCCTCAGACTGGCCTCGGTCGCAAAGGCGCAGCGCGAAGGTCCGAAGGTGCTGCTCGGTTAGTCGAAACGTGAGTGAAGCCGCTCGTTCGGCAAGCGATATGCGGTCCTTTGCGCCTAGGGTATCAAACACCTCCTCCCGCATTTCCTGAAGAAGCTTCGGATAGCAGCCGCGCAGTTCAGTAATTGCGGTGTCGAGCCGGATGACGAACTCGTTGACGCGGGCCGCGTCTGGCTGGGTGTCGCGGCCAAAGGCTTCCAAGCCGCAAGCCAGGGGCAAGTCGCTGAACACTAGGTCGACTGGGCTACGGGCCTTGGCAAGCGCTTCCCGGACGCCCCGAGCCTCAGAGCTGAGCGCTGCGGTGCTCTGCACGTGGAAGGGTAGGTTGACGCCGAAGCGGATCAGTGGATCGACCACGGTCCGGATGCCGGATCCCCTTGGCTGGCAGTCGAGGAGCTTGGCCAGGCGCCGGAACACATCGGCGCGAATGCCTTCAAGCGCGACAAGTTGCAGCGAGAAGTGCTCGGGAGACTTGAGGATGCGCATGAACGCCGCGCCGTCTATGCGCGGGCAGTATGTGCCGCGCTCGAAAAGCGCGACGCGGTGGCCGGCTGCGACGAGCGTCACCGCCATGAGCAGCGGCGCGAGCCCCGGTCGCACGCCAAAGGGTCGTGCCTCAAGCGCAGCGTAGATGGTCAGGACGGGCACGCGTTCCTCCGTTCCGGACAAGCATGCGTCAATCGCAGTAAGCGCCGGCGCCAGCCGAAGCGTGTCCTTTCCCTGCCCGGGGGGCGCGATGCTCCAGCTGCCGGCCTGCTCGCGATGCAGGCCGCCGCGACGTAGCAGCGAAAGGTAGAGCGCTCTCTCTGGCGGGTTCTTGCCCTCCACAAAGCCGAGATCCGGATCGTGCGGCTGGGAGAACATTCTCTCGATCAGCCGCTGACGAGCGCTGGCGCCGGCCGATGTCAGCGACTGCTTGTTTACCAGTTCGTTCTCGACGAGCGGCGCCTGATGGTAGATCCGGTCACACAGCGTTGAGACCAGTGAATGGACGGGACCGTCCAGCGGAGCTGCCTCGCCCTTCCTGAAGACGTCAAGCGGGGTTGCCGGCGCATGGCCGCGCAGACCGAGGGTCCCCTCGATCGAGGCGACGAGACGAGCTTCCAATTCGCCGATGCTCCGTTCGATCTCGGCGGTCGCGTGCGCGTCCTCCTTCAAGGCGGAAGCGTTCGCAACGACCCAGCGGTGACGGAGAAGGTCGACCATCGCGTGGCCGAGATCGGCCATCGGAGGGACGGCGACCGCAATCACCGCTTCGTCCGCGCTTGTCACCTCGGCGCACCATGCGCGGGCGATGCGGACATCCTCGGCGTTGCTGCATAAAACCGCTATGAGGGCGCCGTCCGCGCCGCCGTAACTGCCATAGCCATCGAGGGCGGAGGCGTGGGTGCACCGGACCGCGAACCGACGATTCGTGCCAGTCGTCACCGAGTGCCTGCGGGCGAGCACGTGGGTCCTGACCGGCAGGCTGACGAGATGACGGTTCAGGCTGTCGATCACGGTGCGGGCGTCGAGCTCGCGCTCGGCATCGGACCAGATGGCAGACAGATCGATACGGCGGCTGGTCCACAGCCTGAGCTCGGCCCGGCCCGGACGGCGGAAGACGAGCCCTCCGGCAATGAGACGGTCGAGCGCCGTCTCTACTTCGTCGGCGCTGAAGTCCGAGATGAGCGCTTCGCGGACCCCATCCCACGTTGCTGGGAGATCTGGGGCATCGAGGAGGTTGAGGATGCCGATTGTCTTCAGGACGGCACTCTCGACTGCGTCCGCCTCGGTGGCTCGATGGAGCACGGCGCTGATCCGCGACCATTCGCTGGCGCCGCCACGCGACGTCATCCTATGGCCGAACGACGACGCGACGTAGTCGAAGAAGTGTCGAATACCGAAGAGCCCGCCAGCGACGGGAGTCTCGTCCGCGAATGCGCGAAGGCTATTCGGCTCCTCGCTCGCGGCAAAACCGAAGAGCGACCGCTCGTTCTGGCCGAAGGTAGCAAAGAATCGCGCCATCGTCGGGATGGCAGACGGATGGATCGGCCAGCAGCCGCCGGTTTCCTTACCACTGCGCGGACCGAGCCAGCCGAGCGCGCGCACCCGCTCCAACGCATCCGAATACGACCTTCGGGTCTTAGCGGGGATGGCGGCCTCGTTGACTGCCACAGCAGCCGACAGCAGCGCGGCGGTATGCGACAGCGGGTGGTCAAAGACCATTTCCTCGAAGCGCTCCGCCACCTTCTCCCATTCGCTGCGGCGGGCCCTGTGCCAATCCTCTGCGTAGGATTGGAAGCCCTTGTGGAGGATGAGAATGACTGACAGTGGCGCGTCGCCGCTGCGGGCGGCGCTTTCGGCAAGCGACTGGAGCCGAAAGACATCGAAGCCCTCCTCCTCGCCGGCCGCCTCCAAGAACTTGCCCATCTCGTCGACGACGAGCAGCAGGCCGTCGAATGCACCATTGTCGCGCAGGGCGTCGCGCAGCTTGATGATGGCATCGAACGGATCGGCAATCTTCTCCAGCTTCGCGACGTGCTTAGCCTGGACGAGGCCTTTTATCGCGACCGCTCGGGCGATCGCGGAAGCCAGACCCGCAGAAAGTCCCTCGCGCGACCCAGTGACGAGCAGCGGAAACATGCGGGGGGCGCCGCCGATTTTCTCGGTGAGCCGTCGCATAGGCATCTCCGGGGTGGAGATACGAGGATCAAGTGCCTGGACGATAGCTAGGGCGAGTGAGGACTTTCCGACGCCGAAGTCGCCGATCATCCGCCACGCCCGTCGCGTCCCGCCGGGTTGCATGCCCGAGAGGATTTCGGCGGCGCCGCGTTCGAGCCAGGGTGTCATGACGAACGAGCGTCCGGCCGACGGGTCGCCGGCGTCGCGTTCCAGCGCCACGGAGCGGTAGAACATGCTGGGCGTGCCGAGCAGGTCGGAGATGCGTGCGTTGTTCATGCGTAGATCTCACGCAGCAGGCGGGCGGGGCTGAGGTCGGCCACGGCCATTACGCTTCCGGCATCGCCCGAGGGTCGGTAGGACCAGAGCGCGGGCGAGCGCTCGAGGTAGTCTCGGAGGTCATCTGTCTCCATGCGCAGAGTCGCGCCAGGCGAGCCCTCGCCGTAGGCGAGATCGCGGAAGCTCACGACCGACTCTCCCGCACGGCGCGCAGTCCAGTAGCTGGCGATTGCGTAATCGACGACCGCACCGCCGATTTCGCCAATCGGGATGCGCGTGAGCGTGAATACCGGCTCGATGCGATCAGCGCCCCGACGACGGCCCAGCCGCCGGAGAAGTCCAAGATCAACGAGCGGGCCGTCGAGCGCGTCTTCCGGTGAGGCGGGGTTTAGCGAGCCGAGATAGCTATGGATGAACACATCGGCGTGTTGGAGCAGCGTGATGTCGGAGTGCTCGTAGCCCAGGCGTTCGCCCTCGTTGCGGATTTCTACGAGGAGTTCGGAGCGCGTGAAGTCGGGTCGCATACGCCGGTAGAGGATGTGTCGCCAAGCGAACAGCGGGTTTTCGACTGCTGTACTGAGGCGCCAGTGCAAGAGCCACTGGGTCTCGACGCGCTCAATGAAGGGATCGAGGCCTCCGTTGCCGAACAGCGCCTCACCGAACGGGCGCAGTGACCAAGCGCCGGCATCCGCGGAGGCGACGTCAAAAGCCTCGAGCCAGAACCTAAGCGCACGGACCATGTTCTTGCCGAGACCGAGTTCGAGGATCGCACGATCGTCGTCGGAGAGGGCTTTGGGATCGCGCGCGATCAGGCGGACGGCCTTAGGCAGCCAAGCGAAGCGGCAGGCGAATGTCTCATGCCCGCTGAAGCGGGGCCTCACGGCGGTGAGTCTCATGCATATCTCCGTACGGGCGTGGCTCCGTTTAGGGCGGCGGCGATCAGCTCGCCGGCCTGCACGACCTCGTACTCGGTGTTGAAGCGGCCGATGCCGATGCGAACAGCGCCTTCCCTGGCCCATTCGGGGATGTTCATGGCGGAAAGCACGTGGGAGGGGCCAGGCGCGCCCGACTGGCAAGCGGCGCCTGTCGACAGCGCGACCTTGCCCCACAGCCGCCCGACTACGGCCTCGCCCGGAAGGTGGGGCGTCGAAACGTGAAGGCTTCCCGCCAGGCGCGATGACTGGCAACCGTTGATGCGCAGCCCCGGCACGGCGCCGACCAGATAGGTCTGCAGCGCGTCGCGCATCGCCGCCAGCCGCCGCTCATCGGCATCACGCTCGGTGGCGCGGAGCGACATGGCGTAGGCGAGTGCGACGGCTGCAGGTGCGTCGGGACTTCCGAAGACATCGTGAGCCAAACGGGAGGCGTGGTCGCTGAGCCTACCGAGTAGCGCGCCCGCGCGTCGAGGCCCGTAGGCCTTCGCGCCGCTAACAACTATCAGGTCTGCGTCGAGGATGCCGGGCATCCCGGTGCGGCCGGCGAGCTGGCTGGCGTCGACGAGGTGCCGGACGCCGTGATGCCGCGCGACGCCCGACACTGCTGCTATGTCGGTGATCGTCCCAACCTCATTGTTCGCGGCCATTGTGCAAAGCAGATCGGCACCATGCGAGAGTGCCTGCTCGATTGCCTCGGTCCTCGGCGCGCCGTGCTCGTCGACGGCGATAGTCACAATCGTTGCGCGCCCTTCGCGCTCGGCCCGGCGAAGTGCACCGAGCAGGGCGGGGTGCTCAACCTTGGTGGCGGCGATATACGCAGGCCGACTGGCGACGCGCCCAATCGCGTCCTCGACGGCTAGCCACAGCGCGGCGGAAGCGCCGGGCGAGAATGTGACCTCGACGTCGACTCCGCCTAGAGCGTCGATTAAAGCCGCCGAGGCCCCTTCGATCGTCCTCTGGGCATCGACGCCAAGGGAGTGTTCCGAGCTATTGGGGTTCGCGGGATTTTCAGTCATTGCCGCGCGGTGACGCTCCGCGACGCGCGGATCGACGGGCGTTGCGGCCATGTTGTCGAGATAGATCGTCACATCGTCCCCGGCTCCAAAACCCTTGCGAGCACGTTACACGATACTAATCCAGAGGTCACCAAACGATTGACTCCTCATATCGCGTTCCGCCTTCGGGCTAAGATGAGGATGCTCGTAAGCCTACAGATACGTTAAAGAAGAATTTCGTGATAGTTACCACGAAAGGACGGACCCAGACTTGTCTCGCGAAGACACTATCCTCGTGATGAATTTATATTTAAGTGCCCTCGGGCAGAGAAGGCGCACCCAGAGATCGTAGCATTGCCGGCTGTGCCTCGTGCCACCGGCCGACGCGACGGACGCTTGGTGCTACCATCGTTTCTTAATTCTCCGGGCGTCGCGATGCGCTTTCGAAAATTCGGAAGTCACGATCTGGCTACGCTGGTTCGAAGAAACGCCTGCTTGCGCGCAGGTGGTGGATTGGATCTCGAGTACTGACAGGAATATCAGGCAATCTCCAGTGCTGGTCGCGGAAATGAGGGATTAAACGCTCAGTAGAGTTCGAAAGCTGGCAACCTGTCGCGCAGTTCGCGTGGGCCTTCGCGAGCGCTCGGCATAGAGTCCTCTATGTCAATCGACGGAGCAACAAGCGCACACCTGCTGTTTGACGTTTGTAAGGGGAAGCGGCAACCGCGTCACGGCCACATATACGAAACAACTTCTCAGTAATTGCTGGGCAAGTACTGATTCCAACCGAACGCCAATACGCATAGCCAAATGCTGGCCGTTTTTGCCGGATTGTTCATTCTTATTTGACTGAGTGAAACTCGCTTCGATGGTAGTCCGGCGTGTCTACAGAGGTTTCTCCGGACATTGTCAGGCAACCTACAATCGCGTAACATGCATCACCAGCGGTCTGAGCCCCAGAATGGCTGGGTCCATCCGCACTCGCGCTCACCCTGACTACCAAACAGGCCCGATCCCAATGTTAGCAATGAGTTCGAGGGCGGGCTGAATGTCCGAACTTGGGCAGTGAGCCCACGTCTGCAACTGGCGCAGAGGGGCAATACTGAACGGCTTGGTTGGGTGGTTTTTTGCCCGTCTGCATCCGGGCGGCATATGCTCGGAGCGGACATGGCCGCTGGGATCGCCCGCGAATCGCTGCAGCCCTCAGCTGATTTGACTTGAAATTCTATGGTAAAATTAAATCACGCGATCTTATATAGCGCACTTGTTGTTTGCATTATAAGGGCAAATTAATGTGGGAGGACAGAACACTTGGCCATCTTGTATCGCTTAAAGCCCTAATAGAGTGCGAGGCGCTTCTTAAACCGCGAGCCCGTATGCCATCCTGGAACGAGATACAATCAGATTATCCTGAGCTTATCTGCTACCGCCCAGAACCGAACGAAGAGACGTATTTCGTTTCTCACAGGTGGGATGGACTTGAACACCCAGACCCAACGGGGTGGCAGCTCGAAGCTCTCATCAACTGGGGCAAGCAAGCTCGGTACAGTGGAGACCATAAGGCTATCAACGTATGGCTCGATTATATGAGTTTGCCACAGAAGCCCAGGAACGAGGCAGAGAATATTATATTTCAGAGCGGCTTAGGAAACATACGGAAAACAATATCACTGCTTAGGCACGCGACATTAGTAAGCATAAGCGGTAATTCCGATGATGAAGATTTGGCCGCGATGTGTAAACGCGGATGGATCTTTTTTGAGCTATTGATTGCAAAAGATCATACTAAATATTCAAAGTTGATATTTGAGAGATACGGAGTTCGTCAAATTTATACGAGTGAAGTCGTAACAATGGATTACGTTAAAAATCTTAATGAAACAATTTGCATTGATAGTCCTCAACTCATTTATGCTTGGTTCAAGAAAAATCATATCGTCTGCACAAACGGAAGTGATTTGCTATATTTGTGTAGCTTATTACATGAACATTCAAACAAGATCAATCACCGACTTCCGCCGCCTGGAGTCGATTTTAACGTTGTAAATCGCTTTTCAATTGCCGAAATGTTAAAATACACTGTCAATAGATTTTCCGGTTTGTCACCTCGATTTCCGAACTTATTTATGAAGGAATTAAAATACTATGGGTCAGAAGGCGATAAAGAAGCATTTTTTGATGTGCTCTTCGTCTACAGGCCACCAGTGCCAGAAATCGATGTTTGGATAAAAGTCCGGGATTTACCAATAGATGAAATGATGATCGATCTTGATACCGGAAATTCAAAAATGTATCCGGGAGTTAATTTTGAATTTGACCCTGAATCTGGAGCAGTCAGAGCCACAGTGATTTAAGATAATCTCCTTTTATTGCAGCGCTGTGTTGAAATTCGCCGTCCTAGGAACACCCGAGTCGGCACTGGATGACGAGGCTGGGTCGGACCGCGAATGCTTGCCCCAAGGCGAAGGGCTAGGGTCTATTCTTAATCCTGAATTGAAGTTGCCGGACGGCAGCCGAACGGCCGATTTGTGGAAGTGTTAATGACGGCCCGAGCGGCTGGCGTGGGTCGACAACGGACGGTCGCTTACCGGAAACTGAATGTCCGCTGCCGGGCGGTGGGCTGATGTCCGCTCCTGGCACAACGCTGCGTGCCGCCGCTTTCGGAGGCAGGGTCTAATTCTCTGAATATTCCAACCTCAGACCGAAGTGGCGGGCAGCCACCCATCTCGGACGATTGAGTGAGGTAGGAAATAGGCCCCGGTCTCCCGGGGCCCTAAGGCTCACGCTGCCTAAGCCATTTCAGCCTTGAGTGAGGTCAGGTACCCCGCCGCCCGGGAGGCCGCGCTCGCCGCGGTGAAGATTGCCTTCGGATCGGACCGGAGGAGCTTGAGCCAGCTTGCCAGGTAGCTCGCGTGGGTCGGGTGCGGCTCCGCCTCCAGGCCATGCTCGGCCATGAGGAAGGCGCTACCCAGTTCGGCAACGAGCTCCTCCGCGGCGTAGGCGGAAGTCTTGAACCGCCCGGTCAGGTCCCGGTCGAGGCGCCCCTTCGCCCCGCTCCAGTGCACGAGCTCGTGGGCGGCCGTGCTGGCGTAGCCCTGGGCGGTGGGGAACCGATCCCGTTTCGGGAGGACGATGCGGTCCTCGGAGGGCTGGTAGAAAGCCGCGTCCCCGCCGTGCGTGATCGAGGCGCCGGTGTCGGAAACGAATCGCTCGAATTCGCCGGGAAGGGTCCAGTCGCTTGGGGCCGGGAGGGAGGCGGCCGCGGGGGCCCCGTCTACCTGGGAGGCGTTGAAGGCGTAGCTCGCTCGGGCCACGAACCGCTTCCGGTCCTCGCCCTCGGTCTCCATCTCCTTGAAGAAGACCACCAGGGTGCTGCGCTCGCCCTTGCGGACTTGGGCACCGAGCTTGTTCCACTGCTTGTAGGTGGCCCACCGGTCGTCCGTGTATCCGGACGCCTGGGCACCGACCCAGAGGCTCAGCGTGTTGATCCCGCGGTAGGCCTTGCCGGTCAGGGCGTTGCGGGGGAGGCCTCCGCCCGTGCGGTGCCAGGGGCAGGTCCAGTTCCCGTGTTCGCCGGCTTCCATGGTTGCGATGATCTTGTCGGTGACGATCTGGTGGATGTCCTGGGCCATGGTGCTCTCCCGCTGGCCACCCGATGCGGCCTCGATGGGAGGACCTGGAGACAGCCGAGGGCGACCCGCACGCGCAGCGCCGGAACGGAGTGGAGGACCCCGACAGGGGTTGAGGGGAATAGCCCCGGCTGGCGTATGCCCCCCCCAATTCGAGAGGCCGAACGGAGCGCGCCCGAGGAGGGCCTGGTCCCTGCCCAGTCGCCAGCGTGTCCGCCTATGCGGTCATTCCGTGGGGGCCGGCCGGCTCAAAAATGTGCCCCTGATCGAGCCACGGGGGCCGTGCTCCAATGACCCTGTGCCGCCCTTGCGGACCGGGTCGAACCGGTCTCGCCGCGTCGCCTGCCACCATGCCGGACCCCGTCCGAGCGGGGTCTCTAAACATGCATTCGGTCCCGCAATCGGTCCCGCGAAGCTTGGGAGAGGGCGTTTCCCCTAGGGCGGCGGGGATGGAGCCAGACCGTTATGAGCGGTCGGCTCTAACCATTGAGCTACAGGCCCTGCGCCTCTTCCCGTAGAAGGAAAGAGGGGCCTTCGTCCAGCGGCTGCGCGTTCGAACCTTACGCATTGTCGCCGATTTCCCCGATCCGGTCTTGTGCAGGCGAGGCGTCCGGAACCCGTTCCGGGCCGCCCGGCGTAGGACGGGCAAGACGCTCCCCCTCGCAAGACGCTCCCACTCGATGGAGAGGCACAGCGGTGCCGGGTCAGACCGGGGGAGCCCAAAGGGCAAGGTCGTCTTCGCGTTAAGCTCATGTTAACCCTGTGCCGACGATCGTTCCGGCGTTGGACAAGGGGTCTGTCGACCCGATTGAGGAGCCGATGGGCCGCACGATCCTCGCTTGCCGGCTCGCCGCATCCTCTTTCGCCTGGGCTCTTGCGGGATCGCCGGTTCTGGCTCAGGAACCGCTCCTCCTGAGAATCAGGCCTCCGGACGCCGCTCCGGCCGAGATCGGCGCGGGCGGCGGAATGCCGTCGGCGGAGGAGGTGGCACGGGCCCGGGCCGCGCGCGAAGCGGTGTGGGAGCGGGCGGATCGCCGCGCCCGCATCGCGATCGCCTCCGTCTGCAGCGGCTGTCTGCAGCCGGAGCGTCCGGCGGCGCGGCTCACTTCTCAACCGCGCCTGGAGGATGCCATCGTCCGGGCGCAGACGACACCGCCCGAGCCGCCCGCCACCGGCGACACGGCCCCGGCCGATATCCTCGCCCAGAGCTCAACCAGCCAGACAGGTACTCCATGACCCAGTCGCATCCCACCAGCGGCGCCGAGCCGGATCCGGCCTGCCCGGTCTCCCTCGATCTCCTCGGGGCGGTCTATCGCGCCGAGCCCGAGGATCTGCCCGAGATCCTCGCCGAGATCCCTCCCACCACCCGCGCCAAGCTCGCGGTCTACCTCTACGGCAAGAGCCACATGCATCAGCTCGGCCTCTCGGTGGCCCGTGCCTGCGAGCGGGACGATCTCATCCGGGTCGCAGGCGAAATCGGCTCGGTGGTCCACGGCCAGGCACAGATGAAATCCGCGCGGCCCGCCGCCCCGAATCCCGCCGCCCCCCCGCCGCCGCGCAAGATCAGCCTCGGCGGCGGTTCGGCTCCGAAGAAGATCAGCCTCGGCGGATCGTCGGCGAAGTCGCGCTCCTTCGACTGAGCGCCCGCGACCGAGCACCCGTTCGCGAGATCGTGAGGCGGCAGCGGCCTTTCGGCCGAGGTCGCCCTTACCGCGAGGAACGGCCGCATGGCATAAGCGCGGCCGGCGCGCCCGGCGGCGCAGAGAGGACTGACATGTTCGGTGCGTGGTGGAAGCTCGGCATGGATGCGACCCTGCTCGCGATGGAATCGCAGCAGGTGATCGGCCTTCGCCTCGCAAAGCTGTCCCTCGGCGGACCGGCCGCGCAGATCGAGGCGCAACGCATGGTGAGCGAGAAGATCATGGCGGCCGGCGAAGCGGCCTTGCTCATGGCGACCGGAGGCTCGACCCAGAGCATGGTCACGGGATACCGCCGGAAGGTCCG
Source organism: Methylobacterium sp. Leaf85 (assembly GCF_001422125.1). Taxonomy (NCBI): domain Bacteria; kingdom Pseudomonadati; phylum Pseudomonadota; class Alphaproteobacteria; order Hyphomicrobiales; family Methylobacteriaceae; genus Methylobacterium; species Methylobacterium sp. Leaf85. Next base: position 146,338 of record NZ_LMME01000004.1, on the reverse strand, counting down.
CGCCAATGCGAGGCGGCTCTCGCAGGACTGACACGGCCTCGGTGCAGCGCGGCATTAACCGGAGATTAACCAACCTCCGCTTCCATCGGGGCGACCACCCACGAGGAGAGCGCGGATGATCCCTTTCGAACAGCAGGTGCGCGAGCGCGCCTATTCCATCTGGGAAGGCGAGGGCCGGGTGTTCGGCCGCGCCGATGAGCATTGGCTGATGGCCGAGGCCGAGCTGCGTGCAGTGAGCCTCACGGCGCCGGTCTACGTTCAGCCCGTGACCGCCGATCTCAGCCTGGCACCGAGCCCGGCCAAGACCCTGAAGCCCCGCGCCTCGCGCAGTGCAGGCACCGCCGCCAAGGCCGTTGCCGAAAAGGCCGTCGCCCGGCCGTCCGAGACCACGCCGCGCCGGACCAGGACGGCCAGCGCCAAATCCGCATCGGCGAAGCCTGCCTCCACCAAGACTGCTTCCGCTAAGTCTGCTTCCACCGAGGCGCCTGCCGCTTCCAAGGCGACCAAGGCAGCGTCGAGCACCACCACGGCCGCCAAGCCGCTCAGGGTCGCCAAGCCGCGCGCTGCCGCCCCGATGGAATCCGCCGCGACCGTCCACTGACACCGAGCGGCACCGTTCAAACCCGTCGCCCCTCGCAGGGCGTCGGGCTTCTTTTTGCGCCACGGGGTTCAGGGGCCGCGGCCGAACCGGTCCCCGAGAGCACCCGCCATCGAGGACGCCAGGCGAGGCGGTGGTGGCGATCGTGACCGATCACGTGGAGCGCGGGATCCGGGTCGGGGAGATGCCGAGAGGGGAGGGAGAGGCAGCCCGCGGGGAACGGCGCGACAACCTTTGCCGTTATACGGTCATCGCATCGACGCGAGCCGATTCCCGGCCCACCCTTTCGAGGCCCGCCATGACGACCGCCCTCTCCGCCCTCTCCGCCTTGTTCGCCGTGTCGATGATGGCCGTGCCCCTGGTCGCCGCCTCTTCGACTGCCGAGGCTGGGGCCGGCCCCTATCGGGAGCGGCCGGTGCTGCGGAAGGTCGATTCCACCGGCGGCATCGGCGTGGGCGGTCGCGCGCCCTGGAACCAGGCCTGGGAATACGATTCGGGCAGTGACAACGACCGCCGGCCGGAACTGCCCTATTACCAGCAGGGGCGCGGACAGCAGACCGGTGGTCCGGCGCGCAACCTGCTCCCCGATGACGGGCTCCATATCGTCCCGCGCTGAGCGTCCTGTCTGGAACCGCTCTGCAAGCCACACATGACACAAATGCGTCAGAACCGGTCGTCGTCTATGAATAGTCGACGAAAGGGACTGGCGGAGGCGGACGTCTTCGCGTAGCCAACCGCCCGGGGAAAATGACCCCGAGCGACGGAACGCAGACCATGGCGCAGCAGGCCCAGTCGAGCTTCGATTCTCAGCGTCCTTACGAGCGGATGGCGCTCCAGGACCAGGTCGAGGCCGCAGTCGAGGACGGCACGACCCCGATCAGCCGGCTGCTCCGGCTGATGTTCGCGGTGGATGCGGACGCCACGGCCAACGAAAACCTGCGCCTGCGTCTGCGGGCACGCATCGGCGCTCCGCGCAGCGTCTGATCACCAGCTCGGTGCCTCTCACAAAACTCCCGCTCCGCCTTCATGGCCGGAGCGAGAACCGACCGTGATCGGTAGTTTCGTGAGGCACTTTTAGCGCCGCCGACGAGCGGTGCGGGGCTGCGAGCGCGCCATACAGGCCGAGTAGATCTGGCGGCCGATGGCGTAGAGCCCGATCCCACCCGGGTCGGGCGTGACGAACACCTTCGCGCGCGCCTCGTTGCGACAGGCGGCGTCCTGAGGGCTCTTGATCGGGGCCTCGGCATGGGTCGGGGACACGATTCCCAAGAATCCCACAACGGCGATTCCGACGATCCAGCCTCGTCGACGCACCGCCGAAGTCCCACCGCACGATCCGGCCATTCCGCCCATCATTTCCGCCCCCGTCGTTACGGCCAAGTTAGGGCGGATCGACGGAAAGCGCATCGGTATTATCCACCGAAGATCCGGTTTCGGCAGGAATCGACTTCGGCAGGAATCGACGCCTACGGCATGATCCAGAGGCAGGAGGCCTCCCCGGTCACCGCGAGGCATTCGAACGGGGCTCCGCCGATCATGGCGCGGTGCTCGGGAACGCCGACGCGATCACGGGCTATTCGGCGGCATCCGGGATGACCGAAGAGATCGGCCGATGCCGCGGCAGGATCGGATGGCGTCCGTCCCATCAGGACACGCAGTTGAACCAACGTATCGCAGGCGACGACGTCGCGCGGCGAGGCATCGCCGGCCGAGGCCGCCTTCGTCGCAGCCATGACGAGCAGGATGACGAATCCCCAGCGCTTCTGCGGCATCATGGCGTGACCTCCTCCAGCGTTGCTTTAGCGGCGGGAATATAGGGCGCCCGGGGCATCGGCGGCCGCGACCGATGAGCCGTCCGCCACCTGTGGCGGTTCAGGATCGGCCGTCAGCGCTTGGCTTTGGCGGGAGGCGCCTTCTTGGCCGCGCGCGCGGGATCGACCGGGACGACCGTTCCCGCGATGGTCCAGGAACAGATGCTGGTCCCGGTGACGCCGACGCAATCGTACTCGTTGCCGTTGAGCGCCGCGTGGTCGGTGATGGCATTCACCGTATCGCGGCCGAGGAGGTTGCAGCTCAGGTGATCGGCCTTGGGATCGGCCAGGGTCGCCGCCGCGATCTTCGCGTCGCCCCCCGATTGCCGAAGGAGAAGACGCAGATTGGCGAGCGACGGACAGCCGATCGCGGGCGCCGAGGCCGATGCGGAAACCGGGGGAGCGGGGGGCTTGGCCGGCTGCGCTTCGGCGCGCGGGCATCCTGCCGCGACGGCGAGGATCACGGCTGCCGGCAGGTGGCGACGATACCCGTTTCTCATGCCGCCCGCTTCGCTTTGGCATAGCGCTTCACGGCCCGCTCCCGCCGAAGCCGCGACAGGCGCTCGATCCAGAAGATGCCGTCGAGCTGGTCGATCTCGTGCTGGAGGCAGGCCGCCTCGAACCCCTCCGCCTCGATCTCGTGCCCGGTCCCGTCGAGGTCGTCGTAGCGCAGCCGCACCGTCACCGCCCGCTCCACGACGTCCGTGACGCCGGGCATGGAGACGCTGCCCTCTGTCTGGGGAGCGGTCTCGTCCGACGCGAAGGTGATCTGCGGATTGACGTAGATCGAAGCCGGCGTGCCCGGCTCCAGGCGCAGGGCCACCACCCGGGCGATCCAGCCCACATGCGGCCCGGCGAGACCGATGGCGGAGACGCGGGAGAGGGCCTCCACCAGCTCCCCAGCATCCCGCCGCAGGGCGTCGTCGAACACGGTGACCGGCTCGGCGGCCAAGCGCAGCCTTGGATCGGGATAGAGGATCAGCGACTGGACCGGCACGGGGCAGGGCACCTCACGGAATGGGCTGGGGCGTGGATACGCGATCGACCGGGCGGTGTCCAAACGCGACGCATGGTGGCGGGAGCGCCCGCCTTCCGCTTCCGCGCTCCATGCCGTAAGGCCGCGGGACACATCTCAGGACACCGATGCGCGCATGATCCGCCTCGAGAAAATCGGCAAGCAGAACGGACGGCAGATCGTCTTCATCGAGGCGTCGGCCGCGCTCCAGAAGGGCGAGAAGGTCGGCCTCGTGGGGCCGAACGGCGCCGGCAAGACCACCCTGTTCCGGATGATCACCGGCGAGGAGGAGCCCGACGAGGGCCAGGTCGCCACCGACCGGGGCATCACCATCGGTTATTTCAGCCAGGATGTCGGCGAGATGGCCGGCTGCTCCGTCGTCTCCGCCGTGATGGACGGGGCCGGCCCGGTGAGCGTGGTCGCCACAGAACTGAAGCAGATCGAGGCCGGCCTCGCCGATCCGGACCGGATGGACGAGATGGATGCCCTCGTCGAGCGCTACGGCGAGGTCCAGGCCCGGTTCGAGGAGCTCGACGGCTACGCCCTCGAGGGCCGGGCCTACGAGGTTCTGGCGGGCCTGAGCTTTTCCCAGGAGATGATGGACGGCGACGTCGGCAAGCTCTCGGGCGGCTGGAAGATGCGTGTGGCTTTGGCCCGCATCCTCCTGATGAACCCGGACGTGATGCTCCTCGACGAGCCCTCCAACCATCTCGATCTCGAAAGCCTGATCTGGCTGGAAGCCTTCCTCAAGAACTACGAGGGCGCCCTGCTGATGACCTCGCACGACCGCGAGTTCATGAACCGCATCGTCTCCAAGGTCATCGAGATCGACGGCGGCACCCTCACCACCTATTCGGGGGATTACGTCTTCTACGAGCAGCAGCGGGCGCTCAACGAGACGCACCAGCAGGCGCAGTTCGAGCGCCAGCAGGCGATGCTCGCCAAGGAGATCAAGTTCATCGAGCGGTTCAAGGCGCGGGCCTCCCACGCCGCGCAGGTGCAGAGCCGGGTGAAGAAGCTCGACAAGATCGAGCGGGTGGAGCCCCCCAAGCGCCGGCAATCGGTGGCGTTCGAGTTCCAGCCGGCGCCGCGCTCCGGCGACGACGTCGTCATCATCAAGAACGTGCACAAGCGCTACGGCAGCCGCACCATCTACGAGGGGCTCGACTTCTCCATCCGCCGCCGGGAGCGCTGGTGCGTGATGGGCATCAATGGCGCCGGCAAGTCGACCCTGCTCAAGCTCGTGACCGGCTCGACCCCGCCCGACGACGGCAGCATCGCGGTGGGGGGAAGCGTCAAGCTCGGCTACTTCGCCCAGCACGCCATGGACCTCCTCGACGGCGAGCTCACCGTATTCCAGGACCTGGAGCGCTCGTTCCCGCAGGCGGGGCAGGGGAGCTTGCGGGCGCTGGCCGGCTGCTTCGGCTTCTCGGGCGACGACGTGGAGAAGCGCTGCCGCGTGCTCTCGGGCGGCGAGAAGGCCCGGCTGGTCATGGCCAAGATGCTGTTCGACCCACCGAACTTCCTCGTCCTCGACGAGCCGACCAACCACCTCGACATGGGCACCAAGGAGATGCTCATCACCGCGCTCGCGAACTACGAGGGCACGATGCTGTTCGTGAGCCACGACCGGCACTTCCTCGCCGCCCTGTCGAACCGCGTCCTCGAACTCACCGCCGACGGCATCCATCAATATGGCGGCGGCTACACCGAATACGTCGCGCGCACCGGCCAGGAGGCACCGGGGCTGAGGAGCTGAGCGGCTGGTTTCCCCCTCTCCCCGCGGGCGGGGCGAGGGGATGCACGGCAACCAAAGCGCCTCGAACCCGATCACCCCAGGAGACCGACCATGGATGCCAAGCTTGCCGACATCGTCAGGGCGGCGGCCACGCAGGCCCGGCGCAAGGCCCGCGCGTTCGACGCATCGTCGTCGAAGGACGCACTGCCCTGGGCGGTGGTCGAGGCCTTCGATGCCGATGTGCGCGGACATGTGGAACGCGACCGCCGCATCGAAGAGGAGCGTGACCGGGTCCTCATCGCCGCGGTCAATCTCGCCGAGACGCCGCCCGAGGACGGCGAGGAGACGGTCGGGGCCGCGCGGGATGCCCTCATCGATGCGATCGACTACCTCGAACAGGCCGTCCTGCGCTTCGGAAGCGTCAACCGCCAGGGAGCCCGCCTCGGCTACGGCGAGACGGGACAGAGAGTGGCCGACGGACGGTGAGGGTTTCGCCCTCCGGGGGTGAACCCGGTCGGTCGACATGAGAACGGGCCGGGCTCCCGCGAGCCCGACCCGTTTGCAGGTCCGCGCGGTGGAGTCGGGTCAGGCGGCCCGCACCGTGGCGAGGAAGCGGTGCACTTCTCCGGTGAGATGTTCGGATTGCTGGGACAGTTCGCCAGCGGCGCCGAGCACCTGGCTCGCGGCGGCTCCGGTCTCTTCGGCAGCACTGGCCACGCCGGCGATGTTGCTCGTCACCTCGTTGGTACCGGCCGAGGCCTGCGAGACGTTGCGCACGATCTCCTGGGTCGCCGCGCTCTGCTGCTCGACCGCCGCCGCGATGGCAGTCGCCACGGCATTGATGTCGCGGATCCGCGTCGTGATCGAACCGATGGCCGAGACCGCTTGGCCGGTGGCGCCCTGGATGTAGCCGATCTGCTGGGAGATCTCCTCCGTGGCGCGGGCCGTCTGGTTGGCCAGTTCCTTCACCTCGGCGGCGACCACCGCGAAGCCCCGGCCCGCCTCGCCGGCGCGGGCGGCCTCGATGGTGGCGTTGAGGGCCAGCAGGTTGGTCTGGCTGGCGATGGTCGAGATCAGGCTCACCACGTCACCGATCCGGCTGACGGCGCCGCTGAGTTCCTGCACGAGCACCGCCGTGGTGTCGGCCTCGGAGACGGCGGATTGCGCGAGAGTGGCGGAGCTCGAAACCTGCCGACCGATCTCCTGCACCGATGTGCCGAGTTCCTCGGCGGCGGCGGCCACCGTGTTGACGTTGACGGCGGCTTCCTCGGCGGCGGCGGCGACGGTGGTGGATTGCGACGCGGTCTGCGTCGCCGTCACCGTCATGGCCTGCGCCGTGGCCTGAAGCTCGGTGGCCGAAGAGGAAACCATGCCGATGATGCCGCCGACGGCCGTCTCGAAATCCTCGGCCATCTTGCGCATGCCCGCCCGGCGCTGCTCCTCGGCGGAAGCCCGAGCGAGGACCGTGTCCTCTTCGAGCTGACGCGTGCGGATCAGGTTGGTCCGGAACACTTCCACCGCCTGGGCCATCTCGCCGATCTCGTCGCGGCGGCCCATGGAGGGCACGGCGGTCGTCTCGTCACCGCTGGCGATGTGACGCATGGCCTGGGTCATGCGCTCGATCGGGCGGGCCACGCCGAGGAACGAGAAGATCATGGCCGAGACCGCCATCACGAGGCAGACCGTGAGCATGATGGCCGAGATCCGGATCGCTTCGGCCTGCTGGCTGCGCGCCGCCTCTCCGGCGGCGTTGGCGGCCGCCACATTAATCTCCACCAGACGGGTGGCCGCGTCGGCGACCGCCCGATAATTCGCGTGGTTGCCTTCGCGGAAGAAGCTCAGCGCCTGGTCCCTGTCGGTCTCGCGCATGGAACGGAGCTTCCTCCAATCGGCCTTCAGAATCTCCATCCTGGCGGTGAGATCGTCGTAGGCGGCCTTCTCATCCGCTCCGGTGATCAGGGGCTTGTAGTCTTCAACCGATTTGTTGCGCTCCAGCATCAGCTCATTCGCGAGCTTGAGATCGGCCTGTTCGACCGTACTGTTGGGAGCGGTCAGGTAGCGCAGCTGTGTCGTGCGGACACGGAGCACCAGCCGGTTGATCTTGTCGGCCTGAGTCACCGACGGCACGGCATTGTCGACCAGCACGTCGATCTTCGTGCCGATGTCTTGGAGCTTGTATAGGGCCACCAAGCCCTGCGCGGCCGAAATCGAAACGACGATGCTGAACAGACCGATCAGCATGGTCTTGACCGACAAACGCATGACTTATACCCCCCCAAACGATACGGCAATATCAACCGGATAGAGAGTCTTATTTAATATTCCATGACTACTTGCGTGCAATATAATTCGTCTTGAAAGTGATTTATATTTATCTTCCCTGAACGGTCGCGTATTCCAAGACACCTAAATAAAAACTCGAATTCCCCTCGATAACTTGAATAACGACAAGCCATGCATTGTCACGCCAAACTCACGAAAACGTTACCGCGAAACTGTTTCAGTATCCATGAGCATCACGACTTGCCGCCAATCCCCGTGCAGCAGCGGTAGCGTGAGTCGTGCCTGATCTCCCCCGACCACGCGCACAGAGGTCTCGCGCGGAGGTTCGCGGCGTCAGGGCTCCAAGCGCGCCGGGCGAGATCGTTCAGGCGAGCCAGCCCGTCAGGACGTAGCAGCATGCCGCGATGAGGGCCGCGGCGGGCAGGGTCAGGACCCAGGCGACGACGATGTTGCCGGCGATGCCCCAACGCACCGCCGAGGTCCGGCGGGCCGCGCCCACGCCGACGATGGCGCCGGTGATGGTGTGCGTGGTCGAGACCGGGATACCGAGCCAGGTTGCCAGGAACAGGGTGATGGCGCCACCCGTCTCGGCGCAGAAGCCCTGCATCGGGTTGAGGCGGGTGATCTTCGAGCCCATCGTATGGACGATGCGCCAGCCGCCGAGAAGGGTTCCGAGCGCCATCGCCGATTGGCAGGCCAGGACCACCCAGAGCGGCACGTGGAAGCTGCTCCCCAGATGCCCCTGCGAGTAGAGCAGCACGGCGATGATCCCCATGGTCTTCTGGGCGTCGTTGCCGCCATGGCCGAGGGAATAGAGCGAGGCCGAGACGAATTGCAGGAGGCGGAAGCTCCGGTCGACCCCGAACGGCGTGGCGCGCCGGCAGGTCCAGGACACGATCAGCACAAGGAGGAGGGCGAGCAGGAATCCGACGAGCGGCGAGAGCACGATGGCGGCGATCGTCTTCGACAGGCCGGACCAGACCACGACGTCGAGCCCCGCCTTGGTGACGCCCGCCCCGACGAGGCCACCGACCAGGGCGTGCGAAGAACTCGACGGGATGCCGAGCACCCAGGTGGCGATGTTCCAGGCGATGGCGCCGACCAGCGCGCTCAGGATGACGCGCGGATCGACGATCCCGGCATCGACGATCCCGGTCCCCAGGGTCTGCGCCACGTGAAGGCCGAAGAACAGAAACGCGATGAAGTTGAAGAACGCCGCCCAGAGCACCGCGTATTGCGGGCGCAGCACCCGGGTCGAGACGATGGTGGCGATGGAATTGGCCGCGTCGTGCAGGCCGTTGAGGAAGTCGAAGAAGAGGGCGACGGCGATGAGGCCGGCCAGCGCCGGCAGCGCGAGGGAGGCGGCGTCCATGCCCGTCACACGTTCTCGATCACGATGCCGCTGATCTCGTTGGCGACGTCCTCGAACCGGTCGACCACATCCTCCAGGTGCCCGTAGATCTCGGCGCCGATGATGTAGGCCATGGTGTCGCCGTCGCCACCATCCTTGCGATGGGCGCGGTAGAGGGCCTTGAGGCCACGCTCCTGCAACTCGTCCGAGCGGCCCTCGACGCGGGTGATGCGCTCGGTGAGGGTGTTGATGCGTCCCGCATGGGTGCCGACGGCGTTGAGCAGGGGGATCGTCTCGGCCGTGAGACGCGCCGCCTCGAGCACGGTATCGCCCATCTCGCGCATGAGAGGCTCGAAGGAGCGGATCTCGTAGAGGGCGATGGTCTTCACGGTCTTGTTCATCTGGTCGATGGCGTCGTCCATCGACTGGATCAGGTCCTTGATGTCGCCGCGGTCGAAGGGGGTGATGAAGCTGCGCCGGACCGCGAGCAGGACCTCCGCGGTGATCGCATCGGCCTCATGCTCACGGTCGACGATCACCTGGCAGTAGTCCGGCACGCCGTCGCCGCCCTTCAGGACGCCCTGGAGCGCCTCCGCACCCGCGACGAGGGTCTGGGAATGGCGCTCGAACAGGTCGAAGAAGCGATCCTCCCGCGGCATCAAGGCCCGAAACCAGCCCATCATTCGGCGTGCCCCTTCCCGATGTGGCGGGCACTCTCCGTTCGGCACGGCAGGCTATGTCAGCCGTCGTGCCACCGTGGCCTTAAGAGTCCTGCCGGTCGGTAACGTCTTCGAGGCCGCTCCGGTGCCGGTCATTCGCTCCGACGCCGTCAATATTCCCATTCTGCGCCCACCCCCACGGCGGTGCGGCCGTCACTGCCGGCCTCGCCCTGGATCTTGATGCGGCGGGTCACGTCGTAATCCACGGTGGCGGCGGTATCCTGCGGCTTGGCGCCCGCCTTCACGCCGACACTGAGACGGTCGCTGAGGTAGCGCGAGGCCCCCAGGGCCGGCCCGCCGCTGGCGCCGGTGGAGACGTCGAGGCTGTCGAGGCCGAGGCCCTTGCGGGCCTGTTCGAACACGTCCGGGCCGCCGGCACCGCCGGAGAGCTGCGACACCGCCTGGGCGAGCTGCAACGCCTGGAACGGCGACAGCCCCCCGGCCGCCTTCTTGAACAGCAGCCGCGACAGCACCTCGTCCTGCGGCAGGGACGGGTCGGAGGTGAGGACGAAGTCGGGCTGGTTGGCCGGGCCGGTCACGGCGACGCGGGCGGTCACCTCGGCGGCCTTGGTCTCGGCCTGGAAGTCGAGATCGGGGATCGCGAGTTCACCGTTGAAGGCGAGGCGGCCGCGGGTGAAGTCGAGGCGCTGGCCGATGATGCTGAGACGGCCGCGGCGCATGGCGAAATCACCCACCGCCACCGGGTCACGGGAGGTGCCGGTGAGGCGCAGGTCGCCGCCGAGTTCCGCGTCGATGCCGCGCCCGCGCACGAAGATGCGGTTCGGCGCATGGACGGCCACGTCCAGCGTCGCGTCGAAGGGTGGAGGCGCCTTCCTGCGCTTGCCCAGAGCCGCGACCTTCGCCTTGCGGTCGGCTTTCGCATCGACGCGCGCCCGCACGTCCGCGGGCGTATTGACCCGGCGCACGCCGGGCAGGGGCTGCACCGTGGCGGGCAGGCGATCGGGGACGGTCACGTCGACGGAGACGAGGTCGACCCGCCCCGACACTTTCGGCGTCCGCGCCAGAGGACCGCTCAAGGCGAGGTTGAGACTCGCGGTGGCGGTGACGATGGGGCTGGAGACGAGCTCGGCCCGCTCGGCGGTGATCTTGAACGTGCCGGGGAACCCGCCATTCGGGTCCAGGGCCACGCGGCCGCTGGCCTGGAGGCCGCCGCCGTTCCGGGTCTGCGCGGTGAGGCGCTCCACCACGAGGGTATCGCCGCGCCCGGTGACGCGGCCCTCGATCTGCTTGAGGGCGATGCCCTGGAGCGGATCGGTGAAGCTGCCGCCGGAGAGGGTGGCGGCACCCTCGGCACGGGGCGCGTCGAGGGTGCCCGACACGCCCCCGTCGAGGGCGATCCGGCCGGCGACTCGCTGGCCGCCGACGCTGAGCAGGCTGTTGGCCATGGCCGCATCGAAGGTGCCGCGCAGTTTCAGGGCGATGGGTCCGCCCGCCGAGACGGGCAGGAAGCCGGCAAGCGTCAGCTCGGCCCCGCGACCGGCCGAGACCCGGCCCTCGATCCCGGCGCGGCCGTCGCTCAGGGTGCCGCTCGCCTTGGCGTCGATGGGCGGCAGGCCGGCCTTGCGCGTCTCCGGCGTCACGACCTTCGCCACCGACAGGGCATAGCGCCCTTCCGGCCGTGAGGCCGTGCCGCGGATATCGGCGTCCCCGTCGAGGGTGCCGGTGAGGGCGAGGCTCGGTGAGGCGATACGGGCAAGCGCCAGGGGCAGCGCCCGGATGCCGATTTTCAGGTCGAGATTCGATCCGGCCCGTCCGGCGAGGCTGACCCGCCCGGTGCCGGCGGCGATGACGAGACCGTCGATGAGGGCCGAGCCCTTGTCGAGGGTGATCGTGGCGGGACCGGCCAGGGCCAGGCGGTCCTTGCCGCGTGACGCGGAGAAGCGCGACAGCTCGATCCGCGTGGCCTCGGCCGGAACCAGCCGGGCGGCACCGTCGAGATCGAACCCACGCGCCTTGGCGGTGAGGGTGATGTCGCTGGCATTGGGCGACCCCACAGCCAGGAGGCGCACGGTGTCGATGGACTCGCCGGCGGCGATGACCCGGTCGGCATTGACTCGCCCGTCCACCACGGGATGGGCGAGGAGATCGCGGCCGGTGAGATCGGCGTCGAGCTGCGCGAGGCCTATCTCGCCCGAGCGCAGGGAGGCGCCCTTCGCCTTCACCGACGCGTCCTGGCGTCCTCCCTCGCGCGAGAGGGCGACGGTCGCGTCGAGGCTTCCGGCCAGCGGCGTGAGGGCGAGCGGCGACAGGTCGTCGAGATTGGCGGCCGAGAGCGTGACGCTGCCCTGAGTCAGGAGGGTCGCCGCATCGACGGCCGCCTTGCCGGCGAGGGTGGCCGAGCCGAGATTCACCGCGAGCCGGTCGAGGGACCAATCCGCACCCGTGCGGGCGAGATGCACGTCCCCGCGCAGGGTCTTGCCGCCGATCTCGCCGCCCAGCGCCATCGTTCCGTCGAGCGCCCCGGTGAGGTCTTTGAGCGTCGCGGCCACGCGCACGTCCCGGATCGGGCGGCCGAGCGCCCGTCCGTCCGCGGCGGTGAGGGTGGCGGTGAGGTCCGGCTTCTCCAGGGTTCCGGAGAGCCGACCGTCGAGGAGGGCGCGGCCGGCAAGGCGCGGATCGACGGCCGAGAGGGTCTTCACGTCCACCAGGAGCTTGGCGTCGGCGAGGCGTGCCGTGGCCTTGCCCTCCAGCCGAGCCACCATTTCGGCGCCGTCGAGCTTCACGCCGTCGAAACTGTAGCCGTCGAAGACCTGCGAGAGCCTGCCCGAGAAATGTGGCTCGCGGCCCAGGAGCCGGTCGAGGGCCGGCAGGCCGAGGACGAGTCCCTTTGTCGTCGCGTCCACATCGGCGGTCACTGCCTTGCGGGCGGGGTCCCCGCTCAAATTCGCCTTCACGGCGACGCTGCCGGCCAGAGTCCGGTCGGCGACATCGGAGAAGGCGGAGAGGTCGGCGAGCCCCGCCTTCAGCGTGCCGGTGAGCGTGTTCTGGCCGACGCGGCCGGCATAGGAGAGCGTGGCGGTGGGCGCGTCGAGATCGAACGCCGCCACATCGACCACGCCGTCGGGCTGGAGCGTGCCCCGGAAGGTGAAGGCACCGCGCGATCCGACCGCCCGGCGCAGGGCCGGGTCGGCGAGCTTCAACCCCTCCACATTGGCATCCGCACGGAGCGCGAAGCGGGTGGCGCTGGGATCGCCGCCCGTGGGTTCCATGGCGAGGCTGGCGGCGATCCGTTCGAGGACGTTGCCGTCCGCGCGCAGGCCCGCCGCCTTGAGGTCGCCATTCACCCGTGGCCGCGCGATCGGCCCCTTCACCGTCCCGTCGAAGACGAGGGTGTCGAGTTCGGCATTGGCCGCCTTGGTGACGCTGCCCTCGGTGGGGACGGCGCGGGCGGAGATCGTGAAGTCGGCGACCCGGTCGGGCGTGAGGCCGCCCGACGCGTCGAGGCGGGCGGTGCGGGAGGCGAGGGCGAGGCGGTCGATGCCGAACGCGCCGTTATCGGCAAAGCGCAGGGCGCCGTCGAGCTTGGTGGTGCCGGAGAAGATCGCCGCCGCCGGGCCGGGCAGGAGGCCCTCGATCCGCGAGGAGAGGTCGAGGGTGAGGGAGCGGTCGGCGCCGGCGCGGGCGATGCGGGCCGTGCCCTTGGCGCCGAGATCGGGGCCGGCATCGAAATCGAGCCGGGCGTTCCAGGCATCGAGGGTGCCGCGTCCGTCGAGATCGAGGTTGATCGGCGGCTCGCCGGGGAGATTGGCGAATTTGGAGAGGAGGCCACCGGCGGCCTCCACCAGGGTGGTCTTCACCTCGAGCTTCTCGCCCTTGGGCACGAAGAGCAGGCGGGCGACGAACTGCCCGGTGGCGTCGAGGCGGCGCACGGACAGGTCGAGGTCGAGCCCTTCGGACGGGGCGCCGAGCTTGGCCTTCCCCTCGGCGGACAGGCGCGCCGGCTGACCGGCGACGGTCTCGCCGAGGACGAGTTCGGCGAGCTTGAAGGCGGTGATCTCCACCTTCACGGGCAATTCGGGCAGCAGCGAGCCATCGGGTTCCGGCGTCGCCGAGACCGGGGCGGGGAGGGGACGGCGCAGCACTTCGAGGCGGCCGATCTCCAGGCTGTCCACCTGCAGGCGACCCGAGAGGAGGGCGAGGCGGCTCCAGACCAGGCGCGCCTTGTCGAGCTTCAGCCAGGCGCCGTTGCGGTCGCTGATCACCACGTCGCGGATCGTGGCGTTGGAAGACAGCGCCCCGTCCACGGCACCGATGGACACCTGGGAGCCCGGCGTGGACAAAGCCTTCGACAGGAGCCCGCCGAGCACGGTCTTCTCGCCGTCGTCGGCACGGGTGTGGGTGGCGGGAACGGCGATGCAGACGGTCAGGCCGATGACGGCCACGATGACGCGCGTTCTCCCTCGCCCCTTTGCGGGGGAGGGTGGCCCGCGAAGCGGGTCGGGAGAGGGGAGCGCCGCATTCGGAGAGGTCGTCCCCTCTCCCGCCTGCTCCGCAGACACCCTCCCCCGCAGAGGGGGGAGGGTCGATGCGCACCGACCGGAAACCCGTCCGAAAAATTCCATCAGAACGACTGCCCCAGGCTGATGTACAGGGCCACGGGACGCTCGCGGTTCCCCTTGATGCGGTCGAGGGGGAACGCCACGTCGACGCGGATCGGGCCGATGCCGGTATAGTAGCGGAGGCCGAGGCCCGCCGCGTAGCGGATGCGCTCCTCGAAATCCGGCAGGCTGCCCTCGAAGGCGGTGCCGGCGTCGAAGAACGGCACGATCCCGATCGTGTCGGTGATCTTGACCCGCGCCTCCACCGACGCTTCGAGGAGGCTGCGCCCGCCCACCGGCAGGTTGAACGGCCCGCGCGGGCCCAGCGTCCGGTAGGGGAAGCCGCGCACCGAGCCGCCGCCGCCGGCGAAGAAGCGGATATTGGCCGGGATGTCCTCGAGGCTCGCGCCCGAGATCGAACCGAAGCCGATGCGGCCGGCGAGGATGTAGCGGGCCTCGTCGTCGATGGCGTAGTAGGTCGAGCCCTGCGCCTTGGCGACGAAGATCGACGGGTCCGAGCCGAGGAACCCGGCATAGGGGGTCACCGAGGCGGTGGCCCGGAACCCCTGCGTCGGGTCGAGCAGGTTGTCGGTGGAATCGTAGGCCACCGACAGCGGCACGCCGACGAGGCGGTAATCGACCTTGCCGAGCGCGTCCTGCGAGCGGCCGGCCTGACCGTCGATGCCGATCTGCGCGTAGAACGTGTCGGAGAACCGGTGCCGGATGCCGATCGTGCCGCCGGCCGCGTCCGAGACGTAGGATTGCTGGGCCTCGCGGCCCGCAAAGACATTGGCCACGAGATCGTTGCGCGTGCCCCACAAAGCCGGCTTGACGAAGGTCGCGGAGATCCGGCCGCCCAACCCGTTCGAATCGATCCCGGCGGCCTTGCGCTGCGCAGCGTAGAGGTCGTTGCCGAGATAGTAGATGTCGGCGTCGAGCCGCAGGGTCTCGCCGCCGCCGAACAGGTTGCGGTTGGCGTAATAGGCACGGATGCCCGGGCCATCGACCGTGGAGAAGCGGGCCGCGACCCCGATCAGGTTGCGGTCGCGCTCGGTCACGTCGACGAAGATCGGCAGGTTGCCCTGCGCGTCGAGCGCCTCGCCCTCGCGCACCCGGACCGAGCCCAAGGCCTCGACCTTGGCGACGGACCGGCGGATGTCGGCCACGGCCTTGGGCGAATAGGGGTCGCCCGGCTCGCTGTAGATGAAGGAGCGCACCACCGCCGGGTCGATGCCGGTGGTGCCGCGCACGGCGACCTCGCCCAGCCCCGCTATGGGGCCGGGATCGATGGTGAAGCGGACGTCCATGACATGGGCGGCGTCATCCACCACCGGATCGCGCGAGACCGCCTTGGCGAAGGGATGGCCCAGGGCGCGGAAGCGATCGACGATCTTCGCCTCGCGGGCCAGCACGGTGGCCGAGCGGGCGGGGACGTCGTCGCCCACCCGGACGAAACGCTCGGGCAACACCTCGGACGGGAAATCGTTGCCGCGCGGATCGGAGGCCGCCACCGTGCGGAGCTTGTAGAGCGGACCGGCATCGACGACGATCTTCACGGGCACCAAGGCCCGGTTCCGGCCGCCCTCGGCGGCCCGCGCCGCAGCCGCCACCGAGGCCTCGCCCGACAATTCGACCTCGTCGATGCGGATGGCGACCTTGCCCTGGTAGTAACCGTAGCCGGAGAGCACGTCGGACAAGCGGCGAAGGTCCGCCTCCGCCCGCCGCACGATGCCCTCGCCATCGGGCGGCGCGTCCTGGCGCAGACGATAGAGCGTGGAGGTGTCCTGCAGGGCCTGCAGAACGTCGTCGTCCTCGAGCCCCTGGAATTTCACCGAATAGGGCAGCGTCTCGCGGCTCGGCGCCGGCGGCTCCTCCTCGGAGCCGAACAGGCCGAACAGGTCGAAGGCGACGGCCGGGGAGGAGGCGAGGGCGGCCATCGACACACCGCCGAGGACGGCCATGGCCACGCCCGCGCAGCCGTGTCTCAAACCCCTGCCTTTGGAATTCTGCATGCCCGACATCACGAAGCGCGACCCGCCCTCGTGATCCGCCACGGCGCAACCCCGACGGTTCGTCCGCCCACCTTCGATTCCGTCATCCCGCCCCCGCTTCGATGCCGGTCAACCTTCCGTGACGACCCCTCACCGGGTCGTTAAGGTCGTTCCTCGCCCCATGTCGCAGAGTGGCAAGCCTAGCCGTCGCCCCCGGCGAGGGCAACCACAGGCAGTGCCGCAGCCCGGCCCCGTCATGTCCGCGCCGCAGAACCCGTCCGTCATTCAGTCGGCTCGCTTTCGCGATGGAAATCGCAGGCCATGTCGGGAACCCGGAACGGCCGGGAGCCTTGTCTGAGAATCGCAGGCACCCTAACTTTCACCTATCGGACCTTGTCTTCAACGATCCCCTGCCGGTTCATTCCGGGTCGCACGCCCAGCAGTCGCTGCAGAACTGCCGCGGGCCGTCGCTTCGATCCCATCGCATCTCCGAGACCCTGCGCCCTGTCGGCCGCGCGTAGCGTAACCGCGGCCCGAGAGGCCCCTCCACACTTTATTCGAGACGAGGGCGCGACCCCTGCAATCGCGTTCCTCCCGACGGCGAGAAGGACATATCCATGAGCACGGGCACCGTGAAATGGTTCAACGAGACCAAGGGCTACGGCTTCATTCAACCGGATGACGGCGGCAAGGACGTGTTCGTCCATATCTCGGCCGTGGAACGCGCCGGCATGCGCAACCTCATCGAGGGGCAGAAGCTGTCCTACGAGATCGAGAACGACCGCCGCACCGGCAAGCAATCCGCCGGCAACCTCCAGGCGGCCTGAGGTCTGGACGAACGAGGGCCCTCCCGGTGAGGCCTTTGTTCAACACATGCATAAGAAGCCGCCCTGCCATGGGCGGCTTCAGTTGATTCCGGCCGAATCGTGAGTCATTGGGCTATCCGATTCGATTCCGTCCTTCGATGATTCACAGCAAGGCTCAGCGCCGCGCGCTTCCGCTCGCGGAACGGGCCGAGACGCACCACCCGAGAAAGGTCAGATGAGCGCCTTCGACTACAGGAATTTCGACGACCGCCGTAAGAACTCCGCCAGCGCCAAGCAGATGCTGCTGGAAAAATTCAAGGCCCGTCCCCCGGCGGATGACCCGGAAATGATTGCCAAGGCCCAGGCCCGCGCCGCAATCGCCCGTGCCCGGGACGAGAGGGCTCGCGAACGCGAAGCCGCCCGCATCGCCGCCGAAAAGAAGGCTGCCGAGGAGAAGCGCGCTCGCGAAGAGGCGGAGCTCGCCGCCCAGATCGCCCGCGAAGAGGAAGAGACTCGTCTCGCCGCCGAGCGCAAGGCGATCGACCTGGCCGAGAAGAAGGCCCAGCGCGATGCGCGCTATGCCGCTCGCAAGGCCAAGGCCCGTCGCTGAAGGCCTGGATGGGCCATCCCTCGCAAGGGAGGCCTCGTCGTCTCGATGACCGCCAAGGGCTCGGATGGTTGTACCGGATCTCGTATCCGGTGCTTCTATCCGGGCCCTTTCGCGTCGTCGCCGAGGCTCACGCCGAAGTCGGGCGAGAGCGCCTGTGTCAGGCCTCGTTCTCGGCTTCGCCCTCGTCCTTCTCGGACGTCGTCTCGACTTCGCCCTTGGGCTCCGTATCCGCCTCGGGGCGGGGGCCGGCCTTGAACGAACGACGCGGAGCGTTGCCGCGCTTCATCTGCGCGGGCTTCTCGATGGCGCCGAGACGCTCGGAGAGCTGCTTGGCCCGCTCGTTGAAATCGTTGGTGGTACGCGACTGAGACGCACCACTCTTGAACGCATTCGCCACTTGGGCCTCATGGAGTTGCCCAGGGCACGGGTTCGTGCGGGGTTGGCCGTGTTCTAGCACGGTTTGCCGCCGAGCGGGCAGTTAACTGTCCGACACGGCGAACGACGGTCCGGCGCCAGACCGTTCCGGTCCCCTGACGGGACCGGGACCGGCTTCAGAACCGGGCCGTCAGGAACAGCCGGACGTTGCGGCCGGGCAGCAGGATTTCATCCTTCTTGAACGAGGCCGAGTTGCGGATGTCGTCATCCAGGAGGTTGCGACCCTGGAGCCCCACCGTCACCTCGCTGGCACCGTAGATCACCGGATCGAGGGACTGCGTATACGCCAGCTCGGCGCGCAGATCGTTCCAACCCCGCGTCAGTGTCTCGAACGGCGCGATCTCGGTATGGTCGAAGGCGTGGAGCAGGTTCACGCGGCCGAACCAGCCATTCGCCCGCAGAAAAGCACCGCCACCCAGGCGATGGGGGGGGATGCGCGGAACGTAGGAACCGTCGTCGAACTGCGCCCGCACGAAATCGTACTGCGCCTCGATCCCGGCCCAGCCGTCGCCGACGGGAAGGATGTCGAGTTGCGCGCCGATCTCGGCGCCGTAGAAGGTCGAGGTGGCCTGTGAGTAGACGATCTGGCGCAACTCGTCGCCGCTGCCGCAGGAGGCGAAATCGTCGTCGCAGCGGTTGCCGGTATCCCGGCGGTAGATGAAGCCGGTATAGCGCGTGACGTATCCGGTGGCGTCGAGGCGCAGGGGACCTTCGGCCCGGCGCAGGCTGAGCTCCACCGTGCGGGCGCGCTCCAGCTTCAGGGTCGGGTCACCGATCTCGAAGGTCGCGGTGGCATCGTGCGGCCCCTGCGAGAACAGCTCGTAGCTGGTGGGCGCGCGCTCGACATAGGAGCCGTTGACGCTCGCCACGAACCCGTAGGGCAGGTCCTGCAGCGCGCCGAAGCTGAGGCTCTTGGGGGCGAAGCGGCGCGTCAGCGCGGAGCTCGACGGATCCGTGCCATTGGGCAGGTAGTCGGCGGGGAACAGCGTGGCGGTGCTGTTGAGCCGGTCGTTCCCGATGCGGCCCGCCGCCTGGAAGCGCAGGCCGCCCCCGACCGCCAGTTCCTCGAACAGGTAGGTGGCGAGGGAACGCGATTCCGTGGCCGGCAGGAAACTCTCGAGCTGCGAATTGAGGACGCGCCGGCCGGTCTGCAGACCGACCGCGCCGGTGAGGGTGCCGAGCGCGGTGACGACCGGCACGTGTTGCGCCTCGAACCGGGCCTCGACCTCGCGGTTCTTGAAGATCGCCTGCACGCCCTCGAGGCCGTTCGCCCCCCCGGAACCCTCATGCGCGATACCGATCTCCTCATGGCGGTAGACCGACCCGCCGGCCCAGAACCGGAGAACCTCGAACGGCCCCTGAAGCGGCCGATACTCGCCACGGGCGAGCACGCGATCCTGGTTCGGGGTCAGCCGTGTGCGGGCCTCCTCCGCGTCGCCTCCGGGAATCTGGTACATCGCCTCGTAGTGGCTGAACGACACGCCGACGAAGCCGCGATCGCCGATGGCCGAGATCCCGATGGAGCCGCCCTGCGTCTCGGTGGCCGAGTTGCGCTGGATGCCGCCGGGAATGGCGTAGGAATCGGTGGCCGTCTTGAAGCCGTCGGCATGGACCGCGATGCCGTTGGCCCCGGCATCGACGCTCGCCGCGCCGAGCCTTCCGTTATCGCCGCTGGAATAGCCGGTGGTGACCTGGCCGGAGACGCCCCGGGCCGGGATGAAGGTGGGGACCTGGTTGTTCTCGGACGAGACCACGCCGCCGATGGCGCCCGAGCCGTAGCGCAGGGTCGCGGGGCCGCGGATCACCTCGATCCGGTCTGCGGTGAGCGGGTTGACCGGCACCGCATGGTCCTCGCCGAGATCGGACACGCCGCCATTGACGATGCCGTTCTCCTGGATCCGCACCCGCGCGTTGTCGAGGCCGCGAATGATCGGCCGCGAAGCCGCTCCGGGCGCATAGGTCGAGGACGAGATGCCGGGGCGGTCGGAGAGGGCGTCACCGAGGGTGCGGGGCTGGTTGCGCTGAATCTCGGAGCGGGTGACCACCGTGACGGGCGAGAGACTGTCGCCGACGACCGGCAGCACACCGGTGGGAAAGCCCCCTGCGGCGGAAGGGCCGGGGGCGGGGAGGATCGGGCTCGCGGAGGTCACGCTCAGTTCCGAGAGCGTCACCTCGGCCTGCTGGGCCGCGGCGGGGGCGATCATCGCGCCGGATGTGAGGCCCGCACCGGACAGCATCGTCCCGGCCAGCCAGATCCTCGATCGTCTCATCCGCATCACGCCCCGAAATCACTATGTTATAATGTTTCATTGCTGAGTGCGTTTCATGCGGCAAGGGGAGATATGGTCCGCGTCGCGGTTGAAACCCGACTGTGGCCGATGCGCATCATCGCCGAAACGGTCGGCGGCGAGCGATGATTGTGGATGCGACGAAGGCGGCGCTTGCGCGCGGCCTCGCGCGGGCAAAGATCCCCGTCGTGATCTCCCTGTCCCTCCTCGGCGCGATCTTTCGCGTGTTCGGCCTCCTCCTGCTCGGTCTGTTTCTTCTGCCGCTCGGCAGCCATGCCCTGTGGTGGATGGCGCGGGGCGGTGGTGCGGCGGACTGGGCGGTGGCCGACTGGTCGAGCGCCGGGCTGTTGCGCCCGCCCAAAGCGTCGGACCCGGCACTCGTCCGGGTCTATGCGGCGCGGGTCGGGCGCTGGCGGGGGATCTTCGCCCATCACAGCTGGATCGTGGTGAAGCCTGACGGCGCCGCCCGCTACACCCGCTACGACGTGGTCGGCTGGGGGATGCCGGTCCGCACGGACGGCTGGGCCGCGGACGGACGCTGGTTCGGCAACGATCCGCAGACCGTCCTCGCCCTCGACGGGGACGATGCGGCCCGCGCCATCCCGTCGATCCGCGCGGCGGTGGCCGATTATCCCTACCGGGCGCTCGGCACCTATCAGGCCTGGCCCGGGCCGAACTCCAATAGCTTCACCGCCCATGTGCTGGCCCGCCTTCCGGAGGCGCAGGCGATCCTGCCGCCGACGGCCATGGGGAAGGACTGGGCGCCGCCGGGCCGCATCGTCGAGCGGACGCCGAGCGGCACCGGCATTCGGCTGACCCTGGGCGGCTATGCCGGGCTCACCGTCGGCTGGGTCGAGGGCATCGAGTTGAACCTCCTCGGCCTCGTCGCGGGGCTCGACCTGCGCCGCCCCGCGATCAAACTCCCCGGCTGGGGCAGGATCGGAACGGCATGACGACACCCCTCCTCATCCGCCCGGCGGAACCCGGCTACGCCGATGCGATCTGGTCCATCCTGGAGCCGGTGATCCGGGCCGGCGAGACCTATGCGCTGCCCCGCGACGGCTCGCGCGAGGCCATGCTGGCCTACTGGTTCGCCCCGGCAAACCAGGTCTTCGTCGCCCTGGACGGGGGCAGGGTGCTCGGCACCTACATGCTGAAGGCGAACCAGCAGGGCGGCGGAGCCCATGTGGCCAATGCCGGGTTCATGACCCATGCCGATGCGGTGGGTCGCGGCATCGCCCGCGCCATGGGACGGCACGCGATCGAGGGTGCCACCCGCCAGGGCTTCCTCGCCATGCAGTTCAATTTCGTCGTCGCCAGCAACACCCGCGCGGTAGCCCTGTGGGAAAGCCTCGGCTTCTCGCGGATCGCCCGCTTGCCCGAGGCGTTCCGGCATCCGAGCCTCGGGCTGGTCGATGCCCTGGTGATGCACAGGAAGCTCGGGGCCGACGACGCGTCGTAAAGCGCCCGCGCGACCTTTGCGCTCGCGACGGAACCTCGGCACGCGGGAAACCTTGTCGGGTGCTTCCCTCAGCGAGCCCCATGCCCGATCCCTCCCCGCCGCCGAACGGCTCGCCCCTGCGCGTCACCGTCGATCTCAACCGATGCCAGGCCTACGCCCAGTGCTGCTACGCGGCGCCGGAGCATTTCGTGCTGCATGGGCGCGAAGCTTTGTTCTACGACCCCGCGCCCTCCGCGTCCGACCGTCTCGCCATCGAGCGGGCGCGGGTATCCTGTCCGGTCCAGGCGATCCGCGTCGAGGACCCGGAGCGGCAAGGCCGATGACGAGCAGGAATGCCGAAGGACATGCGGTGGTGGTCGGCGCCTCCCTCGCGGGCCTGCGCGGTGCCGAGGCCCTGCGCCAGGCGGGCTTTGCCGGACGCCTCACCCTCGTCGGCGACGAGCCACACCGCCCCTACGACCGGCCGCCGCTCTCGAAGGCCGCCCTCACCGGCGAGATCGCGCCCGAGGCGACCGCGCTGCCCAACCTCCATGCCCTGGATGCTGAATGGCGGCTCGGCGTCGCCGCCACAGGCCTCGACAGGCAGGCGCGCGAGGTCCGCCTCGCCGATGGCGCGACCCTGTCCTACGACCGGCTCCTCATCGCCACCGGATCGCGCGCCCGACCCTGGTCGAATCCGACTGAGGCGGGCCTTGCCGGGGTCCATACCCTGCGCGGGCGCGACGATGCCGCCGCCCTCCGGCGGGCGCTCGCCGCCGGCCCGAAGCGCGTCCTCATCATCGGCGCGGGTTTCATCGGCTGCGAGGTCGCGGCCTCCTGCCGGGCCCTCGACCGCACCGTCACCCTGATCGATCCGGGACCGGCACCCCTCGCTAGAATCCTCGGGCAGCCGGTGGGCGAGATCGTCGCCGCCCTGCACCGAGCTCTCGGCGTCGACCTGCGCAGCCGGACCAAGGTCGCGCGGCTCGAAGGCGATGCGTCGGGCCGGGTGGTCCGGGCCATTCTCGATGACGGCAGTGAGGTGGAAACCGACCTCGTGGTGGTGGCGTTGGGCGCGGTGCGCAACACCGAATGGCTGAGCGGTTCCGGGCTCGATGCCGGCCCAGGCGGCGTCCTCTGCGACGAGGCCGGCTACGTCCTCGACACGGAGGGACGCCCCGACAGGGCCATCGCCGCGGCCGGCGACGTGGCACGGTTCCCCCATCCGCTTTACGACGGCCGCCCGGTCGCCCTCGAACATTGGGGCCACGCGGTGGCCCAGGGCGAGCATGCCGGGCGCCTCCTGGCAGGAGCGGCCACGGGCGCGGCCTATGCCGAGATGCCCGCTTTCTGGTCGTCTCAGGGCGGCGTCACCATCAAGTCGGTGGGCCTGACCGAGGGGGCGGATGCCATGGTCTTCGCGCAGGGAAGCCCGAAGGAGGGCCGCTTCGTCGTCGTCTATGGCGCCAAGGGACGCTGCATCGCCGCATTGTCCTTCGATTCAGGGCGCTGGCTCCCCGCCTATGCCGAGCAGATCGCAGCGCGCGCCCCGTTCCCACCGATCCGCGTCGGGGTCGACCTGCACGGTCTCGCGGTGCTGCAGCCGGGCTTTCCCGAGGAACGGACATCGTCATGAAGGCCGGACGCCTGTTCGAGGCGGTCAAGGACGAGGCCAACCGGGCCGATCCCTATCCGCTCTACGCCCGCTTGCGCGAGACGCCTGTCTCGCGCCAGGACGACGGCACCTATGTGGTCTCGACCCATGCGGCGATCACGAGCCTCCTGCACGATCCGCGGATCAGTTCGGAGACCCTGCCGCCGAGCGAACGCCCGCGGACCGGCAACCCGCTCTCGGACTGGATCGTCAACCCGGTCAAGGATCACGTCACAAACACCCATCGCCCGTTCATCTTCCGCGATCCGCCGGACCATGACCGGCTGCGGATGGCCGTGATGGGGCAGTTCACGCATCAGCGGGTCCATGCCATGCGCGGACGCTCGCATGACCTCGTGGCCGATCTCCTGGACAAGCAGAGCGATGCGACGAGCTTCGATCTCGTCTGCGACGTCGCCTATCCGCTTCCCGTCACGGTGATCTGCGAGATGCTGGGCGTGCCGCCGGAGGACGAGCCGCAATTCCACGGCTGGGCGACGCAGCTCGCCTCGGCTCTCGAACCGGACAACCTCGGCAATGAGGAGGCACGGGCGAAGAACATCACCACCTTCGACGAGATCTCCACCTACATGCGCGGCCTCATCAAGGAGAAGCGCCGGCACCCGCAGGACGACATGCTGTCCGGCATGAGCGGCGAATCGGGCAAGGACGGTGGAGCGGGGATGGGCGAGGTCGACCTCATCGCCACCGCCATCCTGCTGCTGGTGGCCGGCCATGAGACCACCGTGAACCTCATCGCCAACAGCATGCTGGCTCTGGTACGACACCCCCACATCCTCACGCGGCTCGCCGGCGAGCCGGACCTCGCGCCGCGCCTCATCGAGGAGATGCTGCGCTACGACCCGCCGGTGCATTTCCGGACGCGGCGGGCATTGAGCGCCATCGACATCGCCGGCACCACCATCCCGGAAGGCGCCGACATCGTGCTCCTCCTCGCCTCCGGCAATCGCGACCCGGCGGTGTTCCGCGATCCGGACCGGTTCGACCCGGATCGGCCCGATATCCGCCATTTCGGTTTCGGCGGCGGGCTCCATTACTGCGCGGGCGCGCCGCTCGCCCGATTCGAGGCCGAGGCGGCCCTTGTGGCGCTGGCACAGCGCCTCGTCCATCCGCGCCTCATCGACGATCCGCCGCCCTATCGCTCGGGCGCGGCCCTGCGCGGCCCCATGCATCTTCGGCTCGCCATCGACGGAGTGGCACCCCGCCGCTGACCTCGCTCGGACACGATTGCGGCCTTGCCGCCACACCGTGTCCGAAAAGCCGGGGCGACGCGCCTTTCCCTTGTCAGGCCCGCGGCATTGCCTTGCCGTCAGCGCAATTGGCGGTGACGCAACGGTTCATTGCCGAAGTCCCCGCCGGGAAGAGAGATCGATGCCGCGTCAGTTCCTGTCGACCGTTGCCCTCGTCGCCCTCGCCGCAGGCCTCGGGGCCTGCAGCTCGTCGCGCCTCGACGGGCCGAGCCGCGGCAGCCGCACCGGCCTCGGCGCCCAGGCCGCCCTCGAGCCGGTCGCCCCGGCCATGCCCGCCGGCCCGGTGACGTCCGCCCCCCTCGCGCCCCCGCCCGGCGCCAGCGCCGCCCCTGTCGACGCTCCGCCTCCGGTGGGTGCGGACGTGGCTCTGGCGCCGGCCCCGGTCGTCGCCGAACCGGTCTACGTGCCGCCGCCGGCCCCGCCGATCGTGTCGAGCGGACGCTCCTCGGTGGTGGGAAGCTGGAATGCCAAGGACGCCACGGGCGCGACCTGCAAGGTCTCCCTGTCGAGCGCCCCCGCCCTCGACCTCTACAAGGCGAACGCCTCCGGCTGTGCCAACAAGGATCTGGCGAAGGTCACCGCCTGGGATTACCGCGACGGCGAGGTCTATCTCTACCAGCCCGGCGGGACCGTGACGGCCCGCCTGCGCCAGGGTGGGGGTGCGTTGGACGGAGCGCTCTCCAAGTCCGGCGCCTCGCTCGCCCTGGCTAGGTAAGGACTTACGTCATTGCATGAGAAAGCCCGCATAAAGTCTTGTCAGGGCTGAGTTTCAGGGCGTAACCCGCAGCCCCAGCAGCCAGGTATTGGCGCTGAAGCTCGACCCGGCGGAGCTGCTGTCGATCTGCTGGTAGATGTAACTGCCGCGCATGGAGAGCCAGCGGTTGAAGCGGTAGTCGAGCCGGGCGGTGGCGGAGAAGCCGCGCTCGGTGATGTTGACCCGGTCGTAGTCGCTGGCGAGGTAGCCGCCGCCCAGGGTGATCGACAGGTTGCGCAGGAGGTCGTGCTGCACCTCCAGCGTCACCGCCTTGGTCAGCACGCCGCTCGATCCCGCAACGGCGGTCTCGATGATGCCGGTGGCCGCGTTGAGCCGCACGGTGGTGAGCGGGCTCGCCGTCCAGATCAGGGCCGCGTTGACGATCGGGGCGGTGAGGTCCTTCAGGCCTGGATCGACATAGGTCCGGTGCTGGAGACCCGCCGAGACCTCGCCGCTGACGAAGCGGGTGAGCGCCACGCGGGCGCCGCCCGTGACCGTGATGCCGTCGGAATTCCGGCGGATCCCGTTGGAATCGGTGCGCAGGTCGTAGACGCGGGTATCGGCCAGGACATCGACGAAGGGCGAGATGACGGGCGAGATCTCGTAGGAGGCGCGCAGCCTCAACCCGTACTGGTTCAGGTTGCGGTCGCTCTGGTTCAGGATCGCACCGTTCGACAGCGTCGCGCTCTCGAACTCCGACCGGTCGATGAGGCCGCGCAGGGAGACCTGCAGCCGGTTGAACGTCTCGGTGACGCCGATCGTCGTGCCGTAGCTCGCCACGATCGGGCGGTTCGACAGCGTGGCGTTGATGTCCGGCGAGCCCGGCCGCTGTGTCTCGACGAGGAAGCGGGTTTCCACGTCGACGGTGGTGCTGCGGTTGGCGTCGAGGCGCAGGCGAACCGTACCAGCGCCATTGGGCCGGCTGGCGGCCTGGTTGTCAGGAAAGTCGAGATAGCCGCCGCGGAGTTCGCCCGCGAGTTCATGCGAGGACCAGTCGCTGCGGAAGGCGAGCTCGCCCTCGGTGCGCAGGGCGAGCGACCCCTTGGCGCGGTTGGCGGTGATCTGGTCCGGATTGGTGTCGTAGCCGACGCTCTGCTGGAACACCGGCAGGAACGTGAAGGTCCCGAGCTTGATGCCGAGGGGGGCATAGGCCTCGTCCACCACCAGCGGCCTGCGCAGGGCGGCGCCGAGGAAGGCGCCTGGCGTGCCGATTCCGGCCAATGGCAACAGGGTCAGGGACGGCGCCGGGGGCGGAGCGGGCGAGGGGGTCGGCAGCGGCGCACCGACGACGGCATTGCGGATCACGGGTGTGAGTCGCAGGTCCGGCGGCGGCGTCTGCACGATGGAGCGGACCGGCCGCGTCGTCGCCACGCCGAAGCGGCGCGGCGGGATCGCGCGCAGGCGCAGGAGATCGGTGGGATTGCGGTTGTTGCCGGCGCTCGTGGCCGGACGCGCCACAGGCGCGAGGGAGCGCCGTCGGGCGGGGGTGCCGGCCGAACCGTCATCGGTCTGTGAGACAGCGCCCTCGCTCGGGGAGGCGGCGCCGGTGGACGCATCGCCGGAGGGACCGCTGCCGCGCAGGGTCGGGCCGCCCGTACTACCCGCACCCGTGGCCGAGGATGGATTCGTGCTGCCGAAGGTCGGTGTGGCGGGTCGCGGCGTCGGGCTCGACTGGGCCTCCGCCTGGCTTCCGGGCAGGGCGACGGCGGCCGTCAGGATCAGGCCGTGAAGCCCCCTCCTGCGCCATCCTGCGATCGGCCCTGCACGCATCACGGACGAGTGTCTCTCCGCGGGTCCCCGCCTCGAGCGGTGCGCGCGACAGGACCGCTGCCCGGGATGTTTCACGGACGTCCCTTCGCGCATCCCGGACCGGCGCGACGGACGCGGCGGCCGAAGATCGTCCCGGGGGATCGCGCCCCCTCGGGACGCGGCCAGACCAATGCGGGACGGCTCCTCGCCGACCCCATCGTGGTAAAAGAACAGGGTTAGCGTTGTCTTAAGACCGCATCGTCGAGTGGGTGGATCGAGGCAGGGACTGACGGAACCGGCACGGTGGGACGGACGATCACACGGGGGCGAGCAGCGGCCCGCTCAAGCGATCCGACCAGGTCACCGACGATCCCGGTGCGGCGCGCTCCATGGCGTTCAATGCGTCGACGAGTTGGTCGGCCACGGCGAAGGCAAGCCCGACCTGCCGCAGTCCTTTCACCCATGCCGGTCGACCGGTTTTGGTGTCGAAGACCGTCCACCTGTCGAGGCTCCGGTCATCGGAACGAAGGTCGTAGGTGATGCGGCAATCGATGAACATCGGTGGTCCACATGGTGGTGGGCAAGATCGCGGCCCTGGATCACGGAACCCCTACCATCCCGTTCAATCCTGCCATCCCCCATATGGGGTATGACGACTGTCCCGCCGGCGGATCGGCGCCTCGGGCGGAAGCGGGCCGCGTCAGCCGAGGCGGTGATAGGCCTTGAACCAGCGCACGAAGGCCGGGATGCCGACTTCGATCGGCGTCGTCGGGACATAGCCGAGGTCGCGGGCGATGGCGCCGAGATCGGCGTAGGTCTCCCTCACTTCGCCGGGCTGCATCGGCTCGGACCGGCGGATCGCCGGGCGCCCGCAGGCCTCCTCCAGCACGTCGATCATGCGCAGGAGCGGCACGGACGTGTTGTTGCCGATGTTGTAGAGCCGGTGCGGCGCATGGCTGCCGCCGGCCTTCTCCGCGCCGTTATCGGGGGGCGGATTGTCGAGGCAGGCGAGGATCCCGCTGACGATATCGTCGATGTAAGTGAAATCCCGTCGCATCGCGCCGTCGTTGAACACGCGGATCGGCTCGCCCGCGAAGATGGCTTTGGCGAACAGCCACAGAGCCATGTCGGGCCGTCCCCATGGCCCGTAGACGGTGAAGAAGCGCAGTCCGGTCTGGGGCAGGCGATAGAGATGGGCGTAGGTTTCGCTCATCAACTCGTCCGCCTTCTTGGTGGCGGCATAGAGCGAGACCGGATGGTCGACGCGGTCCTCGACCCGGAAGGGCAGCGAGGTATTCCCGCCGTAGACCGAAGAGGACGAGGCATAGGCGAGGTGCGCCACGCCCCGGTGGCGCGCGAATTCCAGGATGTTGAGGTGACCGACCACGTTGGCCTGAACGTAGGCGCGCGGGTTCTCGATGGAGTAGCGCACCCCGGCCTGCGCGCCGAGATGGACGATCCTGTCGATCCCATGCTCGTCCAGCCCCCTGTCCAGGGCCTCGTGATCGGAGAAGTCGATGGGCAGAAAGCGGAACGCGTCGCCCCGGCGCGTCGCGAGATCTTCGATCCGGTCCCGCTTGAGCGCGACGGAATAGTAATCGTTGAGATTGTCGATGCCGATGACCGTCTCGCCACGCGCGAGCAGGCGATCGGCCACATGGTAGCCGATGAAGCCCGCGGCTCCGGTCACGAGAATCGCCATTGTCGGGTCGAGGCCTCACCGTCGCCCGGACCGCCTGCCGACGAGGCCGGCGGCGATCCGGAAGGGTCCGTTCAGAGTCGCTCGTAGAGTTCCTTGAGGCGCCCGCGATAGATCTCGGGGCTGTATTTCGCCGCCTGGACCTTGCCCATCTCGGAGAGGCGCCCGCGTAGGTCCGCATCCGAATCCACCGCGCGGATCGCATCGGCGATGTCGCGGGTGTCGTAGGGGTTGATCAGCAGGGCCGCGTCGCCGGCGACTTCCGGCGTCGAGCCCTCCTTGGAGGTGATGACCGGGGTGCCGAGCAGCATGGCCTCCAGCACGGGAAGGCCGAAGCCTTCGTAGAGGGAGGGGAACACCACGCCCTTGGCACCGCGGATGAGGCTGACGAGGAGTGAGAACGGCGCGTAGTCGAACCGCCGGATGCGGTCGCGCTGGTAGGTCATGTTGTCGATCTGCTCGAGATACGAGTTCGTCGCCGGATTGATGAACTTGAACTCGATATCCGATTTCCAAGCCGCGCCGCCGACGATGACGAGTGGCGCCGAGACCTGGCTCGCGAGATAGGCCTCGACGAGGCGGCCGACGTTCTTCTTGGGCTCGATGGCGCCGAAGAACAGGAAGTAGCCCTTGTACGGCAGGCCGAAGGCGCCCTCGATCTCGCGGCGGACCACGTCCTCGGGCTTCTCGGAGAACTTCTTGGGGATTTCCACCGACTGGTAGGTGTTGGTGATCCGGTGCTCGGGGCAGCCGAGCAGGTTGATGATGTCGCGGCGCGAGGTCTCGGACACGGTGACGATGTGATCGGCATCCTTCACGATGCGCCGCATCAGGCGCAGGTAGCGCCGCTTGATGTCGCCGGTGGTGAAGGGCAGGCGCAGGGGCACGAGATCATGCAGGGTGTAGATGTTCTTGGCGCCCGGAATCCGGATCGGCAGAGGATAGGTCCAGTGCATGATGTCGGGCGTGCGCAGACCGCTGACGCGCAGGGTGCGATTGTAGGTCTTGAAATAGGAGAGCGCGACGTCGAACAGGTTCACGCTGTTCCAGATCTGGTCGAAATACGGCATCCGCGATTCGAACGTCTTGCTGATGACGGTGCCGGTGATCGGCACCTTCACCGCCCGCCGCCCGAGCGGCGAGGTCATCTGGTCGCGCAGGTAGCGCAGGATCACCAGCCATTGCGGCGGGATACCCACCGCCGGATCGAAGAACGAAATCTCGCGAAGCAGCGGGTCGAGGCCCGGAGATGCGCGGGTCCCGTAGAGGACATCGGTCCGGTAGCCGAGCTCGTGCAGCTCGTAGCTCAGGTTGCGGGCGTAGGTGGCGACGCCGGTCCCCTTCTCCAGGCCGAGATTGTACCCATCCAACATCACACTTTTAGGCATTCCGGACTTCCTCGGATGGTTCTGCGATGGGGTCGTTGGCGATAGAAATGAAAGACTCGGACCACATGCGATTTCACGCGCCGGTGGCTCGGCCCCTCGTGCTGTCCGAACACCGTTCCTCCTCGGGCGCTGACGCCTCCAGGAGGACGGAGTTCGCCTCTTCTCGATCGCCGCGTGGCCTCGACGATGCGACTCGTCCCGTAGGACCGGGCGCCTAGAACTTCAGCGCCTTGAGCACCTTCGGCTCCACCGGCCAGGGGGTCGCCTCGAACTCGACCGCCTTCGGCAGCGGGAAGGCTTCGAACAATGCCTGGGGCGAGTAGGTCAGGGGCCGCCATGTGGCCTTGATCCAGTCGACGGCCTTGTCCCATTCGGGCTTGGCGCGCCGCTCCAGGCAGAAGGCGTTGAGGCGGGTCACACCGGCGCCGAGATAGAAATCCCGCACCCGGTGATCGACCCTCTCCTCATCGTCGTCGAGCTTGAGTTCACGGCCCTCGCCCTGGCCATAGGTGGCGAACCAGGCGCTGGGAATACCGTAGCATTCCGCGATCACGAGACCGTGGAGCGAGGTAGAGAGGATGTGCCGGCAGGACACGATCTCCTCGACCTTGGCGCGCAGGGACGATGCGTCGCGTTCGGTGATCGTGTTGATGATCCGGATATCGCCCTTGCGCTCGGGGGGGATGCCGTAGCGCGTCATCACGTCGAGGACGGTGGCGGCGGGATCCTGGGAGGCGAGCTCGGTCAGGTGGACGATAACGCCGATCTCATGGGTCTTCGCCACATGGTCCATGGGCCAGAACTTGGGCAGCAGGTAGACCGGGTCGCCGTAGATCTCCGGCACCGCGATGCCCTGCGCCCTCAGTACGGCGCCGGTCTTGGGGCCGCGCACGGCATGGACGTGGAACTCGGTTCCCGCCGGACGCTGATAGGGCGCCGGGTTCGGATTGCCCGGGCAGCGCTGGGCATCGAGACCGGTGCCCCACATATGCACCGTGCCCTTGCTGATGGCGTGGCCGATGGTTCCGACCGCGACGAGGCGCTCGGAATTGCTGTCGAAGCCCGCATGCCGCACGACGCGTCCGGAGATGGCGGCGACCATGACGGCGCTCAGCGCGTCACCGAAATTAGCGTAGGGAAACTTCGGCGAACTGGCCGCCCAGGCCAGGGGCACCGAGCCGGGCGGCAGGGTCGATTTAATGCGCTTCAGGAGAGCGACGGAGCTCTTTTTTTTTTCTAGCTTCGCCGCAGCATCTTCGCCAGCCGGCTCAGAGACAGTCTTTTCGGCCACAGCTCTCGCAGCGGCCTTGGGAGCGCCTTTGGGAGATTCGTCAGGAAATCGGGCGGCGGCCACCTTGGCTCCTCCCGGAAATTCCTTGCGGTCGAGCCGGTTCAACTCGCCGACATCGTGGCGGAGTTTCAGGTCGGTGAGCGCCTTGTGCTCCCAGATCGTCTCGCCGGGCGCGGCGGAGATGGGGCTCAGATCGACCGGGAAGGCGTTGATCAGGGCATCGCCATCGAAGGTCTTGGGCGACCAGCTCTTGTCGATGGCCTTCATGATCGCGGGCCAGTCGCTCGGCTTGGGCCGGGGCTGATTGTAGACGTCGATCTTCGGCAGGCCGAGGCCGGTATAGAGATCGACGATGCGCAGGTCGACGTCGCCACCGGGGGTGAGCTCCACCGATTGCAGCCCGTCCTTGCTCAGGCTCGGCGCGAAATACAGGCAGGGAATGCCGTAGGATTCCGCGATCACCATGCCGTGCAGGCTGGTGGAGACGATGCGCTCGCAGGACAGGATCTCGTCGATCTTCGACTGAAGCGCACCGACATGCAGTTCGGTGACGGTCGTGATGAGATGGATGTCGTCGGCGAGTTCGGCCGGAATCCGGAACCGCGCGATCTCCTTGCGCGGCACCGCCTCCATCTCTCGGTTGGCGAGTTCCGACAGGTGGAGGATGACGCCGAGCTTGTAGCGCTTCTTGACCGTCGGCTTGTAAAATCGAGGCAGCAGCCAGACCGGGTCGCCGTACGGAACGGCATGCGAGAGGGTCTTGGCCGAGAGGAGCGATTCCGAGACCGGGCCGCGGGTGGCGGTCACGGTGAAATGCGATTCCGGGGACGGGACGAAGGGCTTCTTCTCGGCTGCCGGAGCGGAAGGGTTGGCCCAGTTGGAGCAGCCCGTGCCCCAGAACCAGACCTCGCCGTTGGCGAAACCGTGGCCGATCGTACCGACGCAGGACAGGCGAGGCGCGAACGACTTCATCGGCGCCCTGCGGATCGGCTTGCCCGAGAGCAGCGCGATCATCACCGGGCTCAGAGCGTCGCCGAAGTTGAGATAGTTCATGTCCAGGGTCGAACCGGCCCAGGCCAGCGGAATCTCGCCTTTCTCACGCACGTACCGGGTGATGGATGTCGCCATAGATCACGTCCTTGGTTCTTGGATTCTCTAAAACGAAAACAATGATCGTATCGTAATGGTGTGATTCAAATCCGCCAGCATCGTCAGGACGCTCTCGTATTCGTCCCACCGCAACCAGGAATACGGGCTGCGCAAAAATGCCATCGCCGCTCGAGTGACTATATTTCCGGCAGTTCGGAGCGTTCGCCGACCCTGTCCTGTCGGCGGACGCCGAGGTCATCCTGCATTTGAGTGCCTGAATGCCAAGCCCGCCAATCCTCCCAAGTCATTGGTGCGCCTGATTAAGGCTGATTCCGCGGGGTGTCCAGGCCGAGAGGTCGCGGCATCGGCAAAACCGCGGGATGCCATCGGTCTCGCTCCGGCCGACGAAAGGCGGGGAGGGGACGAGTGCCATCACGACGTGGTCTGAGGGACGCGCTGCCGCGCCGCGTCCGACTGCGGCGCGACGCGGCGCGGCGGGGCGGGGCGCTTGGCGACAGAGGCGGCCTTGGCCTCGTCATCCACGCGCTGCAGGGCCGCCAGGATCTGCCGGCCGGTCTCCGTCCAGGTGGCGGGCCTATAATTCCTGTCGATCTCGCGCTCCTTCTCCCGGAGCGACTCGGGGTCGGTGGCGTAGGCCTTGATCTTGGCGACCCATTCGCTCGTCATATGGGGCAGAGCATAATCGACGAAATGCTGGCCGACCTCGGGCAGGGAGGTGGTTTTCGAGACGATGCCGAACTTGCCGAAGCTCAGGGCCTCGGCCACCGGCAGTCCCCACCCCTCGTAGCGGGACGGAAACACGAACATCTGACAGTTCTTGTAGAGCGTCCGCAGGGCCAGGTCGTCGACCTTGGCGAGAAAGTGGAGCTTCCGCGCGAGCGGAGTCCGCCTGACGATGGCGCGCAGCATCATGCGCTTCTTGCGCTTGCTGTGCCCGACGCAGACGAGGCTCGGGGCCGCCTCCTCGTTGCCCTTGAACGCCAGCGACCAGGCCTTGATGGCGACGCGGTGATTCTTGCGCGGGTGCACCGACGAAACGTAGAGGATGTAGGGTCCCTTGACCTTCAGCGGCTTCGGCGGGGTGTTGTCGCCGATCTGGGACACACCGAAATTGAGCGTCACGATCCGCCCACAATCGAACCCCTGATAGGCAATGAGCGCGTCCGCGGTGGCGCGGGACGGCGTGAAGATCACATCCGCCGTCTCGAGCACGAGGTCGATCCAGCGCTTGAACGTGGCATGGGCCGACCGGAACGTGAGCTCGGGCCGCTCGATCGGCAGCATGTCGTGGACGAGGACCGCCTTGCGACAGGAGATGTCGGCGGATTTCAGCGCGCTGACGATGCCGGCATAGTTCGAGCGCGACCAGCTCGCCCCGAGCATCACCAGCCACGGAGCCGACCGGGGCATGGAACTGTCGGCCGCCGCCGCCGGCTGGTTCTTGAAGATGCGGACATAGCTCAGTTCCTCCACCGCCTTGGCGACGAGGGAGCGGCCCTGGACGGTGTTGGTTCGGCCATACGCCTCGATCAGCTCCAGCATCGGAGCGCTGATGGGAGCGAGCCGCCGCTTGAAGGGCGTGATGCCGATCGGTGTGATGACGCAGTCGAGATCGTCCGCCTGGATCGCGCTGGTGATTTCGTAGACGACCCGTTGGATCCCCGTGATCGGAAGCCCTCTTTTGAAGAAGGACACCAGATCCGTGTAATCCATCAAGATGTTCGAAGCCGTCATGGAACCTGCATTTTGGTTCCGACGATGGACAGGCATCGCCGCATGACATGCATCCTTCTCTGACCGCCCCCGGAGTCAGCGATTCTCGCCATCGTTCGGAACGCCCCGCCTCTTTAAAAACGCAGTGGCCAAGTGCGTGCACGACGCGTCGAAACTATGACCTCATCCCACTGCCGGACGAGGCTACTTCATCGCACCAACCGCGCATAGCCGGTCAGGCCGAAGGCGGCCCCATCGATCTCGATGGCAGGCATCACGGCGACAAGGGAAGTGCTGGGGAGAAGAGGTTCACCACCCTCATCCGGCGTCTCGTCCGGCACAGCCGGGGAACGGAGAAGGTATTTGGCTCCCCGAGTAGGACTCGAACCTACGACAAAGCGATTAACAGTCGCTTGCTCTACCAACTGAGCTATCGGGGACCATGGCGGGGTCTCTACACACGGCTTTGGCGGGACGCAAGGCCTCTTCGCATATTTGTCGGCTTTGTTTACGGCCTCGCCTCCGTTTGGCCTCCTGTCGCGGAATCCCCGTTGCGGACCCGGCCCGGGCTCTGTAAGAGACCCGTCACCCCGGATCGCCCGCCCGATCCGGAGGCGCCATTCCTTCCTCGATGGGATGTGGCCGAGGCCTCGTGGCGGAGTGGTTACGCAGAGGACTGCAAATCCTTGCACCCCGGTTCGATTCCGGGCGAGGCCTCCAAATCTTTCTCGATCCCCTGTTTTGCAAGGAAGAGCTCCCGGTCATGGCCGGGGCGCTTCATCCCGTCGGCTCGGTCCACCCGAACGAGCGCGTCACCGCCTTGCCCCAGGCGGCGTAGAGCCGGTTGCGCCGGCCCTCGTCCATACGCGGGTGCCAGCGATGGTCGACGCCCCAATTGGCCACGAGATCGCCGGTGCCGGCCCAGTATCCCGAGGCGAGCCCCGCCGCGTAGGCGGCGCCCAGCGCCGTGGTCTCCGTCACCTTCGGTCGCAGCACCGGCACGGCGAGGAGGTCCGCCTGGAACTGCATCAGGAGGTCGTTGCAGACCATGCCGCCATCGGCCCGCAGTTCCGTGATCGCAATTCCGGAATCCGTCTCCATCGCCTCGATGACCTCGCGGGTCTGGTAGGCGGTGGCCTCCAGGGCGGCACGGGCGATGTGACCCTTGTTGGCGTAGCGGGTGAGGCCGGCGATGATGCCGCGCGCGCTCTCCCGCCAATGCGGCGCGTAGAGGCCCGAGAAGGCCGGCACGAAGTACACGTCGCCATTGTCCTCCACGGTGCGGGCGAGGGGCTCGATCTCGGCGCTGTCCCGGATGAGGCCGAGATTGTCGCGCAGCCACTGGACCAGGGCGCCCGTGATGGCGATGGAGCCTTCCAGCGCATAGACCGGCGCCTCGTCGCCGAGCCGGTAGGCGAGGGTGGTGACGAGGCCGCAGGTGGAGGGCACCGGAGCCGTCCCGGTGTTCATCAGCACGAAGCAGCCGGTGCCGTAGGTGTTCTTGGCCTTGCCGGGCGAGAAGCAGGCCTGGCCGAACAGGGCCGCCTGCTGGTCACCGAGGATGCCGGCGATGGGCACCCCGGGGAGGGCGCCCCGCGTCTCGCCATAGACCATGCTCGAGGAGACGATCCTCGGCAACATCGCCCGCGGGATGCCGAAGGCCGAAATCATGCCGGCATCCCAGTCGAGGGTGTCGAGGGCCATGAGCTGGGTGCGGCTGGCATTGGTCGCGTCGGTGATGTGGAGACCGCCCTGCGGGCCGCCGGTGAGGTTCCAGACGAGCCAGGTGTCGATGGTCCCGAACAGGACATCCCCGGCCTCGGCCGCCGCGCGGGCACCGGGCACCCGGTCGAGGAGCCAGACGAGCTTGAGGCCGGAGAAATAGCTCGCCAAGGGTAGGCCGGTGAGCGCACGGAAACGATCCTTGCCGCCGTCGCGGGCGAACTCGGCCACGAGCCCGTCCACCCGCGTGTCCTGCCAGACCAGGGCGTTGTGGAGCGGGCGCCCGCTGGCGCGATCCCAGATCAGGGTGGTCTCGCGCTGGTTGGTGATGCCGATGGAAACGAGATCGGACGGCTGCAGCCCCGCCGTCTCCAGGGCCTCGCGCATCACGGTCCGGGTGTTGCGCCAGATCTCGTTGGCGTCGTGCTCCACATGGCCGGGTCGGGGGTAGATCTGCTCGTGCTCGCGCTGGGCGACCGTGATGATCGCGCCGACGCGATCGAAGACGATGAAGCGCGTGCTGGTCGTGCCCTGATCGATCGCCCCGACATAGCGCGACATGGCCGTCTCCCCCTAAGCAGGTTTCGCAGAAGTGACCCCCGGTTCTGCGATAAAAACCCGCGACACAGCAAAGAGCGAAGCGGGTTCGCGTCCCCGGTCAGGCCGCTTCGGCTTTGGCCTTGGCCTCCATATAGGCTTCGAGCCGCGCCCGTCCCTCGGGCGGCAGGTGCAGCCCGAGCTTCGAGCGGCGCCAGAGGATGTCCTGAGCGCTGCGCGCCCATTCCCGGTCGATCAGATACGCCACCTCGGCCTCGGTGAGCCCTTCCCCGAAATCCGCCCCGAGATCGGCGAGGGTCCGAGCCGTGCCGAGCAGGCCGTCCGTGCGCGTGCCGTAGGCCCGGGCGAGACGCCGTCCCATCGCGGGTGGCAGGAAGGGCCTGCGCGCCATGAGGTCGGCGAGGAACCCCTCGAAATCGGCACCCGGCATGTCGCCGCCCGGCAGAACCGCATCGCCGGTCCAGGCGGGCTTCATCCCGGGGCGATAGGGGGCGAGCTTGGCCAACGCGTGTTCGGCGAGGCGCCGGTAGGTGGTGATCTTGCCGCCGAAGACCGAGAGCACGGGCAGGCGGCCATCCCGGTCGGAGACGTCGAGGACGTAGTCGCGGGTGACCGCGGAGGCCTTCGCGGCGGCATCGTCGAAGAGCGGGCGCACGCCCGAGAAGCTCCAGACCACGTCGCAGGGATGGATCCGAGCCCGGAGCGACCGGTTGATGCAGTCGCAGAGATAGAGGGTCTCGTCCTCGGAGATGCGGACCGGCCCCGGTTCGCCGGAATGGGGCACGTCGGTGGTGCCGATGAGGGTGAAAGCGCCCTCGTAGGGTATCGCGAACACGATGCGCCCGTCCGGCTGCTGCAGGATATAGGCGTGATCGCCCTCGTAGAGCTTGCGGACGACGATGTGGCTGCCCTTCACCAGCCTGACCGCCGCCCGGCTGGCAAGGCCGAGCGTGTGCCCAAGGGTCTCGCTCACCCAGGGACCGGCCGCGTTGACGATCATCCCCGCATGCACGGCCTCGCTGCGGCCAGTCCCCATGTGGCGGATCGTGGCGACCCAGGATGTCCCGTCGCGACGGGCCGCTTCGACGGTGGTGCGCGTCCGGATCTGGGCCCCGCGCTCGCGCGCATCCATGGCGTTGAGCACCACGAGGCGACTGTCCTCGACCCAGCAATCCGAATAGGCGAAGCCCCGCGTCAGACGCGGCTGCAGCGGCAGGCCGAAATCCGAGCCTGGGAGAGTCACCGAGGCGGAGCCGGGAAGGGCGCGCAGGCGGGCGAGATGGTCGTAGAGGAACAGTCCGAGCCGCAGCATCCAGGCGGGGCGCAGGCCCTCGTCATGCGGCAGGACGAAGCGCAACGGCCAGATGATGTGGGGCGCCAGCCGCAGCAGGCGTCCGCGCTCGGCCAGAGCCTCCCGCACCAGCCGGAACTCGTAATGTTCGAGGTAGCGCAGGCCGCCATGGATGAGCTTGGTGGAGGAGGACGAGGTGAATTCGGCCAGATCCCCGCGCTCGCAGAGCATCACCCGAAGGCCGCGCCCCGCCGCATCGCGCGCGATGCCCGCGCCGTTGATGCCGCCGCCGATGACGAGGAGATCGTAATCGCTCGCGTCCAAGCCGTGACCTCTCTCTCCCCATCCTCGAAGCCCTCCCGATAATTGAGGGGGGACAGGTCGAGCCGGCACGGCCGCCTCCGTCAGGGATGCCCGCGCCGGAGATCGCGGGATCGGGGATATCGGCGACCGGCCCGGATCGAGACGACACGAGAAGTCATCGGACCTCAAGATGTTTTCACTAATACCGGCCGACGATGAGGAAACCTCATCGTCGGCCGCCCGCGCGACTGCGCTGCGGCGGGCGTCCGCCGAACGTGCTGAGGACGACCCATCGGTCGGGATGAGCGCCGCTCGATATAAGGGCTAAAACGGCATATCCGTTTCGACAAGCCGGCCTTCCGGCACGATCCTCCCCATTCGACCGGCAGCCGACCGGCCGCCATGCGTCCGGCCCATAGGGAACCCGCTCGAGGCACGGAGCATGCGCGGGTCGACTGCCCCGCACGTCCATCAGGCCTCGATCTCGCACGCCTCCACGGGCCGCATCTCCACGGGGTACGGGCGACGCAGGCCCGAAAGTGCGGACCGCTTGCCGCTCCGACGTGACAGGCCCCCCGTGACTCCGGCCAAACGCAGCTCCGGGATTCCTTCCCTTCGAGCGATCGCCCTGTTTGGCTTCATTCGGGTGGTTGACCGGACAGGAACAGTGCCTTATGCGAACAACCTCGTTCGGAAGCGCTCACGAAGCTTCCGGCCAAGCTCGGAGAACGGCGGCAAAAACGTCGTGTCTTTCACGGGTTCGTTGGGGGATAGTTTAACGGTAGAACAGTGGACTCTGACTCCTCTAGTCGAGGTTCGAATCCTCGTCCCCCAGCCACTGTCACATCTAAGCCCTTCAGATCATTGAGCTCCTCTCGCAGTCGCCCTGCGGTGTGAGCCTGTTGCTACACACCGCTGCTACACAAGGCACCCAGCCAGGTGCCGAAGGAGCGGAGTGGCGCCGATCGCGAATGTCGTCCTGCGTGGACGTGTCCGTCGTCAGATGATTTGGGACATTCGGCGGTATCCAGGAGCGGAGGCTCTGGTCCATCTGGGGTAATGAGGTCAGGCGGCCTGCGCGTGGTGGCGCAAGCGGCGATCCATCAGGGTCTGGTGCTTGGTGCGTTCCCGCTCGGCCAGGATCCCTTCGCCGCGTCCGAAGTAGACGTCAGCGGGCGTGAGGTTGCTCAGGCTCTCATGGGCTCGGGCATGGTTGTCACGTTCGACGAAATCGGCAACCTGCGTCTCCAGCTCGCCTCGCAGGTAGGCGTGTTCGAGCAGGATGCGGTTCTTGAGCGTCTGATGCCAACGCTGGATCCTGCCCTGCGTTCGAGGATGGCATGGCGCACCGCGGATGTGGGTCATGCCCCGAATGCCGAGCCAGTCGGTCAGGTCGCTGGCGACGTAGCTCGGCCCGTTATCGGAGAGCAGGCGTGGCCGCTGCATCACCCGCGCCTGATCGAGCCCAGCCGCACCCAGCGCCAGGTCGAGCGTGGCGGTGACGTCGCTGGCCTGCATCGTCGTGCACAGTGATCCTCCCCCGCTTTCGCGGACACGGGGGTTAGCTCGCATTCCGTTCGGCCTGCTCGGAGGTGATGTAGCCGAGAGCCGAATGGATGCGCTGTCGATTGTAGTAGCCCTCAATGTAGGCGAACAAGTCGCGTCGAGCCTCGTCCCGGGTCGCACATCGTTGTTGGTGGACGAGTTCGAGCTTGAGGGTGTGTAAGAAGCTCTCCATGGGAGCGTTGTCGTAACAGCAGCCCGTCCGGCTCATGGAGGGCGTCGCCTTCATGTCGGCGAGCTGTTTGCGATAGGCTTCGGCGGCGTATTGGCTGCCGCGATCCGAGTGGCAGATGAGGCCAGCCCCCGGTCGTTGCCGTTGGGTGGCCATCATCAGAGCCGCCGACGTCAATTCGGTCCGCATGTTCTCGCGCATGGACCAGCCGACGATCTTGCGGGTTGCGAGATCGAGGACGGCGGCCAGGTAAAGCCAGCCCTCTCCGGTCGGCAGATAGGTGATATCTGCCAGCCAGACCGTATTGGGCAGCGCGGCCGATAACTGCTGCTTCAGGAGGTTCGGTGCGATCGGCAGGTCATGACGGCTGTCGGTCGTGCAGGGCCGGAACTGACGTCCTGCCAGAGCCCTGATGCCGTGACGGCGCATCAGGCGTTCCACCCGCCCGCGACTGGCCGTTCGGCCCTCTGCCCGCAGCGCGGCATGCACGCGAGGCGCGCCGTAGCGCCTGAGATGCCCGGCATGGATACGCTGGACGTCGGCCAAGAGCTGACGGTTCGACGCCGACCGGGCACTCTCGGGGCGTGATCGCCAGCCGTAATAGCCGCTCGGGGAGACTTCGAGCACGCGGCACATGAGACGCACCGGCCAGGTGCCCGCATGCTGCGCGATGAAAGCGAACGTCACTTGGGCATCTCCGCGAAGATGCCGATCGCTTTTTCTAGGACGTCGCGCTCCATGCGCGTCCGGTCGAGTTCACGCCGCAGACGGGCGATCTCGGCCGCCTGATCGGATGGCGATGACACCGGGCTCATCGGCGCGGTTCCTGGGAATCCCGCTGGCCGCGGTGGCGGGCAGCCGCCCGTCAGCGCCGTGCGCCATTGCCTCAGCATCGACGGTTGGATCCCAAGTTCCGCGGCGATCTGCATCTGTGGTCGGCCACTGCTCTCCAGCAGCGCCACCGCCTCGCGTTTGAACTCCGGGGTGACACCGAAAGGTGCAGCGAAGCAAACTCGCGTCTCGTCTTGGCCATCAAACACCTTCCCCGCCCGCGAGAAGCGTATCAGAGGTGTCCGCGAAACCGGGGGAGGATCACTGTCCCACAGGTGCTGACGGCGGAAAGGGAGCGACCGCGCCGCCGCCCGCGCCGCCAGCCGGCAGGGATCGGCCTCGCCCCCCGCACCTTCGACCATCTCGATGCACAGGACATCGAGATCGCCGAGTTCGTGGATGGCCGGCGCCCCTCGACCCACCGCGACTTTGCCGACGCCGCCCTGCGGACCGAGGCGATGGACGTCTATCGCCGCTTCCATGCGGCGCCGCTGCTGCCGCTCACCAAGACCGTGTTCGACATGATCGCCGAGCACGACCGGCAGGTGGCGGAACTTCGGGCGCCCGTGCCGCCCGACCACGCGTGGCTGTCCCACCAGGCTCGCCTGGCACAGGCGGCGCTCGAAGCCTCCGGTCTCGATCTCGTACCCTGCTTCAACGATCCGATGCCGGGCAACTTCCTCGTCGGCGAGGACGGCTCCATCCTGCTCATCGACTTCGAATACGCGTCCAACAACGACCGTCTCTACGACTTCGCGATCTGGAGCGGAGAGATGTTCTCCTCCGAAAGTGTCGATCGCGAGCTGATCGAGGCGTATTTCGGGCGCTACGACGAGGCCTCGTTCGCTCGCCGGATGGTCCACAAGGCGCTCGCCGATGTGAAATGGTGGACTTGGGCGATGGTGCAGCACACGATCTCCAGCCTCGACTTCGACTTCTACAAGTACGGTATCTGGAAGCACATGCGTGCCCGTTCGATCATGAACGATCCATGCTGGCCGGCCTTCCCGAAGGCGCTCTGATCGAAAGGCTCCGTCTCCGCGCCGAACGAAGCGCCCGTTTCGAGCCCTGTTGCTCGATCCCGCCACCTTCGACAAGGAGATGGGCTGCACGTCCGCCAACGGTGCAGTCTCGGTCATCCCCCTTCTACAGGACGACGTGTTTCGTCACCGGCCTGCACCCTTCGTCACCCTCATCCACGGAACTCGATCAGAACTTGGATATCCTCCCCCTCCCTGCGGGTCGGGTAGGTGCGAAGAGCACGAAAGGACCATCCCGCCGAGACGGCACCGGTCGCGAGCGCGAACCATGCCAGGTGCCGCGGGCAGAACAGGCGCCCTCCGGAGCAATGGCCCAGGGCGAGATCCGCCCCCTCATGCGGGCAGGCCCGTTCCGCGGCGAAGATCCCGTCGCCGTCCTGCACGAGGACGAGATGACGGCCCGCCACGAAGACCGGGATGATCGCATTGCCGGCGAGCGCCTCGATACGGCAGACGTGAACCCAGCGCCCGCTGTCAGCCGCCGAGATAGGCTTGGCGCACATGAGGATCCGCGATCAACGTCGAGCCTGTTCCCGCCAGCACGATCCGGCCGGTCTCCAAGAGGTAGGCGTAGTCGCAGAGTTCCAGGGCCGCGAAGGCGTTCTGCTCCACGAGGAGGACCGTGGTGCCGGTGTCGCAGATCGCCCGGATGACGGCGAACATGCGCTCGACGATGTTGGGGGCAAGGCCCAGGGAGGGCTCGTCGAACAGGACGAGCCGGGGACGGGACATCAGCGCGCGGCCGATCGCCAGCATCTGCTGCTCGCCCCCCGAAAGGGTGCCGGCGGCTTGGTGCTTGCGCTCGGCGAGGCGCGGGAACTCGCCGTAGATGCGCGCGAGATCGGCGGACACCCCGGCCGGATCGCGCCGCAGGTAGGCGCCCATGGCGAGGTTCTCCGCGACGCTCATTTGCGGAAAGACCCGCCGCCCCTCCGGGCAATGGGCGATGCCCTGGGCCAGCACCTTGCGCGGGTCGGTGCCGGTGATGTCCCGGCCGGCGAAGTGGATGCTGCCCGAGCGCGCCGGAATGAGCCCCGACACCGCCCGGAGCGTCGTCGACTTGCCGGCGCCGTTGGCCCCCACCAGGGCCACGAGCTGCCCTTCGTCCACCTTGAGCGAGAGCCCCTTCAGGGCCGTTACCGCGCCGTAGCCGCAGACGAGATCCCGGATCTCAAGCATCGTTCGTCTCCCTGGCGGCCTGTGCGGCTTCGCGGGCGGCACTGCCCTGGCCGAGATAGGCTTCGATCACGGTCGGATCGGATCGGATCGCCGCCGGCGGCCCCTCGGCGATGAGGCGGCCGTAATTCAGCACCACGATCCGGTCGGAGACCTCCATGACCATCGGCATGTCATGCTCGACGAGGAGGACGGTGACGCCGCGCTCGCGGATCGAGCGGATCAGGCGCACGAAGACCTGGGTCTCGGAGGCGTTCATGCCGGAAACCGGTTCGTCGAGGAGCAGCATGGCGGGCTCCGTGGCCAGCGCCAGCGCGACCCCGACGAGGCGCTGCTCGCCATAGGCCAGCGACCCGGCCTTGTCCTGGGACCGGCCGGAGAGCCCGACCCAGTCGAGGAGTTCACGGGCCCGGTCTCGCAGAGCCGCCTCACCGGCGCGGTCCCGCCCGAGCAGCGTGTCGACCAGCCGCGTGCGGCCCCGCCGATGCAGGCCGATCATCACGTTGTCGAACACGGTGTCGTCGGGGAACACGCTGGTACGCTGAAACGTCCGACTTAGGCCGAGACGGACGATCTCGTGGGGCTGCAACCCCTGGAGGCCGGTGCCGCGGAACCGGACCTGACCCTGGCTGGGCTTCAGGAAGCCCGTCATCACGTTGAAGGCCGTCGTCTTGCCGGCCCCGTTCGGGCCGATCAGGCTGACGATCTCGCCGGGATGGACGTCGAAATGCAGGTCGGCGATGGCGACGAGGCCGCCGA
Organism: Methylobacterium sp. Leaf85; assembly: GCF_001422125.1. Taxonomy (NCBI): domain Bacteria; kingdom Pseudomonadati; phylum Pseudomonadota; class Alphaproteobacteria; order Hyphomicrobiales; family Methylobacteriaceae; genus Methylobacterium; species Methylobacterium sp. Leaf85. The sequence goes on along the minus strand of NZ_LMME01000004.1, from coordinate 102,649 downwards.
AGCGCACGCCGACATGGTCCACCGACAGGATGGGAGCGCGGATCTCGCTCATGGCCTGACCTCCACGGGAACGCGGGCGGGTTCCGAAGCGCGGCGGCGCGTGGCGAGGCGAGCGAGGCCCGGCACGATGCCCCGGGGCATGACGAACTGGATCACGATCAGCACGAGGCCGAACACCATCCACTGCGCCTCAGGGACCATGACCGGACGCAGGGCGACGGGGAGCAGGCCGAAGATCAGGCCGCCGACGACGGGGCCGAGCAGCGTGCCCTTGCCGCCGCCCACCACCATGATGACCATGGTCACCGTGGTGGAGAACAGGAACACGTCGGGGTCGATGATGCGCAGGTAATGGGCGTAGAGGCTGCCGGCCGCCCCCGCCATCGCTGCCGAGATCACCGCCGCGAGGGTCAGTGTCCGGGTGGCGTTGATGCCCACCGAGAGGGCGAGGGACTCGTTCTCCTTCAGGCCCCGCATGGCCCGGCCGAAGCGCGAGCGCACGAGACGCGCGATGAGCGCGTAGCAGAGCGTGCCGACCACGAGGACGAGGTAGTAGTTCTGCAGCTTCGTGCGCAGGGTCGTCGTGCCGAGGCCGGGGAGCCAGAGGCTGAAAGGCGGGATACCCGTCAGCGCAAGGGGGCCCTGGGTCAGCTCCACCCAGTTGAGGGCCACGAGGCGAACCACCTCGGCGAAGGAGATCGTCACGATGACGAAATAGGCGCCCCGCACCCGGAAGGAGAGGCGGCCGACGAGGTAGCCGCAGGSGGCCGTCGCCAGTACGGCGAGGCCGAACCCCACCACCGGCGGCCAGGGCTCGTGCACGACGCGAAGGCCCCCCAGCAGTTCCACGTCGAAGCCGAGGCTCGTGAGGGCGCTGACATAGGCGCCGATGCCGAAGAAGGCGATGTGCCCGAGGCTGAGCTGCCCGGTGAAGCCGAGGAGCAAGTTCAGGCTCATGGCCGCGATGGTGACGATGCCCGTCGTGATCAACGCGTTGAGCAGGTAGGGGTTGTGGCCCAGCGCGAAGGGCAGGGCGGCCAGCGCCGCCAGGAGGGCGAGAGCGGGGAGGTGCCGGGTCATCCGATGCGCTCCGCCTTGGCGAAGAGGCCCGTCGGCTTGAAGATCAGCACCGCGATGATGATCAGGAAGCCCATGGCGTCCCGGTAGCCCGACGAGATGTAGCCGGCGCCCAGTTCCTCGGCGAGCGCCAGGATGAAGCCGCCGATGGCCGCCCCGGTGATGTTGCCGAGCCCGCCGAGAATCACGATGGCGAAGGCCTTCAGTTCGGCCATGCCGCCCATCTGCGGGAACACCACGTAAACCGGCCCGAGGAGTGCGCCCGCCGCCGCCGCGAGGCTGGAGCCGATGGCGAAGGTCGCGGTGTAGATGAGCCGTACGTTGACCCCCATCAGCGAGGCGGTGTCGTGGTCCTGGAAGGTGGCCCGCATGGCCAGCCCGAGGCGGGTCCGGTTGATGAGCCAGTAGGTCAGCCCGATCAGCGCGAGGGCCGCGCCCAGCACGAACAGCCGCAACCACGACACCGAGACGGGTCCGAGTTGAAGGGGCGCATCCGGGAAAGGGGTCGGGATCGATTTGGCGACACCGCCGAACAGCCAGAGCGTGCCCGATTGCAGGACGATGCCGGCCCCGATCATCACCAGCATGGTCGTGTCCATGTCCGCGCCGCGCAACGGCCGCAGCAGCACGAGGTCGAGGATTGCGCCGAGCAGGAGGCCGCCGAGGATCGCGGTCGGCAGGGCGGCGAAGAAGCCGAGCCCGAGGGCCGTGACGGCGAGGTACATGACGTAGGCGCCCACCGTGTAGAGCGCCCCGTGGGTGAAGTTCACCACGTTCATGATCCCGAAGATCAGGGTCAGCCCGATGCCGAGCAGGGCATAGGTGCCCCCCAGGACCAAGGTGTTGAGGAGGTGCTGCAGGAATTCGGTCATCGAGGCCTCGCCTGTAAGCAGGTGATACGATCGTCGGCTGAGCGTCAGTGCAGGGTCAGCAAGCTTGGCGCGGATCCCTGTCCGTCAGCGTGACGGCAATTGCGCGGGATGGGCGGCCCTCCTCCCCAGCGGATCTCGGGCCTGCCCGAGATCCGTCGAGCTTGTGGGGAGGATTTGGAGGTGGGGGTGGTTGAGCGACCCTCAGCTTGCGGGGGCTAGCGGAGCCACCCCCACTCCTAACCTCTCCCCACAAGGGGGAGAGGGACGCGCTCTGCCTGCAAAAACAGATGGGGAATCCAGTAGCCCTAAGGAGGAGAGCCTGTTCCGCATGTGATACCCGAGGGGTGCGAGCCGGGAGGCATGCGCGCGGCTAGAGCGTCGGCACCACGACTTTTCCGCCGTCGATCTTGACGAGGTAGACGTCGGGCTTGCTCTGGCCGCTCTCGGACCCGACGGGGCCGGACTTGGCGAAGCGGATCGGGCCGTTGAGGCCGGTAAAATCGACCGACCAGAAGCCCTTCTTGATCGAGGCCGCATCGGCGGCGCCGCCCTTCTCGATGGCCGCCGCGATGGCGCGGATGCCGTCGTAGCCGCGAAAGCTCTCGGTGACGCCGGCGAACTCGAAGCCGCGCTTCTTCCACTCGCCGATGAAGTAGGCGGTGGCCGTCGGGTTCGGGGTCTTCTCCGGGTACCAGGGCAGGAAGGTGGTGAGATGCATCGTCCCCTCGGCGGCAGCACCCGCCTGGGCGATGATCTGGTCCGGATTCTGGGAGCCGCCGGTGGTGATGATCCGCTTTTTGAGGCCGAGCGCCGCCATCTGCTTGAACAGGAGCGTCAGTTGATCGACGGCGGCCGTGATCAGAAGCGTGTCGGCATCCGAGCCCTTCAGCTTGGAGAGTTGGGCGCTCATGTCCTGCGCGCCCTGGTCCATGGTCTCCACGAGGCCGACCGTGACACCCTTGCCCTTGAGCATCTTGCCGAAATCGGCCGCCGCCCCCCGGCCCCAGTCGTTGTTGATGGCCAGGAAATCGACCTTCTTCAGGCCGAGCTTTTCGACCATCGGCGCGAAGGCCTCGGCTTCGAGGGCCGAGGGCGGGGAGATGCGGAAGACGTAGGGGTTGCCCGAGGTGGTGATCTTGCCCGACGACGAGGTCTCCACCAGCATCGCGGTCTCGTAATCGGCGAGCTTGGGCATCACCGCGAGCGTCAGGCTGGACCCCCAGGCGCCCATCAGCACCGGGGTCTTGTCGCTGGTGATGAGTTTTTCGGCCACCGCCGCCGCTTCTGTGGGGTTGCTCTTGTTGTCCTCGACGACGAGTTCGAGCTTACGTCCCAAGACACCGCCCTTGGCGTTGATCTGGTCGGCGGCGATCCTGGCGCCATTGACCACGTAGGTGCCCGACGCCGCAAAGGGTCCGGTCAGGGGCTCGTTGACGCCGATCCGGATGGCCTGCGCGTGGGCCACCCCCGCCGACAGGACGAAGGCGAGGGTCAGAGCGGGGATCGTGTGGCTGCGCGTCATGGTGGTCTCCGGTCTTTGGCAGGATCGCGGGCAGGATCGCGGGGAGGAGGCGACGGTCAGGGACGGCGGCCCCATGCGGCGAGGCGCCGGCGCAGGGAGGTCGTCAACATCGTGAGGAGCAGGCGCAGGGGGTTGAGGCCCGTGGCGGCCGGGACCGGCGCACCGGAGAGCCGGGCTTCGAGGTTCGCGGCGAAGTCGGCCCCGAGGCGTCCGGCGAGGTCGCGCACGAGCCCCGGCCGCCCGAACTGCGCCAACGGCCCCTGGAGGGTGTAGCCGACGGCGAGATCGATCCGGGCGGTACCGGGGATCTCGCCCGGTCCGACGCGGTAGCGGATCTCGCCCTGCGTGGCGGAGCGTCCGCCCGCGTCGCTGCCGGCCCCGAGGATGCGTCCCGTGCGAACCGCCTCATCGCGAAAGATCCGGGCGCGACCGCGAAAGCGCGCGGCGATCGGCCCGATCCGCACTTGAAGCGCGCCCTCGACGGCGTCCGGAGTCGGCTGGCCCGTCAGCATGGCGCCGGGCAGGCAGGCGGCCACGGCCTCGACGTCGCCGAACAAGGCGAAAACGGTGTCGGGCGGGTGCGCCACGGTGAAGGCCTGGTCGAACCGGTGCGCGGGCACGAAATCGCCGTCGAGATCGGCAATCGACGGTGCGGTCTCGGCCTGCGCGACGGGCCGTAGGGGCGTGCGGGCCGCATCCGATGCCGGGCCGGACGATGTGCCGAGGCGCGCGCCGACGGGGCCGAGGCCGCGCTGTCCGCCGGTCGTCGGCCCGATGCCGCGGGCGCGACGCTCGGCGATGACGCCGCGCACCGCCCGGACGATGCCGACATAACCGGTGCAGCGGCATAGATTGCCCGAGAGGCCGGCACGGATGCGGCGCTCGTCGGCGTCCGGCAGGCGCAGGACGAGGTCGCGGGCGGCGATGAGCATGCCGGGCGTGCAGTAGCCGCACTGAAGGGCGTGCTCGCGGTTGAAGGCGGCGCGCAGTTCTCCGGCGACCGGGTCGTCGTCGAGCCCTTCGATGGTGGTCACCTCGGCGCCCGCGCAGGCGCCGGAGATGGTCAGGCAGGCCCGCGCCGGCTCGCCGTCGAGGAGCACCGTGCAGGCGCCGCAGATTCCGTGCTCGCAGCCGAGATGGGTTCCAGTGAGGTCGAGGGTGTCGCGCAGGACGTCGGCGAGATGGGTGCGCGGCTCGGCCCGAAGGCTCCGCGCCCGGCCGTTGACGGTGAGAGCGAGGGGCGGGCTCTCGTCGCGGAGGGCGAACGATGCGGTGCTCATGCGGCCTCGCCGACTGTGCGTGTGAGGGAGGGCGGCGCGGCAGCCGCCTGCGCGATGGCGCGCGCCAGAACGGTGACGTGGACGTGGCGGTCGACGGCGTCGATCATCCCGGCCCCGCGCAGGCGCGCATCGGCGGCCCGTGCATCGAAGCGTTCGGCGAAGTCGGGGCCGATCCGGCCGCCGAACAGCTCGGAGGCGTCCGGCAGCACGAGGGGCGTACGCTCGATGGCGCCGATCACCACGCGGCCGCGTCCGGCATGGGGCTCGATCCGCACGGCCCCGATGGCGTGGGCGAACTCGCCGATCTTGGAGCAATGCTTGACGTAGCCCCAGGCGGTGCCGGGAGGGAGGGCGGGAATCCGCACGGCGACCAGCATTTCGCCGGGCGCCAGGGCCACGTCGAGGGCGCCGGTGACGAAGTCCTCCAGGGCCAGCCGGCGGCGGCCGGAGGCCGAGGCCAGTTCGACTTCGGCGCCGAGGGCGATCAGCGACGTGACCCAGTCGGCGGCCGGATCGGCATGGACGAGGGAGCCGCCGATCGTGCCGCGATTGCGCACCGGCCGGTAGGCGATGGCCATCGCCACCCGCGCCATGGCGCCGCCCGTCAGGTCGGGGACGCGCCCGTCCTCGATATCCGCATGGGTGATGCAGGCGCCGAGCACCAGGGTCTCGCCTTCGACGGACGCCCGACGCAGCTCGGGGATGCCCGTGATGTCGAGGACGAGGTCGGGTTCGACGAGGCGCAGGTTCAGCATCGGTCCGAGGGATTGCCCCCCGGCCATCAGCTTCACGCTGCCCTCGGCGGTGGCGAGCCGGGCGAGCAGGGCGGGCAGATCGCCGGGGCGCTCATAGGCGAAACGGGCGGGTTTCATGCGGCCTCCCGGCTGCGGGCAGAGGCCGCGTCGCGGGCCTCCAGCACGGCCTCGACGATCCGATGCTGGCTCACCGGCGCATGCAGCATCGCCACACCGAGGGGGCGCAGGGCGTCGTTGATGGCGTTGGCGAGCGCGGCCGGGGGCGCGATGGCCCCGCCCTCGCCGATCCCCTTCACGCCGAACTGCGTGTAGGGGGAGGGGGTCTCCATGTGGTCGATGCGAGGTTCGGGCACCTCCGCCGGCCCCGGCAGGAGGTAGTCGGCGAAGGTGGAGGCCAGCGGCTGGCCCCGGGAATCGAAGCGCATCTCCTCGTAGAGGGCCGTGCCGATCCCCTGCGCGAGGCCGCCATAGATCTGGCCGTCCACCACCAGCGGGTTCACGAGGGTGCCGCCATCCTCGACGATGACGTAGTCGAGGATTTCCACCGCCCCTAAATCGGGGTCCACGGCGACGAGGGCCGCATGGGCGGCGTAGGAGAAGGTGCCGGAATCGCGTTGCGGCTTGTAACCGGCGGTGACTTCGAGGCCGCCCGGATCGACATCGAGGGCCAGATCCTGCGGGCGCCGGTACCAGGTGTGGGCGATCTGGGCGAGGCCGACATCGCCCGAGGGGCCGACGACGCGACCCGCCTCGAAGCGGCAGTCCGCCGGGTCGGCCTGGAGCAGGTGCGCCCCGATGCGGAGCGCCCGCAAGCTGAGCTCGCGGCAGGCCGACGCCACGGCGCCGCCCGCCATCACCATGACGCGCGATCCCCAGGAACCGGTGGAATACGGCGTCATCGCGGTGTCGCCATGGACGAGGCGCGTGCGAGCCACCGGCACGCCGAGGATTTCGTGCGCCACCTGCGCCAGGGTCGTCTCCAATCCCTGCCCGTGGGAATGGGCGCCGATCCGGAGTTCGAGGCCGCCATCGGGGGTGAGCCGCGCGCCGGCCTGCTCGTGGCCCGGCACCATGGGGATGCCCCAGCCGGAATAGACCGAGGTGCCGTGCGCCGCCTGCTCGCAATAGATCGAGAGTCCGAGGCCGATGCGGCGCCCGTCGGCCTCGGGTGTCCGCTGGCGCGCCCGAACGGCGTCGACGTCGATGGCGGCGAGGGCGCGTCTCAACGCCTGCGGGTAGTCGCCGCTGTCGAAATGCTTGGCGGTGATGTTGTCGAAGGGCATCTGCTCGGCCCGCACGAGGTTCTTCTCGCGCACCGTCCAGGGTTCGATGCCCGCCTCGGCCGCCACCGCGTCGAGGATCAGTTCCATGGCAAAGCACACGCCGGTCCGGGCGACCCCGCGATAGGGCAGGATCGGGCATTTGTTGGTGGCCACCGACCAGGTCCGGCAGCGATAGGCCGGGAAGTCGTAGGGGCCGGGCAGGATGCTGGCCACCTGCGCGGCCTCCAGGCAGGCGGAGAACGGGTAGGCCGAGTAGGCACCGGAATCGACCGTGGCCTCGCAATCGATGCCCCGGAGGGTGCCGTCCCGTTCCGCATAGGCGGTGATGCGGTAATGGTGCTCGCGGCAATTGGCGTTGGCGGTGAGGTGCTCGCGCCGGTCTTCCAGCCAGCGCACGGGGTGGCCGACGCGGAGCGCCAGCCAGGCGAGGCAGACATCCTCGGCGAGCAGGATCGCCTTGTAGCCGAAGCCGCCGCCCACATCGGGCGAGACGATGCGCAGGCGCCCCTGCTCGATGCCGAGACATTCGGAGAGGCCGTTGCGCACGATGTGCGGCATCTGGCTCGCCGTGTGGACCACGAGCTGGTCCATGCGGTGGTCGAGATGCACCACCGTGCCCCGCCCCTCGATGGGCGCCATGCACTGGCGTCCGGTGGAGATGGTGCGCGAGACCTTGATCGGAGCGTCGAGCGCCGAAGTGAAGTTCACGTCGACCAGGGTCTCAAGAAAAACGTTGTCGCCCCAATGCTCGTGGACCAGGGCGGAGCCGGGCTCGCGGGCGGCGAGCATGTCGTGCACGGCCGGAAGCTCCTCGAGGTCGAGGACGATGGCGGCGGCGATGTCTTCGGCTTGCGCCCGCGTCGGCGCGAGGCAGATCGCCAGCAATTCCCCGACCTGCCGGACCTTGTCCTTGGCCAGGACCGGCTGCTCGGAGACCTTGAAGCCGGCGAGCCCCGAGACGGCCCGGATCGGCTGCACGTCCGCGAGGTCGGCCGCCGTGAACACCTGCCCGCGAAACGCGTCAGGTACGTGGATCGCCCGGATGCGGGCATGCGCCAGGGGGCTGCGGACGAAGGCGACATCCTGCAGGCCGGGCAGGCGCAGATCGCCGACATAGTGTCCGCGCCCGCGCATCAGGCGGTCGTCTTCCTTGCGGGGCAGGCGGGCGCCGACGCCCTCGGTGAGGCCGTTCGCGTCGCTCATGCGTGTCTCCCCTCGATGAGGTCGATCGCGGCGCGCACCAGCACGCCGCCGGGACGACGCAGTTCGTTCAAGATCGAGAAGTGTTCGGCCCCCGCCACGGGGACGAGCGGCCCCGGCGCGTGGTGGGCGCTGCGCAGGGCATGGAAGTCACGGGCGTCGTGGACGAGGGCCGGGCGCTCGGCGCTGCCATAAGCAATGGCCAAGGGTTTCCCCATCACCGGCAGGCGCAGGGGTGAGAAGGCCGCGACCTCAGCGTCGGTGAGTGAGAGGGCATCGTTCAGGCCGGTGTCACGGATGGGCCCGAGTTCGTAGACGCCCGAAATCGCGAGCCCTGCCACAACGGCCGGATGATGGAGCTGCATCGCCGCGAGATGCGCCCCCGCCGACCAGCCGGCGATCACCAACGGACCGGCAACGCCGTGAGCCGGCCCGTGCTCTGCCAGCCAGTCGAGGCACAAGCCGATCTCCTCGACGATTTGCGTCAGGCTCGCTTCGGGGGCGAGGGTGTGGCCCGGCATCGCCACGGACCAGCCGGCGGCGGCAGTGCCTTCGGCGAAGCAGGCGAACAGGTCAGGGGAATTGCGCTGCCAATAGCCGCCGTGAATGAAGACGAGGCAGGGCGCGGCCGGGTTTGTCGCCGGATAGAGGTCGAGGGCCGTGCGCGGCGCCGGCGCATAAGGGATGTCGAGGGCGCCCGGATGCGCGGCGCGGTAGGCGGCGGAGGCCGCGTTCCGCGCAGCGGCCTGGGCGGCGGCATCGGGTACCGCCGCATTGTTATCGTAGGCAGCATCGCGCGCCGCCCGGTCGAGGCGGGACCAATCGCGCCGGGGGTCGGGCGGCAGTGGGGACGGATCGGCCCTCATGCGGTCGTCTCCTTCGAGTGCCAGGGTCAGGCCGCGACGGCGCTGGGCAGGATCGGCGAGTCGGCGTCGAAGCGGCGGCCAGCGCGCAGGCAGAAGGCCGGCTGCAGCAGGCGCTGGGCGATGACCTGCGTGTCCTCGTTGTCGCGCAACAGGAAGCGACCGCGATGGTCGTGCAGCACCGAGACGTCGGCGGCGAAGCCCGGCGTCAGGGCGCCGATCCGGTCGGACAGGCCCAGCATCTCGGCCGGATGCTTCGTCACCATGGGCACCACCTCTTCGAGGCTGAGGCCCAACGCCATCATCGAACTCATGGCCTGGGTCAGGCTGAAGCGGGCCTGGCCGAGGAAGGGGTGGTTCTCGTCGTCGTGGTGCTCCTCGGGCGTGCCCGCCGGTCGCGGCACCTCGGTGTTGTAGCCGTGCATGTCGGCGCCCAACGTGTAGGGCACGACGCCCGCCGGCAGGGAGGCGCGGGCCACCCGATAGGAGAAGTGGCTGCCATGCCCGACATCGACCCGGAGGCCCGCATCCATCGCCGCCCGGATGATCGGGTGGACGACGCCCTCCTCGTTGATGAAGCCGCCCGGATGACGCGTGAACGGGTGGGCGAGGAAATCCCCGGGGCGCAGCAGCGGGATCACCCGCTCCATGATGGTGTTGGCGTCCTCGCCGTTGGCGCCGCTCTCGGGCAGGCCCCAGAGCTGGCCGAAATGCACGTAGAGGGGCAGGTCGGCCCGGCGGCTGATCTCGGCCGCCATCTCCATCACCTTGATGCCCCAGCGGGCGAAGCCCCCGATCTCGGCGTGCCCCTTGATGCCGCGCACGAGGTCGCGGTTCTCCACCGCCGACTTCACCGTGGCGTCGATGTCGACTCCGTCCGGGCTGTAGAGGTTCGGATAGAAGTGCCCTTCGAGGCCGCCGACCAGATAGGCGGAGAGGAACGCGTAGATCCGGGTCTCGGCCTTCTCGGAGACGAAGTGGCGAAAGCCCGGCAGGGTCATGCAGGAGGCGCCGCCCTGGTCGATGACCGTGGTCACCCCTGAGCGCACGCCGACCATGTCGGGCGGCAGTCCGAACCGGCCTGTGACGTATTGGTAGACGTGGCCGTGGGTGTCGATCATCCCCGGCAGGACCAGCTTGCCCTGGACGTTCACCACCTCGGTCGACGAGGAGGGGACGATGTGGTCCTCGACGGCGGCGATCCGCCCGTCACGGATGGCGACGTCCTTGATGCCGTCGATGCCGGAAACCGGGCAGATGACCCGTCCGCCGCGCAGCAGCATGTCGTAGCGACCAGCGTCCATTCCGTCTCCTCCATCGTCGCGTGTCGGCCTTCGCCTTGCCTCGCACGGACGTGACCAAGGAAATGCGAAGCATGCTTCGTATATCTGCCAAGGCATGTTACGTGCCAGGAACGGTCCGGGCTTCGGATCGGGAGCGGGAGACGAGACGCGGATGAACGAAAGCGGGCTGGCTGAAGCGAATGCGGCGCCATCACCGGAGGCTCTTCAGCCCATCGGAACACCTTGGCTTTTGCCGGAGCGGCCGGGATTTCTCATCCGGCGCCTTCATCAGATTCACGTCAGCCTCTTTTCAGAGCGTTGTGGCGCTTTCCGTATCACTCCGCTGCAGTACAGCCTGCTCTCTTTACTGGCAGAATGCGGCGAAGCCGATCAGACAACATTAGCCAATGCTGTGGCTCTCGACCGTACGACGACGACCGGCGCCATCAAACGTCTGGAAGCACGCGGATTCGTCGAACGCTCTGCTTCACCGACCGACCGGCGCTCTCAACGCTGCCGGTTGACTCAGGCCGGCCGCGTCTTGCTGAGCCGGATGGAGGCGGCCGCACGACAGGCGCACGACGCGACGCTCGAATCCCTCTCGGAAGACGAGCAAGCGACCCTGATCCGCCTGATGAAGAAGATCACTGCAGCCAACCAACAGCGTCGGGGCAAAGATGAGTTGCTGGGGTGATTGCCGTGCAACGTCCGCCGCATCCGTGTCTCGATGAAGCTCGCGACTGTGAACGCGCAGGCATCGTCGCGGGGCCGGGCAATCCCGTTCCCACGAGTGATCGACCCATTGTGGAGCCTCAAATCGGTCCGGTCGCGCTTCAGATGCCTATCGATGTCTTGCCGCGCCCAAGATATTGATTATCCGCTCCTGTCTATTTATTCACGCAGATCAAACCATAACACTGGTGATCACCGATCGGGCGCCTTACAGATCGGTGCAATGTTAATTTTTTACTTGTATCGGAAGGCAGTTATGTAGGGCGGTGATGTAGCGCGCGGGGTGGTCCGCGATGATCGGCTTTGCGGCCGAGCGGCTGACGGCGTGGGAGGGCTGCGCAAGGGGTGTGCCTTCCCGGCCTCCTGAAGCCGCAGCGCACGGCCGACCCCTCCGACAAGCTCAGGATGAGGAACACTGACGGCGGTGATCCAGAAGGCCTACATCCTGGGCATCTCGACCCGCTCCGCGGAGGATCTCGTGCAAGCTATGGGCTGGGTCAGGAACCTGATGAGTTGCTCGGGAGATAGACGAGGGATCGCGTCTGAGGCCGACCTTGTCGTCCGTGCCCAATATTGACGGGCTCCGCGCCGCGCCGGCTTCGTGCAACGCTCGGCAATGAAACGTTAAGCCCGCCGGGGTGTGCAGCCAAAGCCCCGACCTCGAAGCTCGTCTGAATAGGCTTGAATGGGTTTCTAGAGAACCTGGGACAGGAATCGCCGCGTGCGCGGATCGACGGCGGACGAGAACAAAGTCTCGGGCGGCCCGTGCTCGACGATGACACCGCGATCGGTGAAGTAGACGTGGTCGGCGACCTCGCGCGCGAAGTTCATCTCGTGGGTGACGAGGAGGCAGGTCATGCCCTCCTCGGCCAACTCGCGGATGGTGACCAGCACCTCCTTGACCGTCTCGGGATCGAGGGCGGCTGTGACCTCGTCAAACAGCATCACGTCCGGCCGCATCGCGAGCGAGCGGGCGATGGCCACGCGCTGCTGCTGCCCGCCCGACATCTCGCCGGGATAGGCCGCCTCCTTGCCGGCGAGCCGCACCTTGGCAAGGAGCGCCCGTGACCGGGCCTCGACCTCCCGCTTGTCCTGGCCCAGCACGTGGATGGGCGCCATCATGACGTTCTGCAGCGCCGTCTTGTGCGGAAACAGGTTATACTGCTGGAACACCATGCCGACCTTGCGCCGCAGGGCCAGCTTGTCGAGTTTCGGGTCGGCCACTTCGATCCCGTCGACCCGGATGGTGCCGGAGGTGACTGGAACGAGGGCGTTGATGCAGCGGATCAGCGTCGACTTGCCCGAGCCGGACGGCCCGATGATGCAGACGACCTCACCCCGACGCACGTCGAAGCTGATGCCCTTGAGTACCTCGGCTTCGCCGAAGGACTTGTGCACGTCGAGCAGCTGGATGATTGGCGCATTGGCGGTCAGAACCTTCAGCATCGGGGACGCACCATAGGGAACACTGGCCTCATGCCGTCTCGAAGCGCCGCTCCAGGCGCGCGGTCAGCCGGTCGATCGGATAGCAGTAGAGGAAGAAGCACAGCAGGGCGAAGCCGTAGAGGGGAGCGAACAGTTCCGGCCGGCCCCCTTCGGCGGCGTGAACCTGCGCCGTCAATGTCAGCATCTCGGTGACGCCGACGATGGAGGCCTGCACCGTCGCCATGGCGATCAGGGCGTAGACGTTCATCCAGGGCGGCAGCATGCGCTTGAGGCATTGAGGCAGGATGATCCGGAACAGCGTCTGCCGCCGGGTGAAGGCCAGGGATTCGGCCGCCTCCCACTGGGTGGCCGGCACCGAGCGCACGGCGCCGCGCACGATCTCGGCGACATTGGCCATCACCGGCAGCGCGAACCCCACCGTCGCCTTGACCCAGTCGGGCAGCGGCACGCGCAAGCCGAACACCGTGACCTGGAACGGCACGAGAAACATCACGAAGAACAGCAGCACCAGCCAGGGCACGTTGCGGAAGACCTGCGTCACGCCCCAGGCGATGCGGCGCAGGACCGGCCCCTCGCTCACCAGGGCGAGTCCCAGCCCAAGACCCGCCCCCGTGCCGAGGAGCATCGCCACGAGCGAGATCGCGACGTTGAAGGCAAAGCCCGTCAGCAGCAGCGGCGCCCAGCGCAGGACGACCTGGAGCGGCGACAGCACGGCGTCCGGCCCTTGCGCGAAGGCCGGCACCACGAGCACGAGGCCAGCGAGCCACGCCCCGAGGAGCCACGCTTGAGTCGGGCGGAGGGCGAACCGGGTCCGCGTGCGCGAGACCCGGAACGGCAGCAGGACCGGCAGGTCGCCGGCACTCGGTGGTGCCGCCCTCACCGGCTGTATCCCGGGATCCGGAGGGCCCGCTCCCAGCGATGCATGATCCAGACAAGCACGCCGACGAGGACCGCGTAGGTCGCCAGCAGTACGATCATCATCTCCAGCACGTTCTGCGATTCCGACCAGATCTGCTTCACTGCGTACAGCGTCTCGGGCACCGCAATGGCGTAGGCCAGGGTGGTGGTCTTCAGGAGGTTGATGAGGTTGTTGTTGAGTGCCGGCAGACAAACGCGGAGAGCGAGCGGCAGCACGATGTAGAGGTAGGCCTTCAGGCGGGTATAGCCGAGGGCCTCGGCCGCCTCGATGGTGGTACGCGGCACCGCCTCGATGCCGGACCGGAAGATCTCGACGTTGAAGGCTCCGGCGAACAGCGACAGCGAGACGATGGCCCATTGCACGTTGTCGAGGATCGGCACGCGCAGGCCGTCGGCGGTCTGGGCGGCCGGCAGCAGGGTGCCCAGCCCGAAGTAGAAAAAGAAGATCTGCACCAACGGCGGCGTGTTGCGGAACACCACGACGAAGCCGTTCACGACTCCGCGCAGGAGCCGCGACGGACCACCCTGGAGGAGTGCCCCAACGGCGCCGATGACGAGACTGGCCAGAATCGTTGTCACCGCCAGCAGCAGGGTCGTCTTCAGGCCGTTGACGTAGCGGTCCCAATCATAGGGGTCGTAGAAGACCGTGAAGTTGAAGCCCGTCGTGTCGTAAAGGGTCCGGAACCAGTTCGGAACGGCGTCCATCGTGCTCCTCAAGACGGCGAGTCGATCGGCCCGGCGCGGAATGCCTCACGAAACTCCCGACCGTGGCCGGTTCTCACCCTGCCCCCTACCGCGCAGCGGGAGTTTCGTGAGAGACACTCAGTTGGTCGCGTTCTTGTACTTCTCGTGCATCGCCTTCGAGTATTCCGTCGGCTCGATGCCCCACTTTTTCTCGCCCTCGACGATGAAACCGGATTTCATCCAGTCTTTGGTCGTGGCCTCCATCATCGTCTGCAGCGAACTGTTACCCGGCGCCACCGCCATCATCCAGGGGGCGTCGAAGATGCCCTTCAGCGGCAGGGCGTAATCCGCCTTCCAGTCGGCGTCGAGGAGCTTCCCCTGCAGCATGCTCTGATCGTAGACGTAGCCGAGGCAGTTGCCCTGCTTGAGGGCGAAGAGCGGCTTCTCCGAGCCGTCGAAAGCGACGATCTCGACACCGTAGGTACGGGCCACGTCCTTGTTGTACCAGGCGCCGGAGGTGGCGCAGAGGGGCTTGCCCTTCAGCTGCGCCCAGTCGGTGATGTTGGCCTTCTTGGGCAGCATCACGTTGACGAAGTCGGAATAATATTGCGGGTCGATGGCCTGCACGACGCGGCGGCGCTCCGGCTTGTCCGAGATCGTAGCGATGAGGAGGTCGACCTTGCCCTGCTGCAGGAACTCGATCCGGTTGGAGGAGACCACCGGCACGAGTTCGAGCTTCACGCCGAGGCGCTTGGCGACGTCGGCGGCGAGATCCGGTTCCAGCCCGATGATCGCTCCGCTCGGATCGCGGAAGCCGAAGGGACGGTAATCCGCCTTCACACCGACGATGAGCGTCCCGCGCTGCTTGATCGCCTCGATTCCATCCGCGGCCGTGGCCAAAGAGGCTGAAAGCAATGTTGCCGCTGCAAGCAGACTGGAGCCGAGGAACGCTATTGTCGGCTTGCGCATGAAACGACACCTGTTCTTGGGACATCCGGGTCGACCGGGTACGAGACCCGGGTGCCACGATCCCTCGCCAGAGAGACTGCCTTGTCCGGTCCAAGCGGGTCAAGCAATCGGCAGGCCATCACTGTGGGGATCGGTCGAACCGCGCGAGCGAATACGGTTCGAGATCGATGCGCCCGCTCGCCCGAGACATCTCGTTTGCCACGGCCTCGCCGATCCCGGCCGAGTGCTTGAAGCCGTGCCCTGAGCAGGCGGAGACGACGAGGACCCGGTCCATCCGCGGGTGGCGGTCGATGATGAATCCGCGGTCGGGGGTCACGGTGTAGAGGCAGGCGGCGGCCTTGGTCACCCGCGCCGTCGCGCCGGCGAGCCGGCCCGCCACGTGGTGCCGATGCATCGCGGCGGATTCCTCGGGTCCCACGGCGCGGTCGAGGACATCGGCCCTCGTGGAGGTCTCGTACTGTTCGGTGGCGACCTTGACCTGGGCCTCGCCCGGCAGAGGCGGGAATCCGTAGAGGTAGTCCGTTTCACCGGATCCATGCATCCAGATGAAGACCGGCGCCTCGGGGCCATAGGCCGAGGCGTCATCGAGGGCGTACCAGTGCAGGAGCTGGCGGTTGACCGTGAGCAAGTCCGTGAAAGGCGAGCCCAGGAGGGGCGCGGTCCAGGCTCCCGCCGAGACGACCACCTGATCGGCCAGGACGACGCCACGGTCGGTCTCGATCCGGACTCCGCCCGGCTCTTGGAGGATCGACAGCACCGTCGTCCCGGTGCGGATGTCGGCGCCGAGCTCACCGGCGCGGCGCAGTTGCGCGGCGATGCAGCGTTCGGGGCGAACGTAACCGCCGCCAGGCTCATAATAGGCCTTCTCGTCGCCGTTGAGATTCAGGAATTGCGGGAAGCGGCGCGCGATCTCGCCTGCGTCGAGGACCTCGTGCGGGATCGCGAAGGCCCGCGCGGCATCGATCGAACGCCCGACGAAATCCGGCTTGCCGTGATGGGAGGTGTCACCGCTGCCCGGCCCCAACACCAGGGCGCCGCAGGCGGTCAACAGGGTCTCCCCGGTCTCCGCCTCCAGAGCGCGCCAGATCCGGTGCGAAGCCAGGACGAAGGGGACGTAGTCGCGGCCCTCGCCGACGGCCTGCCGGGTGATGCGGCTCTCGCCGTGACTCGACCCCAGGGCATGCGGCGGGGCGAAGCGATCGAGGCCGACCGCCTTCGCGCCCCGCAGCCCCAGTTGATAGAGGGCCGCGCTGCCCATGGCGCCAAGGCCGACGACGGCGATGTCAAAACGGTCTTCCATCGCAGGATGCGCTCCGGTTGATACTCAAGCCGATTCTCTGCAACGCATGCGAAACCCCGATCTTCCGACGGAAGATCGCTACCGAGCGCGGGACGGATCGATCACCAGGATATACTCGCACGGGTCCGTGCCGAGATTCGTGAAAGCGTGACCCGCATCGGCTTCGAAATACAGGCTGTCCCCCGTCTCCGCGATCACGGTCCGGTCACCGATCACGGCGCGCAGGCGGCCGCGCAGGATGTAGATGTATTCCGAGACGCCGGGGCGATGGGCCGTGAACTCGCCCGTGCTGCCACCGGGCGGCAGGGTGTTCAGGACCAGATCGATGCCTCGGCCCGGTAGGACCGGCGACAGGCAGCGACGCAGGAAGCCCGATTCTTCGTCCCGAAGGATGGGCTGGCGACGCGCCGGGATCAGCAGGACCTCGAGTTCGGTCGCTGGGGACATCAACCGCGAGAAGGTCACGCCGAGCGCCTCGGCCAGGCGGGAGAGCACAGCGGTTGAGGGCACCGCCTCGGCCCTCTCGATCTTCGAGATCATTGAGCGGCTCACGCCGGAGCGCGTCGCGAGCGCCTCCAGGGAAAGGTGGAGCTCCCTGCGGCGGCGACGGATCTCCTCGGACACATAGATCTGGGGACTCGTTTCTGCCGCTGTCTGAGCCGGGGCAACCATCTCCCTCACCGACATGCCGTCATCCACTCCCATCCTCCCGGTAGACCGGCAGTAGGGCCGTTCGGGTCAGCTTCGCCCCTGAATAGGGGATCGTCCCGACGTTTGCACGCGCCCCATCCCGCGACGTCCCGGCTTTCGCCGCACGGCCGGGCGCCGTCATGCGCGCCCGGGGCGCGCCAAACGATCGCTGCAGCATCTGGCATGGCGATTGCCTCCACATCAGTGGAATTTTCTCCAGTTCTGTGGAGGGTCGAAGGCCATGGCGAGTACGGCGATTGTGATGGAAACCGAAGGCGGTCTCGACCGGAACGAGGTGTCCCTCGCGGACCGACGGCAGATCGTCTGGTCGAGCGTGATCGGCACGACTGTCGAATGGTACGACTTCCTGATCTACGGCACGGCCAGTGCCCTCGTGTTCAACAAGCTCTTCTTTCCGAGCATCGACCCCGTCGTCGGGACGATCGCCGCCTTCGGCTCTTACGCTGTCGGATTTCTGGCACGCCCCCTGGGCGGCATCGTCTTCGGCCATTTCGGCGACAAGATCGGCCGTAAGGCCATGCTGTCCCTCACGATCATGATCATGGGCCTCGGCACCTTCCTGATCGGCTGCCTGCCGACCTATGCGCAGATCGGCGTCTGGGCACCGATCCTGCTCGTCACCCTGCGGCTGGTCCAGGGCATCGGCATCGGCGGGGAATGGGGCGGCGCGGTCCTGATGGTGGTCGAGAGCGTACCGGCCCATCGGCGCGGCTTCTTCGGGAGCATCGTCCAGCTCGGCTATCCCCTGGGCGTCATCCTCTCCATCGGAGCCTTCGCCCTGACGGGTCTGATGCCCGAAGCCGAGTTCCTGGCCTGGGGCTGGCGCCTGCCGTTCCTCGCGAGCGCCTTCCTCGTCGGCGTCGGACTCTTCATCCGGCTTCGCCTGCACGAGACGCCCTCGTTCCAGCGTGTGAAAGAGCGCGCCGCCGTTGCCAAGATCCCGGTCGTCGAGATCCTCACCGAGCACCCTCGGACCTTCCTTAAGGCCGTCGGCCTGAAAGTGTCGGAGATCGCCTATGTCAGCATCGTCACGGTGTTCTCGATCTCCTACGTGACGGGGAAACTCGGCCTGCCGCGCAGCATCATCCTCAACGGCATCCTGGTCGCGGCGATCATCGAACTCTTCACGATTCCTGTCTTCGGATGGCTCTCGGACCGCTACGGCCGCCGCACCCTGTTCGTCGTCGCCTGCTTGTTTTCCATCGTCTTCGCTTTCCCGCTGTTCCAGCTTCTCGACACCCGCGATCCGACCATCATCACGCTGACCGTCGCGGTGGCGCTGAGCTTCGGCCAGGGCATCATGTTCGGGACGGGGGCGGCCTGGATGTCGGAGCTGTTCGATGCGCGCCTGCGCTACAGCGGCGCCTCGCTTGGCTTCCAAGTCGGAGCGGCCCTGAGCGGCGGCTTCACCCCGCTCATCGCCGCCGCCCTGCTGACCTGGAGCAGCGGCGCGACCTGGCCGATCTCGGTCTACCTGATCGTGCTGGCCTGCGTGACGCTGGTCGCCGCGTTCCTCTCACCCGAGACCGCGCGGCGGCAGATCGACTGAGCGACCGCCTCTTTGCGATGTTCGGAGTCGCGAACTGCGAAACGCCGCTCGCGGCTCCTTCACAGTGGATAATTATCTAGTATCGTAGACATGTTGTGGAGCCGCGCCGGCTTCGAGGAGGACGGATGAACAGGACGATCATCAAGACGGACAAGGCTGCTCCGGCCGCCGGTCCCTATGCCCAGGCCACACGCGTCGGCGATCTCGTCTTCGCCTCCGGGCAACTCCCGATCAACCCGGAGACGGGCGGGTTTCCCGACGGCATCGCGGCGCAGACCAGGGCCTCCCTGGCCAATCTCTCGGCGGTTCTGGAGGCGGGTGGCGCGAGCCTGGCGACGGTCGCCAAGACGACCGTGTTCCTCAAGGACATGAACGACTTCGCCGCCATGAACGCGGTCTATGCGGAGCACTTCCCCGGCGATGCCCCGGCACGCTCGACGATCGAGGTCGCCCGGTTGCCCCGCGATGCCATGGTCGAGATCGAAGCCATCGCCCTCGCGACACAGTCGGAGGCCACGCGATGACGGACGCATCAGCCCCCCGCATGGTCGAGGCATTCGCGCACCCGGCCGGTTCGATCGCTGTCGGCGTGCCGGGTGGAGCCGTGGGATGGCGGGGCAGCCTGCTCAACATCCATACCGCTTCGGCAGCGAGCTACGAGATGGAAGAGCGCGCCGAGGCCCGGTGCGTCGCCGGGCGCGGCATCGAGGGCGACCGCTACTATCTCGGTTCGGGCACCTATTCGCCCAAGCCCGACACCCGTGAGGTGACGCTGATCGAGCAGGAGGCGCTGGACGCGATCAACCGGAACGACCCGCCGCTACAAAGCGGTCCTCTGCACATCGCGCCGATCGACCACCGCCGCAACCTCACGGTTCGGGGCGTCCCACTGAACCACCTCGTGGGACGTCGCTTTCGCGTGGGCGAGGTGATCCTGCGCGGCGGACGGCTCAACTTTCCGTGCAAGTACCTCGAGGAACTCCTGGGCCAGCCGGTCTACCTGCCTCTCTACAACCGCTCGGGCCTCAATTGCGGGATCGAGCGCGGGGGGATCATCCGGGTCGGCGACACCATCGAGATGGCGGACTAGGTCGTGAGCGCACGCCTCGTCATGAAGATGCAGGTCGCAGCGGCTATGGCGACGACGCCCGACGTGCTGCATCTCACCCTGGTTCATCCGCGACGGCCGGAGCTCCCGTCCTGGACAGCCGGTGCCCACCTTGATCTTCGGCTGCCGGATGGACGCGTGCGCCAGTACTCGCTCTGCGGCGACCCTGCGGATCGCACGCGATACGAGATCGCGATCAAGCGCGAGGAGGCGGGACGCGGGGGTTCGACTTGGGTGCACGGCAACGTCACCGTCGGCGCGGTCGTCGACGTCTCAGCACCCCGTAACAACTTCCCCCTCGCACACGACGGACGGCGCCATATTCTCGTGGCGGGTGGGATCGGCGTGACGCCGCTCCTCGCCATGGCACGCACGCTTGCGGCGGAAGGAGCGGACTTCGCGCTTCATGTCTGTGCGCGCTCCGCCACCCATGCGCCTCTCCTCGCGGACGTCCGCGCGATCTGCGGTGACCGACTGCAGGGCTGGTTCGCCGATGAAGGTCGACGCCTCGATCCGACGCATCTCTGCGACTTCACGGTGGACACGCACGTCTATGCCTGTGGCCCGCGGCGTCTCACCGACGCCGTCCAGTATGCCCTCGACGCTCAGGGCTGGCCGCCGGAGCAGGTCCATGTGGAGCACTTCGCCCCCCTCTCGGACGAAACCTTCAAGCCCGAGCCGTTCGAGGCGCGCATCGCATCCACAGGCACCCTGCTTCACGTGCCTGCAGACCGTTCGCTCCTCGACATCCTGCGGGAGCACGGCGTCTCTCAGCCCGCCTCGTGCGAACTCGGAGTCTGCGGCGCCTGCGAGTGCGGCTACCGCGATGGCACGGTGATCCATCGCGATACCGTGCTCTCGGTCGGGAAACGCAAGAACCGAATGACCCCGTGCGTCTCGCGCGCGGAAGGGAGCGTGATCCTCGATCTCTAAGCGATGGTGGGGAGGCGACTTTCGAACGCGATCAACCGCCTGGACCCAGCATGACCGAGATCGAGACCGATATCTTCCTGGCCGACCTGTATGCATTGGGGGAACGTCTGCTTCCGGGCAGGCGGCCAACTTCCACTTATGGCGCAAACCCGAAGCTCACGAGCTCCCTTCATTGGCGTACCGGGCCATGCACCTAAGGGCTCAGTCTACAGCGCCATCGACAGCATGCGGCGGTCCGCCACACCAAGAATCAACGCGGCGCTTTAAATTTCAGGCGGGCCAACGTGAATCCCCTCTGTCGGCTTTCCCGAGCGCAGAGGACACTCGCAATGCCTTCGACATTCGCCCGCGCGGCGACTTCCCGCTGGGTTAAGCCCGCTCGCCGCCGTTTGCGGATATCGGTTTGGCAGCCATCGGGGCTCTACTCACGTCAAGCGCTTCCGCAGTTCTGAGACTCGAAGGTCGCTTCCAGGGACGTGGCGACGGCCGCCTCGAACTCCAAGTGCTCGCCCTCGATAGAGATGACGAGAACAGCGCGTATCTGGTGATCGTGGATACTGCGATCCCGAACCAATGCATTGGCAAAATTCGCGGTACCGATAGGAAGCTGGACGCGAGCACTCTTCGTCTCAGGGTGAAGGCGGGCGAGCCCAACGAGGTCTGCGAGATCACGGTTCGCTACAACGGCGATCGCAGCCGCGTGCAGGTGACTTCGGAAAACTGCGACCACTTCCACGGACCGTCCTGTGACTTCGGCGGCACCCTCAAGCGGCGCTGAACGAGTAGCGATGGGGTCAACCCCCATCGACACCATCCGGCCAAGTAGCCCGGCAGCACGCCTCCCACCCCATCAGGAATCTGATCTCCCATGAAGCGGACGATGATCGCGCTCGCCCTTGCCATGCGGTCAGCCGAGGCAGCGCTAGCCAACCCACCCGTCGACGACGTGAACGCGGGGCATTGCCTCGAACTGAAGATCAACGGACAAGCCGCCTCCTGCAACAACGACCTCCGGCTCGTCGACGACGGCAAGACCGGCGTGAAGATGGTCGTCGGGTTCACGACGGCGCAGACGCCCGACATGAAGAACGGCTAGCCGTTGATCATGGCCGTATGCTTGGTTCGCCGCAGGTCCGCTGAGGGTGATTTGCCGCCGACGCGCTTCGATTTTTCGCAACGTTAATCTGCCGTAAAATCCTTAGATACTAAATTAGCGAAATATAGTCCAAAGCTAAAATCTCCACAACATGCCTATCAATAGTATAGACATATCTAGGATCACCCGCCGGTCTCAGACATCTTTCTCGCGAGTTGAGTGGCTGCGCCACGGCTCAAAACGAAATCGTGGCCTTTGGGCTTACGGCCGAGGGCCACGTCGATGATTCTCACGAGATCGTCGTCCGTGCCGCCGGTTCGCAGGAGTGTCCGCAGGTCCGTCGCGTCGTCCTGGCCCAGGCACGTGTGCAACGTGCCCGACGCCGTGATCCGTACCCTGTTACAATCCGCACAAAAGTTGTGCGTGTGCGGGGTGATGAAACCGATCAGGCCGCCCGTCTCCGCGACACGCGCGTAGCGGGCCGGGCCGCCGCTTCGCATCGGGACGTCGATGAGCGTCCAGCGCTCCTCGATCCGCCGGCGCAAGGCGTCCAGGGGGAGGTACTGATCGAGGCGATCGATGCCGACATCACCGAGCGGCATGGTCTCGATGAGGCTCAGGGTCATGCTTCGGTCGTGGGCGAAGGCGACGAGCTCGTCGATCTCGCCCTCCGTCCCGTCCTTCAATGCGACCGCGTTGAGCTTGACCGCGAGCCCCGCCGCGCGGGCCGCGGCGATCCCCTCCAGCACCTTGGCGAGGGAACCGCCACGGGTCAGCATCCGGAAGCGCTCCGGGTCGAGGGTGTCGAGCGAGACGTTGATCCGGCGCACCCCCGTCCGGGCCAGATCATCGGCGAAGCGGGCGAGTTGCGTTCCGTTCGTCGTGAGGGTCAGTTCGCGCAGCGAGCCGTCCCGGAGCGGCTGCGAGAGTTCCTCGAACAGGCCGAGGATGCCGGGCCGCACCAGCGGCTCCCCCCCGGTGATGCGCAGCTTGTCGATGCCGCGGGCAATGAACAAACGCGCCAACCGAGCCAATTCGTCCAGGCTGAGGATGTCCCGTCGAGAGCGAAAGGTCATGTCCTCCGACATGCAGTAGACGCAGCGCAGGTCGCACCGGTCGGTGACCGAGAGACGCAGATAAGTCACGCGTCGTCCGAAGCTGTCGATGAGCCCGCAGGTCGAGGCCGCACTCTGTGCTGCCATCTCAAGCAGCCACGCCCGCGACCGCGAGCATCTCTGCGCGCGTCACGAACTTCTCGCGGGGTTTTCCGGCCGCTCGGCCACGGGCGGCTTCGGCGGCTTCGATCCGGCGCCAGGCGGCATAATCGAGGGTGTGCCCGGTCCGCTTCGCGAGGCTGGCCACCAGGGCATCCGCGCTCCCGATCGGAGCCGGCAGAGACGCGAGGTCGGCGAGCAAGGCCGTGGCCGTCTCCACGCCACAGGCGCGATTCGTCCCGATCGTGCCGTGGGGGCCGCGCTTGCTCCAGCCGCAGGTGTAGAGGCCGGGCACCGGCACGCCCTCCGCCTGAATCCGCCCACCGAGATTGGCGTGAATGCCCGCCCGCGCATCGTAGGGGACGCCCGGCACCGGCGCGGTCCGGCGCCCGATGCTGGAGATGACGAGGCCGCAATCGAGGTCGATCGTTCTGTCCGAGCCGGGCCGGCGCAGCTGCAGGCTTTGCACGTGGTCCTTGCCTGCCAGGCGGACGGGCTCCAGCCCGAAACGGATCAGACAACGCCGCCGCTTGCCCGTACCGCCCTGTGCGTCGGCGAAACCACGCAGGATCGGAGCGACGGCGCGTGCCTCCACGCCGGCGTCGATCGACGGCTCCGGAATGCCCTCGGGCAGATCATCGGGGTCGAGCCCCGTTTCGCAATCGAGCAGATCGCCGAACTCACCGAGTTCCTTGGGGGAGAAGCGTGCGCGCTCGACGCCGCCGCGCCCGACGATCTGAACCTCCCGGATCCGGCTCTCCGCCAAGGCGTTCAGCGCATGGGCCGCGATATCGGTATGGCGCAACTCGTCAGCGGTCTTGAGGAGGATGCGGGCCACGTCGAGCGCCACGTTGCCGTGTCCGATCACCACCGCCCGCTCCGCCGAGAGATCGAAGCTCAAGTGGGCCGCGTCGGGATGACCGTTGTACCAGCCGATGAACGCGCCCGCCTGATGGCTGCCGGCCAGATCCTCGCCGGGAATGCCCATTCGCCGGTCCAGGGAGGCGCCGTTCGCCAGGATGACGGCATGATAGCAGGCGCTGAGTTCGGCCACGCCGACATCGGCCCCGACCTCGACCCCGCCGATGAAGCGGAAGCCGGGGAGGCCGGCGATCCGGTCGAACACCGTGGTCACCTGCTTCAACTTCGGGTGGTCCGGCGCGACGCCGAACCTGACCAGCCCGAACGGAGCGGGCAGGCGCTCGAACATGTCCACTGCCACCGGCACGCCGGAGCGCAGGAGCGCTTCGGTCGCGTAGAAGCCGGCAGGACCGCTTCCGACCACTGCGATGCGGGCGAGCGCACTCATGAGGCCAGCCGCCTTGCCTGCTCGTCGGCGCCGGGCAACGGCGGAATCTTGGCGGCGATCACCGGGGTCTCGGCCGCCCGCAGGCGATTGATCTCGACCCAATCGGATTTGCCCGCCGGCATCTGCCAGGACGGGTGAATCGCGCCGACCGGGCAGATCGGCGCGCACCCGCCGCAATCGATGCAGTTCTCAGGGTCGATGTAGGTCATCTGCTCGTCGAGATGGAAGCATTCGACGGGGCAGACGGTGACGCATTCGGTGTAACGACACCCTCGACACGCATCGGTGACGACATAAGCCATGGACGTCTTACTCACTCTGGCATTGACGGGAGGCTGAGAGGGCCGTCAGGCGGCGGCTACGTCCACGAGCATGTCCGAGAAGGTCGGGGCACGGCCGAGATCGGCGAAGGCCGGGGGCGTCAGGGCGTGGACGGTCGGCCCGCGCTGGTTGGAGCGCTGCCAGAAGCCCGCCGGGGCAACGACCACCCCGCGCATCACGTCGGCCGACAGGGTGGCGAAGGCCTCGAAGGCGCCCCGTTCGTTGAACACGCGGATCGGCGTTCCCGCGCCGATGCCACGGGGCGCGGCATCCTCCGGGTGCAGGAGCACCGCCTGCTGCTCGCCCGCCTGCGCCACCTGAGCCGGAAGGTTACCGTAGTTCGAGTTCATGAACGCGTGGCTTTTCGGCGAGATCAGGCTGAGGGGGAAGCGCTCGGCCAGCGCCGGCGCGGTGCGGCGGCTCTCGTTCGGTGGCAGATAGTGCGGCAGCGGATCGACCGACTCACCCGCCTGATCGCCGCCATAGCCCTGGCGGAACAACGGCACTACGAAGTTTCCGCCTTCGGCCAGACTCGACTTGAACTCGCACTTGCCGGAGGCGGTCGGGAAGTTGCCATCGCGATGGGGCGCCCAGGAATCGGCCGCGTCCATCGTCAGACGCATGTAGCCCTTCTGTTTCAGCTCATCGAGCGTGATCCCGGCGAGGACCGGGCTCGACCAATCCATCGAGGCTTCGATCATCTCGTCGTCCGACCGGAAGAAGAACGGATCGTCGATCCCGAGCGCCTTGGCGAGTCGGCGGAACAGCTCGGTGTTGGGCACAGCTTCGCCGAGTGGGGCGATGGCTTGGTTGTTGTAGGACAGATACAGGTGCCCCCAGGAGAACATGATGTCCTTCTGCTCGAGCTGGGTCGTGGCAGGCAGCACGATATCGGCGTAGCGCGCGGTGTCGGTGAGGAAATGCTCGCTGACCACCGTGAACAGGTCCTCGCGTGCGAGACCGCGCTCGATCGTCTGCTGCTGCGAGACCATCGCCATCGGGTTTGCGTTGTAGACGAACAGCGCGCGGATCGGCGGATCGAGGGGCATCTCGCCGGTGAGAGCCGGGCCGAGGCGCCAGGAATTGATGACCCGCATCGATTCCGGCTGGAGATCCGGCCGCATCAGGCCGGCCCAATTCACGGGGAAGGCCCAGATCGGCAATTGGAGCAATCCACCGCCGACATGCTTCCAGGCGCCGATCAGCGCCGGAAGGCAGGCGATCGCCCGGACGGTCTGGCCGCCGCCCGCATGGCGCTCGACCGCCACGCCGATCCGCACCACGGCCGCCGGCGTCGTGGCGTATTCGCGGGTGAGTTTCAGGATGTCCTCGACCGGGATACCGGTCTCGGCCGAGGCGAATTCCGGCGTGTAGGCTTCACACCGCACGGCGAGCTCGTCGAACCCGATCGTGTGTTTGTCGATGTAATCGCGGTCCGTGAGCCCTTCCTTGATGATGATGTGCATCATCGCCATCGCCAGGGCGCCATCGGTGCCTGGCTGGATCGGGATGTGCCAATCGGCAAGTCGCGCCGTGCGGGTGCGGACGGGATCGATGACGACGAGCTTGGCGCCGTTGCGCTTGGCCTGCTCGATGAACGGCCAATGGTGCGAGTTGGTGCTGAGCGTGTTGCAGGCCCACAGGATGATGTATTTGGAGTGGACGAAACTCTCGGGGTCCACCCCCGGCGTATGCCCGATCGTCATCATGTAGGCGGTACAGGCCCCCGAATCGCAGAAGGTACGCTCGCAAACGGTGGCGCCGAGCTTGTTGAAGAGGGGATCGCCGACGTTGAGGCCGTTGATGATGCCCTGGGTGCCGAGATAGCTGTAGGGTAGGATCGCCTTGGCGCCGCTCTCGGCGATGATGGCCTTCCAACGGCCCGCGATCTCGTCCAGAGCCTCGTCCCAGGTGATGCGCGCGAACTGGCCGCTTCCCTTTGGACCGACGCGCTTCAGCGGATAGAGCACGCGCTGGTCGCTATAAACCCGGTTCTGGTAATCGTTGACCTTCACGCAGAGGCGCCCCTTGGTGAAGGGATGATCCGGGTTGCCCCGGACAGCGATCGCCTTGCCCTCCTCCACCGTCGTGAGGATCGAGCAGGTATCGGGGCAATCGTGCGGGCATGCGCCGATGACGACTTCGCGAGCCATATCCACTTTCCGGTTGAGTAACTCTGGAACAGGAGGAGAGCGTGCCAATAAACGAGGCCGCGGGCATTATCAGGACCTGCGCCTTCGTATTCCCCGACTGCGGTCCTCAAGCCCGGCGGAACGGGTGGTCTTTCCAGACCTCAGGCTCAATGGCGCGGTTTGTGCACCGGTTGGAGCAATTCCAAGTGCTGACGCGAGAGAGGGAGCCATGCTGGGCCATTCGGTCGACAAGTACGTGACAGGCCGGTTGCTCGACACCTCCAACGATTTGCGCTGGTCGACTCTGCACGCCGAACGCTGGAGCCATATGCCCGGCGAGCTCCCGTCCCTCACCCCACGCGATACCGAAATTGCCGTCCAGTTGGGCGGTCGCACCTTCGTCGAACGCGTCGGGGACGGACGGCGTCAAAAGACTCACGGCCATCGCGGCACGATTTGGCTCTGCCCGGCCGGGATCGAGGAAAACTATATCAATATTGCCGATCCGATGGTCGATTGCCTGCATATGTTCATGCCGGCTCACCCATTCGAGCAGACGATGCTGCGGGATCTCGACATAGACCCAGCCCGGTGTGAATTGCGCTACGATGTGATCCCGCAGGATCCTTTCATCGAATACGTTGCCTCTCGCGTCCTCGATGAAATGGAGCACGAAACCGCAGCCGGGCGTCTTCTCATCGAAACACTGGGAATCGCGCTGGCGGCCCATCTCGTGCATCGCTATTCGGCCGCGACCATCCGCATCCCGGAGAGCGGCGACAAGCCCCTCGATCGACGACGCCTGGAACGGGTCGAGAATTACATCACCGCTCACCTCTTCGAGGACTTTGCGGTCGCCGATCTGGCATCGGCCGCCTGCATGAGCGTGGCGCATTTCACCCGCAGTTTCCGCGCGGCGACGGGACGGACCCCATACGAGTATGTGAGTGGCCGCAGGCTCGAACGCGCCAAGCATCGGCTCATGACCGAGGATACACCGATCTCCGAGATCGCAGCGGCGATCGGCTTCTCGTCACAAGCGAATTTCACGCGCGCCTTTCGTAAGGTGATGGGCGTGACCCCAGCCCAGATGCGGGCCTCCGCGCAGAAATAGTCGCTGTGGTTTGCTCCGAAGAGACGTCTCCAGCCTCTGGAAATGGATGTGGTCCGCAAGACGACTGCAGATCAGAGGATCGATTGAGCGCTCTTCTTACTGCCCCGGCCATGACACGGAGCGTGGACGAGTTCCCGTCGGCCGGCCATCCCTTCGGATGGATCGAGACGATCAAATCGTTGCGAACGCCTGTTCCCCCTCGCGCGGCCGGCTTCAGCAGGAATCGAACAACGAAAGATGGTTGCGGATAAAGACCGCAGGCAGAAAATCCGGATGCTGACCCTGAAGAAAACCCCGACATTTGATCTGGGGTCGAGGGGTCTCTCATGAAATCAAGATTTGGCCTGAGCCTGATTTCGGCTGCTCTATCCACATGCATGAGCTTTAGCGCCGAGGCGCTCGAAGCGAATCCCGGTGATTACGAAAAGTTCCCCTCCGGGGCGACAATCGGATTGCTGTATTATCAGCATGGCCGTGGAGACGAAGCCTACGCGCGTGGTGCCAAAACGACATCAGATGCGAAGCTCGAGACGAATGTTGGCATCATCCGTCTGTTGCATGTTTATGAAATCGCCCCGGGCGTGACGGTCGACCCGCAATTCCTCCTCCCGGTTGGGGCGATCTCGACCGGCGGCGTGCTGTCACCCCTTGGATCGCCGGGCGGCGTGGGCGATCTCATCATGGCCACCGCCTTCAAGTTCAAACTCAATACCGAATTCAACGATGTCTTCGCCATCACACCTTATCTCATCGCCCCGACGGGGACGTATGACGAGAACAAGGCGCTGAATTTTGGAACCAATCGCTGGCAGGGGGTCATTCAAGCGGCCTACGTCAAGCACTTCAATCCGGTTTGGTCGCTCGACCTGATCGGCGATGTCGCCTTTTACTCGGACAACACACGCTACAACCTCGGCGGCATCGGTCGGCTCTCGCAGGACCCTCAATTCGAATTGCAGGCCTATCTGCGATACAAGATCAATCCTGCCTTGGAAGTCGGCGGCGGCCTCGGCGGTAAGATCGGTGGCAACCAATCCTTCGAGCAAACGTCACTGCGAAATTCACAGGCGACCCAATATGGCCGTCTCGCGGTCGCCTATTTTCCCGAGCCGACCCTTCAAATCCAAGCGATGATTGGCCAGGACTTCATTGTCGAAAATGGAACGAAACAGTCGACATTCCTCCAGCTGCGGATTGCAAAGATTTTCCCGTAAATTTAGCCATAATAGAACGGCAGATATTCAACTTGGCTATGAAAAATCGTCGCTTCGGCGAAAAAGATTACTCATGCCGCAGCATCCATCGGCGGCAAGACCGACACAATATCGGCTACGTCGCCGATATTGTCTTTCTGGACGTTGGTTTTTGGCAAATCCATCAAGCGCATATCCTGCCAGGCAGCGCTGATCTGGCGGAAAATATTCGAAAGACGTAAGCGCGCCCCCCTGCAGAGCATAGTATTATCCACTAAGCAGCTTTAGGGTCTGGGCGAGCGTGGGCCGGCGCACGCCATTCGTGCGTGGCCATCCGATTGTGCCGGGCGGCCGCGGCGGGGCAGGATCGTAGAGGGCCGCGTCGAGCCGCAGGCGGGTGATGACGGTGACGTGGCTGCGGCGCATCGCGTCGAGGAACCTGAGGGCCGAGAAGCCGCCGTCGCCCACCGGCACGAGGTCGCGCCCCGGCACCCAGCGGCGCGCCTGCAGGGCGAGTTGGCGACCGACGTCGAGCAGGGGCTTGTGCCGACGACCCTGCTGGCGGCAGGCACGCTCGGATGGCACCAGCGCGGTCAGGCCGAGGCCGAGGGCCTCGATGGCGGATCGACGGCCGGCGGCGATGTGGTTCGGGACGGCCGCGAACTCGACGCCGATCGTCTCGGCCTCCTCGTGGACCACGCGGTAACCGTACAGGATCCGGTCGGGGCGTCACGGCGTCAGGCGTTCCAGGCGGTGCGCCAGGATCGGGCCGAGATAGAGGCGCGCCGTGGCCGGAAGCTCGAGGCTGCGCCGCAGTACCGCCTCGGGCGGAAAGTAACGCTCAACTGCGGACCAGGACTCGGCGAGGAGGTCGGCGCGCGCGGCCGTGGAAGCCGCTGCCGCCGCAGGTGGGGCACCCCACCGCGCGGTGATAGTCGGTCCCTTCCGGCGCGGTCAGCCCGCGGGCGCGGCACAGGTCGCGCACCTCGGCGGTGCGCTCGGGAGCCGGCCGGCGGCACCGCTCGCACAGGCACCGGACGAGGACGCCGCGCAGGCTCGCGGCGATGAGGTAGGGCTCGACGCCCATATCGGCGAGGCGGACCACCGCGTCGGTGGCCGGGTTGGTGCGACTCAAAACCGGCAAGGTTCTCGCAACAAGGCAAGCAAACCTGCAGGCCACCATTCAGTCTTGCGGGTATATAATTTTGATAACCTAGAATTTTTCTCAAGTCTGCACAGCATTAAATCGAGGGCATTCACAATACCACATTGTGAATACCCTCGATTTTGTCCTCAGTTAAGAAATATCTGACGACCTACTTTTTAAGCGGCCCGAACTTCCAAGGGGGAGCACTTGCCAGGAGAGAGAGCGAGACGTCAGCACCGGTCGGAAGCTCGTTGAATGTCGCCTCGGGGATGCTGATCGTCATCGTCTTGCCGTCAGGCCCGATCGTGCCGCCGGGGATGGTCTTGTTACCCACTTTGAACCGGGGAAAGGCGTTGGTAAAAGGAAATGGCCGCTTCGAAGTGACCACGATGTCGACCATCGGTGCACTGCGCGATGCCCCTGCGGAGGTCGCCCGAGCGGAAGAGGGCTTGCGCACGATCGTCATGGTGTTGGCGTCGGCCGCGGGATCGTGCGGAGGCATGGAGATCGCCTGAACTTTGGCGGCGGCCATCCAAGCCGTAGGGCTCTTTGCCGAGCTCTGGGCAATGGCCTGTGCAGGCGCCGGATCGGATTTCAACAGCATCACGTCGCCAATATCCACGGTACCGATCTTTTGGTCATGGAAGGTAAAGCGTAGCGCCGTGATCTGACTCAGGTCTACCCCACTCAGAGCCGACAGCGGAACCTGGACGGTGTACAGAATCGGGTGAAGAGTATCCGACATTCCGACCGGCCGGCTGATGCGCACGTCCCGGCTGGTGAGATATGTCCTCGAGGCCTGGCCGTTGCCGTCGAGAAGCCGCACGCCGTAAGCAAACTCTCCGTCGGCCGAAGCGGGGAAGTCGCAGATCTCGCCGAAGCAGCGCAACGTGGTGCGGAACGAGAGGGTCTTGAACGCCGACATGTCCTTGGCTGGGCTGAAATTCACCTGAAACATCTTACTCAGATTGGAATTTGCGGTCCACGACACGGTCGCGACCCGGGCTTCCGGCTCGTGCTCGAACCACCACTCGGTACTGCCAGGACGCTGGTGCACCACCTCAACACCTCTGGACGTGGTGGGGATGCCGGTGTCGCTCTTGCCGGTCTGCTGTGAGAACGTCTCGAGTTTCTGCACAGCGTCGCCCACCGGTGCCGGCAGGTAACCTCGATCGACATTGGTAATGTCGAGGAGGGGCGACGGCAGTGAGTTGGCCGGGTCGAACTGCCCTGCCAGCGACGGGTCCGCCTTGGCGCCGACCGTGGCGCGGAAGAAGGGGATCAAGGTCTGAACAGCCGTCAGTTGCTGCGGCTTGGAGCGACCGGCCGGCTGAAAGAGGGCGTCGGTGCCGGAACAGCCCGGTGAATCCGACGTCTGCCATTCGGTGTTGTAGGCGTTATGGTTGGCGCCCCAAACATAGACGGTGCCGTGGAACGTCTTCGACGCGTCCGGCTTCCTGCTCAGGAAGGTGCGGTCGAAGACCTTCAAGCCCTGGAGGTTCAGAACGTCACCGTCACAGGCGGGCAGCAGGATCATGCTGTTGACCCCGTCTGCGTCGAGGACACGGTCAGTCTGACCATCGACAGGGCCGATCTCGAAGACCGACTTGATCGATAGGCCACGGATCAGAGCCGGGTAGGGACTGGCCGCGTCGCGAAACTGCTGGATCGCCGCGCGGGCCCCCTCGCCACCGCGGCTGTGCCCCATCAGGCCGACCTGCGACAGATCCATCGTTCCGAGCGGCTTGAACTTGAGCGTCTCCGGCACCGGGATCTTGCCGACCCCACTGTTCCAGTCGGACAAGAGCGCCAGATGACGCAAGATGAGCCGGCCGCGCATCAAGTTGAGTCCCCAATCCCCCTCGTCACCAATACCAGCAGTGATGCCGCGGTTCGCGTTGATGGAGACGACGATGTACCCCCACGAGGCGAGTTGCTTGGCCAGGTACTCGTAGCCAAGATGGTTCGGCACCACGACCTCGCCCGCCCCGCACTTGCCCGTATCCGTATAGGTAGCCCCGGAATCGACACGGACCTGGAGTTCCTTGTCGAATTTGCCGCAAGTGCCGTGGTTGCCGTGGAGGAATACCGCGACCGGGAGCGGTCCACCGGACAATTTCGTGGGCCTGTAGACCTCGGCCCAGAGATCGACCTTGCGGTCGGTGGCGACGAGCGGCTCGTCCCGACCGGCGAAACGGTACGACCCCGTAGTGACCGCGAAAGGACCGTCCTCAGCCTGGACGACCGTTGGAAGCGCGGTGCATACCGACGCAAGTGTAAAGACTGCGCATCGCAGCAAGGACTTCAACGACACAGGCTGGTCTCCAAACAACGAGAAAACTACATAGACGAAGAGCGGGACAGGCGGCGTTTATGCTTTATTTTTGAATGTTATACTTTGAGCATTTGAGCAGGTTTCTGCCGATGGCCCGCGTCAGTGGCCGCCGCGGCTGGCAGCGTTGCGGAAAGACTGCTTCGAAGCGCCGGCCAATATCTTGGATTGTCTGTTTCATGTGCGGATCCGATCTTCTTCAGACCCTGGCTGTTCTAGCCTTTCCACTGTCTCAAGCGTTCCTGCCGCCCGATTTATGGATAAAAAGGCTAAACACAAAAGTCTATAAAAGACACATTCGCGGTTAAATGATGTCCACACGGCCTATTGTTCGAACAAATGACTGGTTAATAATTTTTAGTTCGATTATTTTGCATAATTTCAAATTATACTGCAATAAACAGCAGGACTCATTATTTGACGAATTTGATTAATTTGTGATGTGCTGCGAGCGCATTCGAAAGTTTCGATCCGCTCCTGTTTTACAAAACAGGTTGGAGCGGGGCTCTTATCGAAGATGTTGCCTGGTCCGAGCGCAGGAGTATGGGCCTGCGGGAGACGCCAGGTCTTCTTAAAGACGGGAATGGAGGCGGCATAAAACGGGTCAGAGCCACAATGTCGGTCGGGGAGACGCTCTCTATCGCTGGACAACGGTGAACTCTACTATCGCGAGGCCGGCCTGCCGAAACGGAGCGGTCGCGTCCCGCCGCGCGGCATGCTCACCGGCCCCAAGTCAGAACTCGAAGGCCGGCGGGGATCTCACGGGTTTGGAGTTGGCTGTCGCAACTCGCCCCCCCGGCAATCGCGGATGACCAGCCTTCCGCAAC
The DNA here is from genome assembly GCF_001422125.1 of Methylobacterium sp. Leaf85. Classification (NCBI taxonomy): domain Bacteria; kingdom Pseudomonadati; phylum Pseudomonadota; class Alphaproteobacteria; order Hyphomicrobiales; family Methylobacteriaceae; genus Methylobacterium; species Methylobacterium sp. Leaf85. Next base: position 69,479 of record NZ_LMME01000004.1, on the reverse strand, counting down.
ACGGCCGACTGCAGCGAGGTTCGGCTCTTCCCGAAGGCGGAACGGAACCGCGTTGTCCGCACGGGACCGGACACAAACCGGACAGATCCGCCTGCGCCGGGCTCAATCGTCCGGGTGCGGCCCGAGACTGGCCGAAGCGTCCCATGGCGAAGCTTCGATGCGCAGGTGATTCTTCGAAACGAGCCGGCCATCGAGCCGGGAGCCCGGAGATCAGACCCATGCTGCCCTCACTCGTCACCACGCGGTTCCGCCTGCCGGAAGGCGCCGGAATAGCCCGGCCCGTCTCGCCGCTCTTTCTGGCGCTTCTCGCGCTGCTCATCTCGATCTGCTCGGCCAGTGCCCTGCCGGCACCGTCGAGCGGCAGCCTGGTTCTGCGTGGGCCGGATGCCGCCTCGCCGGTCGAGGCGCCGCGTCTCAGCACCGATTTCAGCGTCACCGTCAGCGGCCCGACCGCCCGCACGGTGGTGACACAGGCCTTCCGCAACACCACCGGGTCCTGGGTGGAAGGCACCTACCTCTACCCGCTGCCGGAAGATTCGGCGGTCGATACGATGAAGCTCGTGATCGGCGACAAGGTGATCGTCGCCGAGATCCGCGAACGCGCGGCGGCCAAGCGCATCTATGAGGCGGCCAAGGCGGCCGGACAGAGCGCGGCCCTGACCGAGCAGGAGCGGCCGAACGTCTTCACCAACTCCGTCGCCAATATCGGACCGGGCGAGACCGTGCTGGTGCAGATCGAGTACCAGCAGACGGTGGCCATATCCGGGGGCACCCGCTCCCTGCGCCTGCCCCTGGTGGTGGCTCCTCGCTACAACCCGGCCCCGCCCGCAGTGGATCTCGTCTCGGCGCGCGATGAGACCGGTTCCGACCCGGTGCCCGATCGCGATCGGATCACCGCGCCCGTTCTCGACCCCTCCCTGGCCGCCCCGGTCAATCCCGTCGGTATCACGGTGCGGCTCCAGGCCGGCTTTCCGCTCGGCACGCTGAGAAGCGCCACCCACCCGCTCCATGTCGACGAGACCGGCCCGGATTCCCGGCGCGTGACCCTGGCCGACGGCGTCGTCCCCGCCGACCGCGATTTCGAACTCACCTGGGAACCCGTGCCGAGCATGGAGCCGCGCCTCGGATTGTTCCGGGAAACGGTGGCCGGGCGCACCTACCTCCTGGCCACCGTCACCCCACCGGACGCGAACGCGGCGCAGCGCCAGCCCCGTGACGTGGTCTTCGTCATCGACAATTCGGGCTCGATGTCCGGCGCATCGATGCGGCAGGCGAAGGCCGGGCTGCTCGCCGGCCTCGCTCGGCTCACGCCCCAGGACCGATTCACCGTCATCCGCTTCGACGACACCATGAGCCGGCTGTTTCCGGAGCCGGTCCCGGCGAATCCCGAGAATCTGCGGGCGGCCGAGAGCTTCGTCGCCGGACTGGAAGCGAGCGGCGGCACCGAGATGCTCGCCCCGCTCCGTGCGGCCCTCGCCGACAACCATCCGGAGGATCGGAGCCGCGTCCGCCAGATCGTCTTCCTCACGGATGGCGCCATCGGCGACGAGAACCGGATCTTCGCCGCGATCCATGACGGGCTCGGCCGGAGTCGGCTGTTCATGGTCGGTATCGGCTCGGCTCCGAACGGGCACCTGATGCGTCACGCCGCCGAGATCGGCCGGGGCAGCTACACCGCGATCCACACCGTCGATCAGGTCGCCGAGCGCACCCGCAGCCTCTATGCCAAGCTGGAGAACCCCGCCGTCACCGACCTTGCCGCGACGCTGTCGAATGGCGGTGACATCACCCCGAATCCGCTGCCCGACCTCTACCGTGGCGAGCCGGTGGTCCTCGCCGCCGAGATCGCCGACCCGACGGGCACGCTGACTCTGACGGGCCGCATCGGCGAAGCGCCGTGGCGGACCAGCGTGTCCCTGGCCGACGCGGCCGAGGGGACGGGCATCTCGAAGGTCTGGGCACGCTCCAAGATCGCCGAGGCCGAAACCGCCCGCGTCACCGGGCGCGTGATGCCGAACCAGGCCGATGCCACGATCCTGCAGCTCGCCCTGGCGCACAAGCTGATGACCCGTCTGACGAGCCTCGTCGCGGTCGACGCGACCCCGCGCCGGCCGACCGGTGCTCCCCTCGTGGCGACCGAACTGCCCCTGAACCTGCCGGCGGGCTGGGACTTCGCGAAAGTCTTCGGTGAGCGCGCCGCGCAGCCGCCGCGGGAGCGCCGCGCCGCTCTCATCCCGGCCCAGGCCACGGTTCCGGCCCCGGCCCAGGCGGTCCCGCTGCCCCAGACCGGGGCGGGCACCCGGGCGCAGATCCTCTTGGGTCTCGTCCTGCTGCTCGGCGGATTGCTCACCCTTCGCCGGGTGCGGAGCGCGTGATGAGCCGCATGACCGGGGGGAGGGTGCTCGCCACCCTCCTCATCCTCGCGGGCCTCGGCGTCCTGGTCGGAGCCGCCTGGATTCCCGCCAAGGCCGCGCTCGCGCAGGTGCTCCTCGAGCGTGCCTTCGCCCGAAGCCTCGTCGAGGGCCGCCCGGTGCGGCCCTGGCCATCGGCCGATACCGAGCCGGTGGCACGACTCACGGTGGCGGGACAGAGCTTCGTCGCCCTGCGCGGCGGCAGCGGACAGGCCCTGGCCTTCGGCCCCGGCCATCTCGACGGGACGCCGGAGGCGGGCGAACCGGGCACCGCCATCTTCGCGGCTCATCGCGATACGCAATTCGCGGTGCTCGCAGCGGTGAAGCCGGGCGATGTCGTCTCGGTGACCCGGCGGGACGGACGCACCGTCCGTTTCCGGATCAGCGGCAGCCGGGTCGTGTCCTGGGACGCATCGGGGATCGATCCGGCCGCCCCGGGACGAAACATCGCCCTCGTGACCTGCTGGCCTCTGGATGGCTTGGTGCAGGGGCCGCTGCGCCTGGTCGTGGAGGCAGAGGCGGTGGACGACACGGAATGAACCACTCCTCTTACTGGGCCATGTCTTGCCAGCCTGTGCGGTTTCGTGCGGATCTCTGCGGAGACGAGCGACGAGCCGAGAGACCGTGCAAGAACCCGAAACCGAGCTGCCCGAGGGCCAGAGCCGCGCCATTGCCCAGGCCGTGCGCGAGGCGCTCGCCCGTCGCCGGATCTCCCGTCAAACCCTCGCCGATCTGGCGCGGATCAGCATTTCCACCCTGGAGAAGGCCCTGGCCGGCCGACGGCCCTTCACGCTCGCCACCACCATCCGCCTGGAGGAAGCGCTCGGCCAGCGCCTGCGCAACGGCACCGAGCCCGTCAGCGCAGCACCGGAGACGCGGCATGCTCCTTCCGAACTCGGCTCCTATTCCCGGGAATCCGCCGCCTGGCTCGAAGGGCGCTATCTGACGCTGCGGCCCTCCTTCGGCATGGCGGATGCGGTCTTCGCCTATCGCACCGAGATCGCGTGGGACGCGGCGAGCGCACGCCTTGCCTTCCGCGAGGCCGAGCGAAGCGATGCGCCTTTCGCCCAGACCGGCAGCGTCGCGGTGCCGAACCAATCGGGCATGATCTATCTCGTCACCAATTGGCAGGGACAGTGTCGCCTTGCCGTGCTCTGCCGGCCCACCATCCATGGCGAGATGTTCGGGCTGCTCACGACGCTGCATGCGGGACGCGGCACGCAACTCACCCCGGCCGCGGCTCCGCTCGCCCTCATCCCCGAAGCTTCGGCCGGCCCGGAACTCAGCTACGGACGCGTGACGTCCGGCATGCCGGCCTATGCCGATTACCGCCGCCAACTCGGACGGGTGTTCGAGGAGGGCTACGGGGTACTGTTCGGCTAAGCCGACTCAAATCGGACCGTGTCAAATCCGGCTACCCTCGAAGAGCCGGGGGTTGTGCGACGAGACCGTGCGGGCATTGCGCCAATGCCGGTCCAGGCCGCCGATCCGGGCTCCGGCCGAACGGACGGGTGACGTCTCGGCCGACCCCGCCCGGGGCTCAGGCGCTCAGGCTTCGCATCCAGCCGAGCAGCACCGGGGCGCTGTCGTGGCCGCGATGCGCGAGCGACCGCTCCGCCAGGGCCTCGCTCGGAAGGAATCCGAACCGCCTGCGAAAGGCGCGGCTGAAGGTCTTCTCGTCGGAGAAGCCCGTGGCGTAGGCGACCGACGAGATGCGCGGGCGCCCGCCCGCCGCGCCGAGGAGTTTCATGGCCCGCAGCAGGCGTCGCTCGCGGATGTGGCTGGCGACCCCATCCTCCTCCTCGAAGAGCCGGTAGAGGGTGGCCCGCGAGAGCCCGAACCGAAGGATCAGCGCGTCGATCCCGAGGGATTCCGAGGCCAGTTCCTGCTCGATGTACTGGCAGATGGCGACCTTGTTGAGCCGGTCGAGGGCCGGCGCCTGGTTCGCGTCGGGCTGGAAGCAGGCGGCGCAGAGATCGGCCGCCGCGCTCGACAGGTAGCGCAGCTGGTGCGCCTCGGTGGAGGCGGCACTGGCCACGAGGCCGGACAGGTAGGTGTAGGACAGGTTCCGCACGGGAGCCGAGCGGTAATCGAGGGGTTTCCCGTGCAGGCTCTCGATGGTGGCGATCTGGTCGCCGAGGAGCTTGCGCGGCAGCATCACGGTTGTGGCGGAGACCGGCCCGGCCTCGCTGACGATCGGCTGCGTGAGGTCGAAGACCACGAGCTGGGAGGCGTTGATCTCCACTGAGCGTCGGGCGGCGCCCACCCGGCTTTGGCCGGCGGTGTAGAACTGGATCAGGATGTGGTCGACGCCCTGCCGGGCGATGGTCCGGGCCGAGCGCTTCAGGCGCTGGGCCGGCGCGGTCACTGAGCCGACCAGGGCTTCCCCGAAATGATACGTGGTCAGGGAGATCGGGGAGGCCAGGTCGGCATCCGGCGCGAGCTCGGCCTCGAAGACCGGCGCGAGATGATTGCACCAGGACTGAGCCAGCAGAGCCGGATCGGTGGGAGCGATGAAACGGTCGCAGAGAATGTCCGTCACGGATCAGTGGCCTTCAATGCAACGCAGACCCATGGACGGCACCAAGCAGTACCGATCCAGAGATATTCGAGAATACCCATCCCAATGCGAACAAATGATCGAGATCATCATCGATCAACATGCGATATGTCATCGATCATGACGACCAGCCCTGTTAAGACGCTCAAAGCTTCGACTACTTAAGCGTTGATGCGCAGATTAATTAGCGCACACTATCGATTTAATAATTGATTAATCAACGATTTTTTGGATCAAAGCGAATTATTTCTGCGACGATTAAGCATCGTCGGCCGATGGAGTTGCGGTCTCCCGCCACGCTCATCTGAATTGGACCGGCGGCCAAGGCAAGCGGCACGCCCCGCCGGCGGGCTCGACTATGAGACGAAAACGACTATGTTTGAGACATCAAGTAACTTAAAAGCATTTTGAGACAAAACATCACTTAGATGAGACGAAACGCCCCTCAACACAAGCACAGTCGAGATCCGCATTAAGGTCTCGATAAGTGGATCGACCCCTGTCTGGGGCGTCGCCAACAGGGCGATGTCTCGATCAACAGGATCCACTCGATGTCCGGCAGCATCACCCTCACATCCGCAACGCGCCAGAACCTGCTTTCGCTCCAGGACACGGCAAACCTGCTCTCGACCACCCAGAGCCGGCTCTCCACCGGCAAGAAGGTGAACTCGGCGCTGGACAACCCCACGAACTTCTTCACGGCGCAGAGCCTGTCGGCACGCTCCAGCGACATCAGCTCGCTGCTCGACGGCATCTCCAACGGCGTCCAGGCGATCCAGGCGGCGAGCCAGGGCATCACCTCGATCACCAAGCTCCTCGAAACCGCCAAGTCCACGGCCAGTCAGGCGCTCGCCGACAAGACCGGCGGCAGCAGCGGCATCAGCGGCGGCGCGAAGGAGCAGGCCGCCAAGGTGACGGCCACCTCGACCCTGGCCTCCCTCGGCACCACCGGCGCAACCGGCGAGACCACGTTCGACTTCTCCGGCCCGACCAAGGACGCCTCCCTCGAGATCACCCTGGGCGGTAACAAGTCGACCATCCGCATCGATTCGGCGACCCTGGCCTCGTCCGGCACCGACCTCTCCAAGGTCACGTCGGAGCAGCTCCTCACCGCCATCAACGGCCAGATCGCCAACAACAGCGCGCTGGCCGGCAAGGTCTCGGCCGGCACCAGCCCCGACGGCCGCATCACCTTCGCGACCACGACGACGGGCGCGGCCGCCAGCCTGACCGTGGCGGGCTCGGCCAATTCCACCATCGATATCGGCTACGGCAAGTCCACCACCACGCCGACCTCCGCCACCGTCACCGCCAATGCCGCCCTGGCCGTCGCCACGGATTTCTCCACCGGCAGCGCCTCCCTGGTGGTGAGCGACGGCAACACCTCGGTCCAGGTCAAGCTCGACAAGAACTCGGCCACCGACGAGCTCGGCGGCACCCTCGGCGCCTCGGCCTCGCGGGAGAATGTCGCGAAGGCCATCAACAAGCAGCTCAAGGATAGCGGCTCGACCGCGACGGTCGAACTGTCCAGCACCAACAGCCTCGTGTTCAAGTCGGCCGATGTCGGCCCCGACGCGCAGATCTCCGTGATCGGCGGCATCGACACCACGGGCGGCAACGGCGCGGCCGGCATCGGCTTCAGCACCTTCACCGCGAGCACGCCGGTCGCCGGCACTGCTGCGGCGACTTCCACGACATCAACCCCCGGTACCGTTGCCGGTACAGCGGGCGTGCTCTCCGTCGTTGCCGCCGCCGGTGCCCCGAGCGCCCTCACGGCAACCGCCGGCGCCGTCTTGGCCAACTACACCGGCGCAAACGCCTTCGGCGCCGGCCAGGGCTCGACGTTCAATGTGACGACCAAGGTCGGCGCCGCTGCGGCGACAACCAAGACGATTACGATCAATGCCGATTCATTAAAAGCGGACGGTACGAAACTCGGCAGCACACCTGCACAGGCTGACCTCCTCAGCGCACTGAACCAACAGCTTGGTGCCGGTGTGACCGCTTCGGTCACTACGCTCAACAACGTTGATAGACTGGTCTTCACCAGCGCGGGCAATGATACGTCGATCTCGGTGACCTCGGTCGGCACCGGGCTGGGCGATCAGCTCGGCCTGCTGAGCGCCCCTTCGAAGACGACTGCGGGCGAAATCTCCGCGAATACCGACCTCACCAACGGGAAGAGCGCGAGCTTCACGGTCGGCGGCTCGACCGTCACCCTCAATGCGGCTGCCACCGACAATTCGGGTACGGCGATCGGCACCAATCCGAACCGTCAGGCCCTGGCCGAGGCGATCAACAAGCAGCTCGGCGGCGGCTACTCGGCTTATATCACGTCCTCCACCGCTACTACTGCCGCCGGTGATGCTAACGCCAACAAGCTGGTCATCGTCGGCCCCAATTCCGATACCGCCGCACCGGTCATCACCGCTGCCTCCGACACGATCGGCCTCGGCCTCGGCACCGCCAACACGCTGACGGCCACCAACGCCGCAACTACGCCGTCCGCCAGCACCGCCGCGAAGGTGACGGGTGCCGGTACGGCGGTGACCTTCCCGGTCGACCTAACAACCGCATCCTCGAGCTTCTCGGTGGGTGACGGGACCACGACGGCCACCATCACCATCGACAACACGAGCAAAGACAAGGCCGGGAACGCGATCGGTAACTCGGCGACCAAGGTCGAGCTGGAGGAAGCCATCCAGCGTCAGCTCGACTCGGCCGGCGTTAACGTCACCGCGTCCTTCAACGGCTCCAACAAGCTGGAACTCACTTCGAAGGGCGTCGGCACCAGCGGCACCGTCACCCTGACGCCGGGCACGGATGCGGCCGGCCTCAGCATCGGGGCGGCGGGCGTGGCCAACCCAGCCCAGACCGCGACCGGCATCCCGGCCGGGTCCATCGACCTGTCGGGCGGCAAGTCGAGCGCCTTCGAGATCAGCGACGGCACTACCAAAAAGAACGTCTCGATCTCGTCCACCAGCCTCGACAAGGCCGGCAACGCCATCGGCAACGCGGCCACGCAGGCCAAGGTCGCCGAAGCCATCCAGGTCCAGCTCGACACCGCCGGCGTCAAGGCCACAGTCTCCTTCGTGGGCGACAAGCTCCAGGTGAAATCGAACGCCGTCGGTACCGGCGCCGCCGCCCCGACCCTGACCGCGACCAGCGACACCGCCGGCCTCGGCCTCGGCACCACCACCACGGCCAGCAGCACCCCCGCCGCGGGCGGAGGCACCGCCGCCGCCGGCGTCACCGCCTCCGGCACCGAGGCGACGGACGGCTCGTCCAAGGCCTCCATCGTCGGCACCGAGCAGACCGCGACCAAGGATTTCAGCGGCACGAAGGACGCGTCCTTCACCCTGAAGCTCGGCAGCGGCCCGCTCAAGCTGATCACGCTCAACAACACCAACCTCGGCAGTTCGGCCGCCACCAGCCAGACCGCCATCGCCAAGGCCATCAACGACCAGATCAACGCCGATACCGGTCTCGCCGGTAAGGTCGAGGCGAGCTACGTCAACAGCAAGCTCGTCATCTCGACGAAGTCCTCCGGCTCCGACCAGAAGCTGACCATCCAGGCGGCCCAGGTCACGACCGGTGGTTCGGCCGGTGTCGATATCGGCTTCGGCGTCTCCGGATCGGGTGCCACCTCCCAGACGGCGTCGGGCACGGATGTGGGCGGCAGCAAGGGCACCAGTTCGGTGCGCTCGGCCCTGGCGCAGCAGTTCAACCTGATCCTCGAGAAGATCACCCAGCAGGCCCAGGATTCCGGTTATAACGGCGTCAACCTGCTGTTCCGCAACAGCAACAGCGCCGCCGACAACACCCTGCACATCGCCTTCAACGAGAAGAACACCTCGGCGCTCGACATCAAGGGCGTGAAGTTCGATGCCGCCGGCCTCGGCCTCGACGCCGTCGAGGGCGGGTTCCAGTCGGACACCGACATCAACGCCGCCATCGAGCAGCTGTCCGAAGCCACCACCCAGCTGCGGACCCAGTCCTCGACCTTCGGCGCCAACCTGTCGATCGTGCAGAACCGTCAGGACTTCTCGAAGAACCTGATCAACATCCTCGACACCGGCGCTGCCAACCTCGTGAACGCGGACCTCAACGAGGAAGCCGCCAACTCACAGGCCCTGTCGACCCGCAACTCGATCGCCACCTCGGCGCTCTCGCTCGCCAACCAGGCGCAGCAGGGCATCCTCCAGCTCCTCCGCTAAGCGCGCGCCAACACGCGGGGACCGGCCGTCGGGGCCGGCCCCCGCGCTATCCGACGATCGATTCAGGCCCGTTTCCAGAAGGGATTCACCACCATGGCCCTGCGCCTCGACCTCAAGCCCTACGAGGGCTTCCTCATCAACGGCGCGCTCATCCGCAACGGATCGCGGCGCTCCGACTTCCTCATCGAGACCCACTGCAAGTTCCTGCGCGAATCCGAGGTCATCAAGGAGAGCGAGGCCGACACGCCCGCGAAGATGCTCTGCGTCACCCTGCAGATGCTCTACCTCGCCGACGACCCGGCCGAGGCCGAGGACCTCTTCGCCCGCCAGGCCACAGAGATCATGAGGGCGAGCCCGGCGCTCGCCCCCCACCTTCTCGCGATCCACGATGCGATCGCGGACCGCCGCTACCATGGGGCGATCAAGCTGGGCCGCGCCCTCGTGACCGCCGAGCGAAGCTTCGCCGAGGCCGCGTGATCGACCAGGGCGCTCGTTCTCTCACGAGCGCGGCTTTGGAAGGCGTCGATGGGCAAGGATCGTGGGCCGGCGTCTCGGCTCGATGAGACCGAGGGGACCCGGCGGCCCCAGAAGCAACTCGTGCGGCGCCGGTCCTGCTTCGCGGGGTATCGCGACCTTCCACAATGCGTCGTCGCCCCTGTCCGTCGACGGGCGCCTATCGACTGTCCTGTGCTCGGGAAGAATCCACAGGATGCCGAAGGCGACGAGGGACGCGATGCCGATCAGGGTCGCATTCCAGTTCGGAGCTTCCTGGATCATCAGCACGACGAGGCCGCCTACGGCAACGGCCGCGGCGTACGCCCTATTCGTGTGCCGGTCCCAGGTCATCCCTCATGTGCTCCGGCATACATCGCCATCGAGTGAAGGCATTCCGTCAAATTTTTGCTGTCGCCGATTTGATCGATAACTTAGATCTATGATTCGAATACGTGATCCGGTTTTCGAAGAACGAGGTGGCATCGACACATAACGCCCCTGCTTCTGATCTTCGTCATGGACGTCTTGATCCAAACGAGGGGGCACCCCGGACAGTTCCAGCCGTCATCGCCCTGTCGGCGAGGCCGCGCGGCGGGGCGATCCCGCCATGCCGTAAGTGCCCCGCTTACCGGCCGGGCCGAAGAAAGCGCGTGCGTTCGACGAAGGAAGTTTGCATACGACGCCGATGGGCAGGCTCGCGCGTTGCTGCTTCACGGCCCCTCGGCCGGACCGCTCCATGGAGTCCGTGATGGGCATCTTTCAGAACCTTCTCGAACACGTCACCGCCTATGTCGGTGACAAGACGCTCATGCAGGCGGCCGTGTCGGCGGCCTCGAACGTGATCGTGGCCGACAGCGAAGTGGACGAGGGGGAGGTCGAGGTCGCCCTCGCGGCCATGCGCGCCAATCCGATCATCGAGAAGGGCTACGACACGCTGATGCTGGAGGCGGAGCTGTTCGACGGCATCGCGCGGGCTCGAACCCGCGTCGGACGGGCGGACAATCTGAGCCGCGTGGCCGCCATCGCGGACCGCTCCCTCGAACAGCGGAACGGGGTGTTTCTGATCGCCGCCGATGCCGCCGACCATGAGGGAATCAGCGACGTCGAGCACCAGGCCCTCGAGGAGATCGCCGAAGCGCTTTCCGTCGACAAGGAGACACTACTCCGGCTGGCTCCCGTGAGGCCGTCCAACCCGTCGTGACCCGGCCGACGCGCCGCGTCCGTCGGTCGCTCCGGCTCGACGCGACGGCTCCCCATCGCTCTCGCGTCGGTCGAGTGTGCTTCCGGGGCGACACCAAATGGTTAAAATCATATTAACCATTCATGACGACCCCACGTTAGAGATCCTTCGACTATAGAGCCGGCATTCAACCCCTGCCGGTCATCGCCATGATCCTCGCTTCCCGCAACATCGTCAACGAACACCGTGAAATCGCGGCCATCGCGATCACTTATGGAATCTTCCTGAGCGGGATCATGCTCCTCACTTGGACGATGGCCTGACGCAGCCTGCCGAGCGGCCCGAGGCCCGGTCCGGCCGCCCGTGCGGCGTTGACGGACGGCATCGCAATCCTCTGCGGCTGACGGCAACGGGCTGAGCATCCCCTGGACGGGGATGGCCGGACGATGTCGGGCGATATGGCGGGCCGAATGCCCGTCTCCGGCAAGGAACCGTTGCGCCTTCAAAGATGTTCGTCCATCCAAATCGGAGGACATGAATGTCTGACAGTGCCTTAGCCTCGGTCGTCGTCCCTTCTCTCCGGGCTGCCCGCTCGGCCAGGGAACGGCTGGCTCGCGCCGGATTCGCCCGCAACAGCATCGATATCGAACGCCACGATGACGCGTTCGAAGTCTCCATCAGCACGAAGGCGGAGAATCTGGATCGCGCTCAGAACATCCTTCTGGGCAACCCCGTCGTCGATGACCTTCGCGATGCCGGCTCGCGCGCGCTCGGCGCCTTCCACGACAATCGGCCCCTCGCGCTGGGCCTCGCGGCCCTGGCAGGCTTTGCCATCTTCCATGTTTCGAAGAAGCGGTGAAGCCGGCCAGCGAGCGATAGGGATAGTCCTGCAATCGCGGGGTGGCAGCCGCTTGCCGTTTTGCTCCGGCCCGCGACGACACTGAGACTGCCATCCATGAGCCATGAACCGATCCGCCGGTTTGTCATCGCGTGCCGCTTCGGCGTGGCGATGCTCGGCGGATCGTCCATGCCGATGACGGCTCCAGTTTTCGCTCAATCCCCGTCGCCGCCAGCCGCCGTGAACAACTGGGCGGACCTTCGCGCGACGCTCGCCTCCTGCTGGTCTGTCCCTCCGAATACCAGCGGATCACAGATCGCGTTCCTGTTCGGCATCAGCAAGAACGGTGAGTTGCGCGGTGCGCCTCTCGTCACGGCACGCCGCCTCGAAGGCGATCAGGAAGCCCGGAAACACTATGAGGAGTCCGCAAGGGACGCCGTGTCCCGATGCTTTCCCATCCCGGTGACCCCGTCCTTCGGCGCCATCCTGGGCGAGAGCCCCATCCGCCTGCGCTTCGTCAACACGCCGCCGACGGCCGCCTATCAGATCAACGGCAACATCACGATCTTCGCGCCGCCCTGATCGGCCGGGATCGCATGGGACGTCCGGGGCTGCCGACTTGGCGCCGTTCCGTCCGGCCTGGATGATCGGGCAGGGGCGTCAGCGCCGAGTCGACGCAAAAAAGGGCCGCCTCGCGGCGACCCCTTCCTTGCCGGATCCAGTCTCGGCCAAATCCAGTCCCGGCTCAGTAGCCGTAATAACCACCGTAGCCGTAACCATAGGCCGGCGCGGGGGCGTAACCGCCGTAATAGCCGACGGGGCGGCCATAACCGTAACCGTCATAGCCACCATTGTAGGCGCCGGCCGCGATGGCTCCGGCAGCCAGACCGGCAACGCCGAGACCGATGACGGCGCCCGGACCGATGCCGCGACGGCCATATCCGTAACCCCGGCCGTAGCCGCCGCCATAGCGACCGTAACCACCGCTGTAACGGCCATAGCCGCCGCGATGACCGTATCCACCGTGGCCGCCGAAGCCACCGTGGCCGTATCCGCCGCCATGGCCCCAGCCACGGGCTTCCGCAGGGGCTGCCGCCAGGAGGGCACCGAGGCTGACGGCCGCGGCCGATAGAAGTGCGAGCTTGCGCATTCGAAATGTCCTGTTGTGAGATATGTTCATCAACGGACCGGGCGCCGGGCCGTTCCCATCGTCCCCTGGGTGCTGGCGACGCAGGCCCATGAGCGGCCTACGAGATCACGGGGATCGGCCGTTCCGTTTCACCTGCATTCCCGAGGAGAACGTCCATGAAAGTCGTCGCGGATCTGTGCATCGTGCCCATGGGCGTCGGCCCCTCGGTCTCCTCCTACGTGAAGGAGATCAAGACCATCCTTGAGGCCAGCCACCTCAACGCCGAGATGCATGCCAACGGCACGAACATCGAGGGCGAGCTCGCCGACATCTGCCGGCTCATCGAACTCTGCGAGGAGAAGCTGAGCCAGCTCGGCGTTCAGCGGGTCTTCTTCACCATGGCCTTCTCGTCACGGCGGGACAAGGAGCAGTCCATGGCCGACAAGCTGACGGCCGTTTCCTGATCCGTTGGCACCTCGGCGGCGCAGCGGCGTTGATCCTGCCCGATCCCCGATGAGGACCGAGCCCGCATGCAGCCATCCCGACGTGCGTTCCTGGCCGGTGCCGGCCTCGCTCCCCTGATCGTGCCGCTGCTGCAGCGTGCCACATCCCCGGCCCATGCGGAGGAGGGCGGTCTGATCCGCCGCGCCATCCCGTCCTCCGGCGAGATGCTCCCCGCCATGGGGATCGGCACCTCGCGCCGCTACGAGGTCGAGCCGGTCCCCGAAAAAATCGCGCCCTTGCGCGAGGCGGTGCAGCGGTTCGTGGCGCTCGGCGGGTCGGTCATCGACACGGCGCCGAGCTACGGCACGGCCGAGGACGTCCTCGGCCAGATCCTTCCTGTATTTCGAGCAGGCGGGCATCGCCAAGCGCAGCTTCCCCGATCGCGGCTCGCAGACGGCCTTCTTCGCCAGCGTCGATCTGCTGGTGAATCTGCTCACCCTCGGCGTGCAGTTCTTCCTCACCGGCCGGATCGTGCGGCGCATCGGGGTCGGCCCCGCCCTCGCGCTCCTGCCGGCGGCCAGCATCCTCGGATTCGCGGCGCTCGCCGTCTCACCCACGATCACGGCCATCGTGGCGTTCCAGGTCTTCCGGCGGGCCGGCAACTTCGCCATCGCCCGGCCGATCCGCGAGGTGCTGTTCACGGTCGTGCCGCGTGAGGACCGCTACAAGGCGAAGAACTTCCTCGACACCGTGGTCTACCGGACCGGCGACCAGATCGGCGCTTGGTCCTTCCAGGGAATTGGAGCGCTGGGCCTCGGTTCGACGGCCGTGGCCATCGCAGCGGTTCCGCTCTCGGTCGCCTGGCTCCTGAACAGCCTCTGGCTCGGCCGTCGGCAGGAGGCGAGGCGGATCGCGATGGAAGAAGCGGAAGGCTCCGGCAAGGATCGGGCGACCGGGCCGTCGGGCGGCAACTGACATCGACATTCGAGGAGCCGTTATGTCCGCAGGCAAGCCAGCCATCCTGTTCGTGTGCCTGGGCAACATCTGCCGTTCGCCCCTGGCGGAGGCCGCGTTCCGCCTGGAGGCCGAGCGGGCGGGTCTCGATGTGGAGGTCGATTCGGCCGGCACCGGCGGCTGGCATGCGGGCGAACCGCCCGACCGGCGCGCCCAGGCCGTCGCCCGGCGCAACGGCGTCGACATCTCCGGCTACCGTGCGCGTCAGGTCGAGCCGGCGGATTTTGCTCGTTTCAGCCACATCGTCGCCCTCGACGGCGACAACCTCGCCACGCTGCGCCGGCTTCGACCGCAGGAGGGTGCTGCGTTGTCGCTTCTCCTCGACCATGTGCCGGGGCGCCGGGGCGAGGCGGTCGCCGACCCCTATTACGGCGCGGATGCGGGGTTCGACACCACCTGGGCCGACGTGACCCTAGGCGCCCGCCACCTCGTGCGCGCGCTCACGGCATGATGCCACTGGCAGAGCGCGGGGCGGCACTGCTCGGGCGTTGCCTCGTGCGGGCCGAGCCCATGAGCGGCGGCGATCTCTCCAGCCTCGTGCGGATCGTGCTCGACGACGGCAGCGCGGCGATCGTCAAGGATGGCCCCGATCCGCCGGCGGAGGCCGGGATGCTCCGCGCGATCCGCGCCGCCGGCATCCCCGCGCCGGAGGTGTTCGCGGCCGATCTTCGCACTCTCGTGATCGAGCCCCTGCCGGCCGGCGGCGGCAATGCGGATGCGGATCTCGGCCACGTGTTGGCGCGCCTCCATGCCGTGACCGGCGACGATTACGGCTGGAGCCGTGACTACGCTTTCGGGACGGTGCGAATCGACAATCACGGAAGCGAGGATTGGCCCGGCTTCTGGGCCGAGCGGCGCCTCCTCTGCCACGCGCCTCATCTCGACGCCGCGCTCCGGCGGAGGATCGAGGCCCTGGCGGCCATACTCCCCGAGCGTCTTCCGGCCCGTCCCCGCCCGGCCCTGCTGCATGGCGACCTGTGGAGCGGCAACATCCTCACCGATGGCGGCCGCGTTTCCGGGCTCATCGACCCCGCCTGCTATCACGGCCATGCCGAGGTTGACCTCGCGATGCTGTCCCTGTTCGGCGCGCCCGGCCCCGCCTTCCGCGAGGCGTATGGCGAGGCCGAACCGGGCATGGCGGAGCGTAGGGCGATCTACCGGCTGTGGCCGGCGCTGGTGCATCTGCGCCTGTTCGGATCGGGCTACCGCTCCATGGTCGAGGCGCTGCTCGACGCCACCGGCTGCTGAAACCTCAGTGCGTCCCATCGGACCGGAAGCGCGGCGCATGTCGCGCGACACGAACCGCGCCGCGAACCTTGCGTTTTCAGGGCCGATCCCCGACAACCCGGCAAGCTTCGGCGCTGGTGTCCGGCCCCTTCCGAATGTCCGGATGAGGCGGAGGGGCGCCTACGGTCGATGCGGCGAGGGAAGACGAGACCCATGCTCGATTACGCGCAGGCGCGACGCCTCATGGTGGATTGTCAGTTGCGGACCTTCGACGTCAACGACATTCCGGTCCTCGACGCTTTCGAAGCCGTGCCGCGCGAGCGCTTCGTCCCGCAGGGCCGCGAGGACTTCGCCTATATCGACCAATCCCTGCGCATCACCGGGCAGGACCCGGCGACGGATCGCGTTATCCCGGCGCCGATGCTTCTCGCCCGCATGATTCAGGCGCTGCAGCTCGCGCCGGGGAAGGTCGCCCTCGACGTCGCCACCGGCTACGGCTACGCCGCCGCCATCATGCGGCAGCTCGGGGTGCGGGTGGTCGCCCTCGAATCCGACGACGCCCTCGCCGCCGAGGCGGAGAGCCGCCTGTCGGCAACGGACGGAATCGAGATCGTTCGCGGCCCCCTGCCGGCGGGCGCGGCGAAGGCGGGACCGTTCGACGCCATCCTCGTCAATGGCCGCGTCGAGACGCGGCCCCAATCCCTCCTCGACCAGCTGAAGGATGGCGGACGCCTCGCCTGCGTGCTGGGCCGCGACAAGGCCGCGAAGGCCACCCTGTTCATCCGGACCGGGGACGCGTTCGGCGCGCGTCCGCTCTTCGATGCGTCGCTGCCCGCCCTGTCGGCCTTCAGTCCGGAATCCAGCTTTTCCTTCTGAGCGGGCTCGGCAAAAGCGGTCGCCGGTTTCGCGTCCCGAAACCCGCGACTCTTCAAAGGCCTGAGCGAGGGTAAAGCGTTGGCCTGCCCATGCGAACCAGCGTGGCGGGGAGGGCAGGTGTCGCTTTTATGCGGCACTGCGCCATCAATCTCCTGCCTAATCCCTCTCCGCCGATGCCCTGAAGCACAACCTCCGCTAAGCTGACCTGTGAGGCGGGCAATCCGGATGGCACCCTAGGCGCTATGGCTGTGATGAACAGCCGACCGGTTCATCGAGAAACCGCAAGGGCAGATGGACGTGAGACAACGCAAACTTGCGAAAAGCTTCCGGCTACGGCTGGGTGGCTTCGCCGCGCTGACGCTCGCCGCCGCCTCTCCGGCCGTGGCCGAGACGCTGGATAGCGCGCTGGCCCGTGCCTATGGCGCCAACCCGGCGCTGAACGCTTCGCGGGCGGGACTGCGCGCCACCGACGAGAACGTCGCGCAGGCCAAGGCCGGCTACCGTCCCACCGTGAGCCTCGACGCCGATATCGGCCTCACCCAGAGCCAGGGCCGCGTGAGCGGCATCTCCCTCAACCAGGTGACGAAGCCCGGCGGCGCCGGGCTGACCATCAACCAGACCCTGTTCAACGGCTTCCAGACCGACAACCAGACCCGCCGCGCCGAATCGGACGTGCTCGGGACGCGCGAATCGCTGCGCTCCACCGAGATGACGACCCTGTTCAACGCCGCCCAGATCTACATGTCGGTCCTGAGCGACACGGCGACCCTGGAGCTTCGCCGCAACAACGTCGAGGTGCTCGAAGAGCAGCTGCGCCAGACCCGCGACCGCTTCAATGTCGGCGAGGTCACCCGGACCGACGTGGCCCAGGCCGAGGCCCGCCTCGCCGGCGCGCGCTCCGACGTCAGCGGCGCGGAGGCCAATCTGCGCGCCAGCATCGGCACCTATCGGCGCATCATCGGCGTCGAGCCGCGCCAGCTCGCGCCGGGACGGCCCCTCGACCGGTTCGTGCCGCCGAACCTCGACAGCGCCATCTCCATCGGCCTGAAGGAGCACCCGCAGATCCTGTCCTCGATGCACGCGGTGGACGTGGCCGAGGCGCAGGTGAAGATCTTCGAAGGCGCGCTCGCTCCGAGCGCCGCCCTCCAGGGCAGCGTCCAGCAACGCTACGACACGCAGTTCCCGGGCGATAACGGCGTGACCGCCTCCATCGTCGGCCGCATCTCGGTTCCGCTCTACGAGGGCGGCCAGACCTATTCGCAGATCCGTCAGGCCAAGGAGCTGGTCGGCCAGGCCCGCATCAACGTCGAGGACATCCGCGACCAGGTCCGTTCGGCCATCGTCACCGCCTGGGGCCGGCTGGAAGCGGCCAAGGCGCAGGTCATCGCCTCGCAGGCCCAGGTTCAGGCCAACGAAGTGGCGTTGAACGGCGTGCGCGAGGAAGCCCGCGTCGGCCAGCGTACCACCCTCGACGTCCTGAACGCCCAGCAGGAACTCCTGAACTCGCGCGTGAACCTCATCCTCGCCCAGCGCGACCGTGTGGTGAACTCCTATGGCGTGGTCCAGACCGTGGGCCGCCTGACCGTGCGCTTCACGTCGATCCCGGTGGTGGCCTACAGCCCGAAGGAGCATTTCGACCAGGTCAAGGACCTCTGGTACGGCGTGCGCACGCCCGACGGGCGCTGACGGTCGCGAGGAACCCGCGAGGCACCGGTGTTATCCTGTGCCTTGCGCCCGGCCGGTGCTTGTTTCCGGCACCCGTGGTGAAATACTCAGAGTGACCGAAATACTTCTTTAACCATGTGACCGAGCGTCGTCCGGATGAGTGCAGCGAGCCCCAAGGCGCCGGACAAGGCCCCGGAACCCTCCATGGAGGAGATCCTGGCGTCCATCCGCCGGATCATCGCCGACGACCAGAACGCCAAGGCGGAGGTGGTCGCGCCGGTACGCTCTCCCCCGCCGCTGCCGGAGAACGACGACGTGCTCGACCTCGCCGAGGTCGCACAGCCGCGCAAGCCCCAGCCCGCTCCCATCGAGGAACCGGAGATCGACTTCGCCGAGAGCGGCCAGATCGATTTCGATTCGATCTCCTTCGACGACGACGAGCCCGAACCGGAGCCCCTGCCGCCGCCACCGGTGGTGCGTCAGCCCGAGCCGCCCCGCGCCGCCCCCCGCCCCGAGCCGGTGGAGGCCCCGCGCGAGAGCCTGAAGCAGCGCCTCGTGTCCGACATCACCGATGCCAGCGTCGGCCATGCGTTCCAGCTTCTCGCCGGTACGAGGGTGAGCCAGAATGCCCGGACCATCGAGGACATGGTGCAGGACATGCTCCGGCCGATGCTGCAATCCTGGCTCGACGACAACCTGCCGGGCATGGTCGAACGCCTCGTCCGCGCCGAGATCGAGCGCGTGGCGCGGGGCCGCTGACCGCCCTGCGATGTTGACGCGGGGGGCGTGACGGGGTGAAAGCGGGCCAACACGCGGGCTGACACCCGCCCCGCACGAACTGGCCCGACGCAAGCCCATGATGGACAAGACCTTCGATCCCGCCGCCGTCGAGGCGCGCATCGCGTCCGCCTGGGAGGCGGGTGACGCCTTCAAGGCCGGCCGGCCCGAGCGCGCGGACGCCCGGCCCTTCACCATGGTGATCCCGCCGCCGAACGTCACCGGCAGCTTGCATATGGGCCACGCCCTCAACAACACCCTGCAGGACATCCTCTGCCGGTTCGAGCGCATGCGCGGGCGCGACGTGCTGTGGCAGCCGGGCACGGACCATGCGGGCATCGCGACCCAGATGGTGGTGGAGCGCCGCCTCGCCGAGGCGAAGGAGCCGGGCCGGCGCGAGCTCGGCCGCGAGGCCTTCGTCGAGAAGGTCTGGGCATGGAAAGCGGAGTCCGGCGGGGCCATCGTCAACCAGTTGAAGCGCCTGGGCGCCTCCTGCGACTGGACGCGCGAGCGCTTCACCATGGGCCTGTCCGGCCAGCCCGACGACCAGATGGTCCGGGCCGTGACGAAAACGTTCGTCGATCTCCACGCGCAGGGGCTGATCTACCGCGACAAGCGGCTCGTGAACTGGGATCCGAAGTTCCAGACCGCAATCTCGGATCTCGAAGTGCTGCAGGTCGAGGTGAAGGGCCATCTCTGGCACTTCGATTATCCGATCGTCGACGAGGCCGGAAACGAGACCGGCGCGGTCATCACGGTGGCCACCACCCGGCCCGAGACCATGCTGGGCGACACGGCGGTGGCGGTCCATCCGGACGACGAGCGCTACACCCATCTCGTCGGCAAGTACGTGCGGCTGCCGCTGGTCGGCCGCCTCATCCCCATCGTCGCCGACACCTATTCGGACCCGGAGAAGGGCACGGGTGCCGTCAAGATCACGCCCGCGCACGACTTCAACGATTTCGAGGTGGGCAAGCGGGCCGGCTGCACGCCGATTAACATCATGGATCCGGAAGCGCGCATAACCCTCGACGGGAATGCGGCTTTCCTGAAGGACTCGAACCCGGAGCCGGAGGCCCTGGCCCTGCACGGCCTCGACCGGTTCGAGGCGAGGAAGCGCGTCGTCGCCCTGATGGAGGCGCGCGAGCGGCTGCGACTCACCGAGCCCAACACCCATGCGGTGCCGCATGGCGACCGTTCGAACGTCGTCATCGAGCCCTACCTCACGGACCAATGGTACGTGAACGTGAAGCCCCTGGCCGAGCGCGCCCTCCAGGCGGTACGCGACGGGCAGACCAGGTTCGTTCCGGAGAATTACGAGCGGACCTTCTTCCAGTGGCTGGAGAACATCGAGCCCTGGTGCATCTCGCGCCAACTCTGGTGGGGCCACCAGATCCCGGTCTGGTACGACGACGAGGGCGGCATCTTCGTGGCCTCCAGCGAGGTCGAGGCGCAGGCACAGGCCGATGCGAAGCACGGACGCGCCGTTGCTCTGCGCCGTGACGAGGATGTCCTCGACACGTGGTTCTCCTCCGCCCTGTGGCCGTTCTCGACGCTGGGCTGGCCCGATGCGACGCCGGAGCTCGACCGCTACTATCCGACCGACACCCTGGTCACCGGCAAGGACATCATCTTCTTCTGGGTCGCCCGGATGATGATGCTCGGCCTCCACGTCACCGACCGGGTGCCGTTCGCCACGGTCTATCTCCACACCCTGGTGCGCGACGCGTCGGGCGCCAAGATGTCGAAGTCGAAGGGCAACGTCGTCGATCCCCTCGGCCTCATCGACCAGTACGGCGCCGATGCCCTCCGTTTCACCCTGGCCGCCATGGCCGCGCAGGGCAGGGACATCAAGCTCGCGGTGAACCGCGTCGAGGGCTACCGCAACTTCGCGACCAAGCTCTGGAACGCCTCGCGCTTCGCCGAGATGAACGGCTGCGTGCTCCGCGCCGATTACCGCCCGGAAGACGCCACCGAGACCCTGAACCGCTGGGCCCTGGGCGAGGCCGCGCGCGCCGTGGCCGAGGTGACGGCGGCACTCGACGCCTATCGCTTCAACGATGCGGCGGCGGCCGCCTACCGCTTCGTCTGGAACATCTTTTGTGATTGGTATCTCGAACTGGCCAAGCCGGTGCTTCAGGGCGAGAGCGTGGAAGCCGGCCTCAAGGCCGAGACGCAGGCCACGGTGGCGTTCCTGATCGACCAGATCGCCAAGCTGCTGCACCCGTTCATGCCGTTCCTCACCGAGGAGCTCTGGGCGATCAAGGGCGAGGGCATCGCCGAGCGTGGGCTCCTGGCCCTGGCGCCCTGGCCCGACCTGTCGGGGCTGGCGGATGCTCGGGCCGAAGCCGAGATCGGCTGGGTGGTGGACCTCGTCTCCGAGATCCGCTCCGCCCGCTCGGAGACCAACGTGCCGGCCGGCGCCCAGATTCCCCTGGTCATCGTCGGCGCCGACGAAGCCCTGCGGGCGCGGGCAACGCAGTGGCAGGACACGCTCCTGCGCCTCGCCCGCCTGTCGGACATTTCCTTCGCCGAGACTGCGCCGAAGAACGCGGTCCAGCTGCTGGTGCGCGGTTCGGTGGCGGCGCTGCCCCTGGAGGGCATCGTCGACCTCAAGGCCGAGGTCGCCCGCCTGAACAAGGAGGCGGTGAAGGCGGCCTCCGAAATCGGGAAGATCGAGGCCAAGCTCGGCAATGCCGATTTCCTCGCCCGCGCGCCCGACGAGGTGGTGGACGAGCAGCGCGAGCGCCGCGACGCGGAAGCCGCACGGCTTGAGAAGATCCGGGAAGCCCTGGCGCGGTTGTCCGACGCGTGATCCTGCGCCGGCTGGGCCAGGGCCTCGCCGGCCTGTTGGCCCTCCTCGTCCTCGCCGCGATCGTCACGGCGAGGCCCGGCGACCCCGCTCTCTATCCCGCCCCCGACGACGACTCAGAAAAAATCGAACTCGTCAGCCACGGCTGGCATTCGGGTCTCGTGATCCCGCGCGAGGCCCTCACCGGGGAGGGCGCCGGCACGGCGCTCCGCCACATCGCCACCCGCTTCCGGGCCTATCCGGGGATCGAGTTCGGCTGGGGCGAGGCCCGCTTCTACCGGGCGACGCCGACCCTGGCGCAGTTCGACCTGCGCCTCGCCCTCGAAGCCCTGTTCACCCCCGGCGGCCGCGAGGGCGTCGTCCAGGTGGTGGGCCTCGAAGACGATACCCGCACGAGCTTCCCGCATTCGGACATCGTCCCCATCCGGGTCTCGAAGGCCGGCCTCGCCCGTCTGCTCGCCCGCCTCGACGCGAGCTTCCGCCTCGACGACAACCTCCCCATCGAGGGTGGCCCCGGCCTCTACGGGCCGAGCCTGTTCTACGAAGGGCAGGGCCGCTTCAGCGCCGCCAACGTCTGCAACCACTGGGCCGCCCGCCTCCTCAACGCCGCCGGCCTGCCGATCACGCCGGTCCTCGACACGCACCCGGCGGGATTGTTGCTGGATCTGAGATGGCGCGCGGGGGCGAGGGCGCTCCCTCCTCCCAACCTGTCCAAACCGTAATCTCGGCGACACGGGCGGGTCAGGCTGAGGTCTCTACACAGTGGGTCATGGCCCCGCTCAGCGGGGACACGACCTTTCCGGAGAGCCCAGTCCATGATCTCGTCCACCTCTCGCCTGCGCCGCAACGCCCTCGCCTCCGTCGCCGCCATCGCCCTGGTGGCGACCGGCGCGGCCGGCGTCGGCCTGACCCAGCCCTCCACCCCGGCCTATGCCCAGGCCCTGTCCAAGAACCCCATCGACGTGCCGGACCATCCGCCCGGCTCCTTCGCCAGCGTGGTCGACAAGGTGAAGCCCGGCGTGGTCGCCGTGAAGGTGAAGCTCGACGACAGCGCCGGCATGGACGACGATGACGGCCCCGGGCAGGGCCAGGGCCAGCAGGTTCCGCCGCAGCTGCGCGAGTTCTTCAAGCGCTTCGGCCAGGGCGGCCCGGGGCAGGGCCAGGGCCAGGGCTTCGGCGGTCCCTCGCCCAAGCGTCAGGGCCAGCGCGGCGCCATGGGCTCGGGCTTCATCATCTCGGCCGACGGCTACGTCGTCACCAACAACCACGTGGTCGACAAGGCCAAGACCGTGCAGGTCACGCTCGACGACAACCGCACCCTCGACGCCAAGGTCATCGGCAAGGACCCGAAGACCGACCTCGCGCTGCTCAAGATCACCGAAGGTGGCACTTTCCCCTATGTCTCGCTGGGCAAGACCGCGCCCCGCGTCGGCGATTGGGTGGTGGCCATCGGCAACCCGTTCGGCCTCGGCGGCACGGTGACCGCCGGCATCGTCTCGGCCCGTGGCCGCGACATCGGCGCCGGCCCCTATGACGACTTCCTCCAGATCGACGCGCCCATCAACAAGGGTAATTCCGGCGGCCCGACCTTCAATGTCGGCGGCGAGGTGGTGGGCGTGAACACCGCCATCGCCTCCCCCTCGGGCGGCAGCGTGGGTCTCGCTTTCGCGATTCCCGCCGAGACCGTGCAGGCGGTGGTCGATCAGCTCCGAGCGGACGGCAAGGTGGCCCGCGGCTATCTGGGCGTCCAGGTCCAGCCGGTGACGAAGGACATCGCCGACGGCCTCGGCCTCGACAAGGCCAAGGGCGCCCTCGTGGACCACGCCGAACCCGGCACACCGGCGGCCAAGGCCGGCCTCAAATCCGGCGACGTGATCGAATCGGTCAACGGCGCGTCGGTGAACGATGCCCGCGAATTGTCCCGCCGCATCGCCGGCCTGAAGCCCGGCGCCAAGGTGGAGCTCGCCTATCTGCGGGCTGGCAAGTCCGACACCGCCACGGTTGAGCTCGGCGCCCTGCCGAACGACCCGAAGGCGGGCAACGACAACCGCAGCAGCTCGACGAGCGACGGCCAGCCGCGCCTGGGCCTCAGCCTCGCCCCGGCCGCGCAGGTCGGTGCCGGCGACGAGGGCGTCGCGGTGATGGATGTCGACCCCGACGGCCCCGCCGCGGCCAAGGGCATCGAGCAGGGCGACATCATCCTCGATGTGGCCGGCTCCAGCGTCTCGAAGCCCTCGGAGATCGCCGAGCGCATCAAGGCGGCCGAGGCCAGCGGCCGCAAGGCGGTGCTGATGCGGGTCAAGAGCACCAAGGGCGTGACCCGCTTCGTCGCCGTGGCCCTCAACAAGGCCGGCTGAACACCCGCTCGGCGGCCCGACGGTGACAAGTCCGGCCGCCTCGCAGACTACCTTTCCATCAGCGCCGGCCCGTTCGTTCGGGCCGGCGCTTCGCGTGACGGCATCCAAGGCCGACGGGACCGAATCTTGCTTCGAGCGCCGGGGTGCCTTCGCGCACGCCGAGGCCGGATCCTGTCGCAATCCAGAGACATGACGGAGCGAGGCTGCGGGTCTCCTGATGCGAGCACGGAGGGGGGAGAATCCGATGCAGGTTCTGAAGCGGATGTTGATGGCCGGCCTGCCGCTTGCGGCCCTCGCCTCGACGATGGCGGCGACAGGGCCTGCCCGCGCCAAGTCCGTGGCGGCGAAACCGGTCTGGGCCACGGGCACCTTCGTCTTCGCGGATCTCTGCACGGCCACCGAGAGCGGCGAGCGGGCAGGGCGGCGGATCACGCTCAGGCGCTCTCCCACCGGCGACGTCCTGGTCTACGAGACCGCATCCCAGTCGGCGCAGGCCGAGAGCCTCACCCTCGACGACGACACCAAGACCTTGTCGTTCCTGGTCGGCGGCGAACGGGGCCATGTCGCGTTCCGTGGAACGCTGGCGACGGATGCGCTGGTGGGCACGGTGGAAGACGAGACGGGCGCCTATCCGTTACGACTGCGCCGGGTCCTCCGCTCGCACGCCCACGAGGCCTGTCCCCCGGATGTGACGGGATCGATCGGAACGCGACGCTGAGATCGTTGGGCTCGAGCGGCGGCCTGCTTTAGGATCGGGCCCATGAAAGCCCGATCCCTCCCATCCATCGCCTGCCTCCTGACCGCCATCCTCCTGTCCTCGGCACCGGATCCGGCGAGGGCGACGGAATCCTGCGACCGGCTCACCGCGCGGATGATCCGGGCCACCGGGGCGTCGCTCGCCGGGCGCGAGGCGTCGCTCGCCGTGTTCCGCGCCGAGGATGCCGATCGCATGAGCCTCGATTGCCGGGCGCCGGCGCGGATGGCGTTCGGGTCGCGCGACCATGAGCCGGCCGGCGCCTATTTCGTCCTGATCGGGCTGGCGGCGGAAGGGCTGACCGGCGCGAAGGCCGGCATGGTCGAGATCCTGGCCCGCACGCTTCATCGGGATTCCCGCCTCACGGGAATGCCGCAGGCGGGACGGGCAGGGAATGCGGCCCTGCGATGCGAGACGAGCGGGCAGGGGCTCGCCGACGCGCTCGGCCTTGGCGGCCCGGCGCCGGACATCACGCGCTGCATGCTCACCCGGCATCGTCGGGCGGTCCTTCGCCGTCGCGCCGGCCTTTTCGACGGGGCCCAGTCGGGCTAGACCGGGCGCCATGTCCGAACCCGCTCGCTCACCCGCCGGTCCCGTCGTGATGGCGGGGTCCACCGCCTTCGCCAACCATCTGCCCTTCGCGCTCATCGCCGGCCCGTGCCAGCT
The DNA here is from genome assembly GCF_001422125.1 of Methylobacterium sp. Leaf85. Taxonomy (NCBI): domain Bacteria; kingdom Pseudomonadati; phylum Pseudomonadota; class Alphaproteobacteria; order Hyphomicrobiales; family Methylobacteriaceae; genus Methylobacterium; species Methylobacterium sp. Leaf85. The sequence goes on along the minus strand of NZ_LMME01000004.1, from coordinate 44,057 downwards.
CGAGAGCCGCGACCACGCCATCGAGATCGCCGACGCGCTCAAGGGCATGACCGACCGCCTCGGGATCGGCCTCGTGTTCAAGGGCTCGTTCGACAAGGCCAACCGGACCTCGGGCTCCACCGCGCGCGGTCTCGGCCTCGCCGGGGCGCTGCCGATCTTCGCCGAGATCAAGGAGCGCTTCGGTCTTCCCGTCCTCACCGACGTCCATGAGGTGGCCCAGTGCGCGCCGGCGGCGGAGGTCATCGACATCCTCCAGATCCCGGCCTTCCTGTGCCGGCAGACCGACCTGCTCCTGGCGGCCGCCGCCACGGGCCGCGTGGTGAACGTGAAGAAGGGCCAGTTCCTCGCCCCCTGGGACATGGCACACGTGGCCGCCAAGGTGACGAATGCCGGCAACCCGAACGTCCTCGTCACCGAGCGCGGCGCCTCCTTCGGCTACAATACGCTGGTCTCCGACATGCGCAGCCTGCCGATCATGGCACAGGTCACGCACGGTGCCCCCGTCGTGTTCGACGCGACCCATTCGGTGCAGCAGCCGGGCGGGCAGGGTGCCACCTCCGGCGGGCAGCGCGAGTTCGTGGCGGTGCTGGCCCGCGCCGCCGTGGCGGTGGGGGTCGCCGGCCTGTTCATCGAGACCCATCCCGATCCGGATCATGCTCCGTCGGACGGCCCCAACATGGTTCCTCTCCGGGCGATGCCGGCGTTACTGGAGACCTTGCAGGCTTTCGATCGCCTGGCGAAGTCCAGCCGCTGACCGAGACTCGTCACCTGGACTCGTTCGTACGGCCATGACAATGGAACCAACCCGTCTTCATCCCGTTGTCATCACTTGAATGTGACAACGATTTGAGGAGCCCCATGCGCAAGTTCGCACTGATCACGGCCGTCACCCTTTCCCTCGGCGCCATGGCTGCCGGAACGGCGGCGGAAGCCCGCCCCGGACACGGTCATGGCTATGGTCGCGGCGGCCATGGTGGTTACGCCCACGGTGGCTACGGCCATCGCGGTTATGGACATCGTGGGTATGGCAACCGCGGTTACGCCTACGGTGGTGGCCATCGTCGTGGCATCGGAACCGGTGCCGCAGTCGGCCTGGGCATCGCGGGCCTGGCAGCCGGCGCCATCGCGGCCGGAGCCGCGCGGGATTCCTATTACAACAACGGTTATGGCCGCCCGGCTTATGGTCGGCCCGCCTACGGCTACGGCTACTGAGCCGACACACCCGAAACCTCGTGCGAGAAGGGCGGCCGGTTTTTACCGGCCGTCTTTTTTTGTGTTCCGATCCCGGCCGCAGGGCCGGGTGGTTGCGGGATGGGCCGCACGGTTGCATGGAGGCCCCGTTTCGAACAGGTGGGGACCCGCGCAATGCCGATCATCGCAGCCGTCTTTGGCGCCCTCGTCGCCGGACTGGTCTATTGGATCAAGTACGGAAACGGGATGGAGCATATCGACAACGCAGTGCGAGACTGGCGCGGCACCCGCCGCCGGATGGCGAGCGAACGGCAGATCCGCTCCGCACCCCTGCGCTCCCTCCGCCATCCCGCCGATGCGGCCGGCGTCCTGATGGAAATGGTCGCCCGTCTCCGTGGCGTACCGACGCCCGAGCAGGAGACCGTCATCACGGCGCAGATGCGCGGCATCGTGGAGGCCGGGGACGACCTCGATGCCCGGATGGTGTTCGTCCGCCACGCCGCCGCGCAGGCTCCCGATACGACGCTGGCCATCAAGGTCCTGGCGCCAATCCTGCACGATGCCCTGAGTTTCGCGGAGCGAGACCATTTCGCCGACATGCTCCGGACGGTCGCGGAGGTCCATCAAGGTCCCACCGAGGCACAGGAACGCCTGATCGACGAGATCGTCCGCGCCGTCGCCGAAGATCGGTGAGGCAGGATGCGGCTTCGCCGAGGCTCAGCCGCGGCCGCGATAGGGCGCGATCCCCTGGTCCGGCAGCCAGATGGCTTTCGGCGGCTCGCCGGTCTGCCAGAACACGTCGATGGGGATGCCGCCGCGCGCGTTCCAGTAGCCGCCGATGCGGAAGTACCGGGGCTTGAGCAGGTCGACGAGGGTGAGGCCGATGCCCACGGTGCAATCCTCGTGGAAGGCGCCGTGATTGCGGAACGCGCCGAGATAGAGCTTCAGCGATTTCGATTCCACGAGCCAGAGGTCGGGCACGTAGTCGATCATCAGGATGCCGAAATCGGGCTGGCCGGTGACCGGGCAGATCGATGTGAATTCCGGCGCGGTGAAACGCGCCAGGTAATCGGTCTTGGGATGCGGATTCGGCACCCGGTCCAGGCGCGCCGCCTCCGGAGAGGCGGGCAGGGGGGTGGCCTGGCCGAGTTGCAGGCCGTCGGAGGAGGGGGGCGGGCTGGTCATGTCCGCCGCTATAGCGCACCGGTCGCGGCAAGGGAACGTGTCGGCTCGATTCCCCGTATGAAATCAATGGCGTAGACGCGGCCGGCGAAGTCCGGCCCTTCGCCCGCCGCATGGCCTCGCGGGATGGCCCGAACGGACCGCTTCAGAAATTCTCGCGCGCTCCGCAAAGATTTGTCACGGTCCGAAGCCCTCCGCGCACAGGGGGACGCTTGCCGGAGGCGGCGTGTTGACGGATAAGCCTGCCCTGGATCAGACCGGTTCCGCTGGCTCATCCCTCGGTCGAGGGGTTCCCGCGGGATCATGACGGCTCGGGCGAGCGCCCGCCGCACCACATCTTGAGAGCTAGGGGCACGCATGACCGCGATCACCAACATCGCCGCCCGCGAGATCCTCGACAGCCGGGGCAACCCGACCATCGAGGTGGACGTCCTGCTGGAGGACGGCTCCTTCGGCCGTGCCGCCGTGCCGTCGGGCGCCTCCACCGGCGCCCACGAGGCGATGGAACTGCGCGACGGCGACAAGGGACGCTACGGCGGCAAGGGCGTGCGCAAGGCGGTGGCCGCGGTCCGCGGCGACATCCTCGACGCCATCGGCGGCATGGATGCCGAGGACCAGATCGCCGTCGACGAGGCGATGATCGAGCTCGACGGCACCCCCAACAAGGCGCGGCTGGGCGCCAACGCCATCCTCGGCGTCTCGCTCGCCGTGGCCAAGGCCGCCGCCGAGACCGCCGGCCTGCCGCTCTACCGCTACGTCGGCGGAACCCAGGGGCGGGTGCTGCCGGTGCCGATGATGAACATCATCAACGGCGGCGCGCATGCCGACAACCCGATCGACTTCCAAGAATTCATGATCATGCCGGTGGGCGCCTCCTCGCTCGCCGAGGCGGTGCGCATGGGCGCCGAGGTGTTCCACACCCTCAAGGGCGCGCTCAAGAAGGCCGGCCACAACACCAATGTCGGCGACGAGGGCGGTTTCGCCCCCAACCTCCCCTCGGCCGAGGCCGGGCTCGACTTCGTGATGGAATCGATCCAGGCGGCCGGCTTCAAGCCCGGCACCGACATCGTGCTGGCGCTGGACTGCGCCGCCACGGAGTTCTTCAAGGACGGCGCCTACCATTACGAGGGCGAGGGCCAGACCCGCTCGATCGAGGCCCAGGTCGGTTACCTCGCCAAGCTCGTGGATTCCTACCCGATCCTGTCCATCGAGGACGGCATGTCCGAGGACGACTGGGCCGGCTGGAAGCTCCTGACCGAGAAGGTCGGCAACCGCTGCCAGCTCGTGGGCGACGACCTGTTCGTCACCAACGTCACCCGCCTGTCGCGCGGCATCGCGGAGAACACCGCCAACTCGATCCTGGTGAAGGTCAACCAGATCGGCACCCTCACCGAGACGCTGGCCGCCGTCGATATGGCGCAGCGCGCCGGCTACACCGCCGTGATGTCGCATCGTTCGGGCGAGACCGAGGATTCCACCATCGCGGATCTCGCCGTCGCCACCAATTGCGGACAGATCAAGACCGGCTCGCTCGCCCGCTCGGACAGATTGGCCAAGTACAACCAGCTCATCCGCATCGAGGAAGGCCTCGGCGCGCAGGGTCGCTACGCCGGCAAGGCCGCGCTCAAGGCCTTCGCCGCCCGCTGACCCGCGGGGGGCGTCCCGAAACACGGGTGCCTCTCCGTCATCACATGGAAAGACGGCCACACCTCCGCTTCCATCGAGGCTGTGGCCGTTTCGCGTGTATCGGCGTTGTCCCCGGACACGGTCTTCCTCTCTGGAGCCGATGATGAGGGACGGTACCGCCCACCATGACCCCACCCGCCGCACTGACCGTCTATTACGACGGGGCCTGTCCGCTCTGTTCCGCCGAGATCCGGACCTACCGGCGTAGCCGCGGGGCCGAACGCCTCGCCTTCGTCGACGTCAGCGGCGACGACGCCCCCGCCACGCTCGGCCCCGATCTCAGCCGCGAAGCCGCGCGGGCGCGTTTCCACGTCCGGGACGATCAGGGCCGCCTCGCCTCCGGGGCGTCGGGCTTCATCCGGCTCTGGCGCGAGTTGCCCGGCTGGGGCTGGCTCGCGACCCTCGCGAGTCTGCCCGGCATGCCGATCCTGGCCGAGGCCGCCTATCGCGGGTTCCTGCCCCTGCGCCCTCATCTCGCCAGGCTGTTCTCCCGCTTCTCGGGGACCTCCTGCGACACCGCCTGCCGCCCACCCAAGGCGTGATACCGGGCCATCCGCCGGGTCCCAGTGAGCGCACCTCTTCTCACGGGGATGCGATGACCGCTCGGCGCGATCCGGCGTTATAGCCGGGGGCCGGAGCGCGAGGCCCATCGATGCAGAACCCCTTCCAGGCCTTCCTGCTGCGCCCGCGGCTTCTCGGGGCGATCGTGTTCGCGGTGGTGCTGTCGGTGGCCCTGCCCTTCGCCTCGATCTGGACGCGCCTCCTCGTCGGCTGGTGCGTCGGCGTCGTCGTCTACACCGCCCTGGTGATCTGGCGGACCTCGTCCCTGTCGCAGGACGCCCTGCGCCGGGAGGCCTCGCGGCTCGACGACAGCGCTCCGGTGATCTCGCTCTTCGCCATCCTGGCAGGGCTCGCGAGTTGCGGCGCCGTGGCGATGCTGGTGATCGGAGGGCGGGAGCCGGATGCGCCGCGCCTCGCCCACTTCACCCTGGCGGTCATGACGATGCTCTGCGCCTGGGTCTTCGTGCAGGTGATCTTCACCGTGCATTACACTCACCTCTACTACGGCGAGGTCGAGACGGGCCGGCACCGCGGCGGCTTGGATTTTCCGGGGAACGAGGATCCGGATTTCTGGGACTTCCTCTACTTCTCCGTCACCATCGGGGCGACGTCACAGACCTCGGATACCGACATCACCAGCAAGACCTTCCGCCGGATCGTGACGGCACAGACCGTCTACGCCTACCTCTTCAACACCAGCGTCCTGGCCCTGGCGGTGAACATGGCCGCAGGCTTCGCGCAGCATTGAACGCGGAGGAGGGGTCAGGCTCCCTTCGCCCGTCTCCCGACGAGATCGTCCTTCTCGGGCTCCGCCAGCACCATCGCCTCGCCGGTCTTGCCCTCGCCTTGCCGCGTGCGCCGACGGTCGCCGCTGCGCGTGAGCATGAGGTAGAGGGAGTGGGGATTGGTGAGACAGTATCGCCAGAACAGGCGCCGGGGTTCCTGCACCAGCCGCCAGAGCCATTCGAACCCGACCCGCTGGACCCAGGCCGGTGCCCGGCTGCGGCTTCCGGAGAGGAAGTTGAACAGGCCGCCCGAGGTCTTGATCAGGGCGACGTTGCGCAGGAGCGGACCGTGATCCCGCACGAAGGCCTGCTCGCGCGGTACCCCCAGGGCGATCCAGAGAATGTCCGGCGCCAGGGCGTCGATCTCCGCGATCTTGTCCGTCAGCGCGTCGCCCGCGAGGTAGCCGTGGTGATGACCGACGATGCGCAGCGCCGGATACAGGCGCTGCGTCGTCGCCACCGCCGCGCGGTTCTCGTCCTCCGTGGCGCCGTAGAGATAGAAGGTCAGGCCCTCCGCGGCGGCCTTGCGGGCGACCTCGTGATAGAGGTCGGTGGTGGCGACCCGCACGGGCAGGGCCCGGTCGCCGACGACGCGTGACAGCGTCACCATCGGCTGTCCGTCGGCACTGATGAGATCGGCCATGTCCACCAGCCGCGCGAACTCGGCATCCCGTGCGTGCCGCGACATCACCTCACCGTTGGCCGAGGTTAAATAGAGGGGCGTTCCGGGTCTCGGATGGAGGCGCACGGCCTCGGCCATCCTATCCACGGTCTCCTGCATTCCCAGAGCCGCGATCGACATCCCGCCGAGAAAGGTCACGGGAACCTGCCCGAGGACCGCCCGGGACGGCGTCGTCATCGTCCCCCTCCCACCAGGGCAGCGGCGCCCGAGACGCTGAACGATGTGGTCGAGGCGCGCTTCCCCGCGGGACGCTTGGCCGAGGCGGGATTGTCGAACGACGGTGTCACGGCCTGTTCCGGTTCGTGGGGCGGCTTGAGTTCGGCGCGGGATTCGGGCTCGGGACGGATATGGGATCTGACCGGACGTGCCGGCTCCACGGGACGTGCCGGCTCCGCTCGCGCTACGGGTTCGACGGCCGGCTTGCTATCCGCCTCCTTCGCTCCGCCGCGAAAGAAGGCCATGGGCGATCGCCGGGGTGTGGGGAGATCGGCCGCGCGGAAGGCGCGGGGGGTCGCGGGGTTTCGGCTGTCCCTGGGGGCACGCGGCGGGACCGGCGCCTCGACCGAACGGGTCCGCGGGGCCGGCTCGGGCATGCGGGTCGGCTCGGGAGCGTGCTTGGCCCGCGGCACTTCCCTGGCCGGCGGGGCCTCCTTGGCTTGCGTCTGCTCGGGAGCCCGCGCTGCCGCGAAGGCCCGGGCCGGCCTCGACACGCGCTCCGGCCGGCCGAAACGCGCCCAGTCGTCGAGCAGGGCGAGGAACGCGCCGAGGCCGAGGCCCGCCAGGAGGCCCATCACCATCAGCGTGCGCGCCGGCGGCGGGAAGCTGCGCATGATCGGCTTCGTCGCCGCGGAGACGACACGGGCATTGCCCATGTCGAGATAGGCCTGCTGGCCGGTCTCGCGCGAGCGGGTGAGGAAGGCCTCGTAGACCGAGCGGCTGGCCTCGGCCTCCCGCTCGAGCTCGCGCAGGCGGATGGAGGCCTGGGCGAGACCGACCGTGCGGCCCTTGGCCTGGTCAAAGTTCTTCTCCAGGGCCGATGCGGTGGCCCGCGCCTTGGCGAGGTCGGTCTGGGCCGCCTGGGCGAAGCGGGCGACCTCCTGGTCGATGGAGCGCCGCGCCTGGGCGACCTGCTTGACCATGGAGGTGACGGCGGGATGGCGTGGCCCGAGTTCGTTGGTGAGTTCGGCCTGTCGACGGGTGAGTTCCGCGTATTGGCCGCGCAGACCGGCCACGGTCTGCGAAGCGAGGACATCGTCCGTCGCCCCGGCATCCAGACCGGCGCGGGCGATGCGCTGGCTCTGCTCGACGCGGGCCTGCGCCTCTACGACACGCGCGCGGGCGGCGGCGAGTTGCGCGTTGATCTGCGTCAGTTGCTGATCGCTGACGAGGGCGTCGCGGGTGCCCACGAGCCCGGTCTCGGCCCGGTAGGCCTGAACCCGGTTCTCGGCGGCGTTGAGGGCGTTGCGCAACTCGCCGAGGCGCGCGGTGAGGCCGGAATTGGCGCGGTTGGCCGCCTCCGTCCGGCTGGCGGCATCCTCGGCGAGGTAGGCCGCCACGACGGCATTGGCGAGGCGGGCGGCCTTCGCCGCGTCCCGAGACCAGACCGAGACGTCGATCACGTAGGTCCGGCCCGTCCGGCGCACGGAGAGGCGCTGCTGCAGCAGGGCGATCGCCGCATTCGCGTCGCCCTCGGCATCCGGCGGCGCGTCCGGGCTCCCGAGGCCCAGGGCGGCGGCGATCTTCGACACCATTCCGCCGGACGCGCCCGCGAACTCGTCGTCCGTGGTGAGGCCGGTGGCATCGACGGCCCGGCGCAACACGCTGCTGGAGGTGATGAGGCGGGTCTGGCTCTCCACCACGCTCTGATAGGCGTTGGAATCCTGGCCGCCGGTGGTCAGCTCGCGGGAGACCAGGTTCAGGTCGCGCGGGTCGATGTAGATCTGCGCCTCGGCGGTGTAGCGCGGGGTCAGCATCTTTCCCACGGCGAGGCCGAGACCCGCCAGAACGAGGGCGCAGGCGAGGATCCAGACGATACGACGGCGCAGGGCCGAGAACACGCCTCCGACGGACAGGCGATACGCGCTCCGCTCCGGCTCGGCCGTACCAGGCCTGCCGGATGCCGGGGGATCGTCGTAGACCAACATCAATCGCCTCCCAACATCGCGTAATTTCGACGGAAAACGGGGTCCGGCGCGCACCGGGATTGCCGACTGGACGATCCCGTTTCCATCCGCTCCTGTCCCGAGCCGGCACACTTCGCGGAGTGCGCGGCGGAATGCACGAGGGAATAGCAACCGCGAGTCCAGATTAGATTAAATTCTCAGTCGACCATCAATGAATGCGTCACGACGCGAAACGATGATGAATCACGTCTTTACGCGGCCCGACCGAAACGGATGCGACGTCTTGACGACATGGTGTCGTCACCACGCCGGACGGGACGGAAAGCCCCCCGGATGCGGTCGGGATCACGGGTCGCGCGAGCCGCCCTCCGCGAGCCGCACCGAGACCTCGCTCGACGAACGGGATGCCTCCTCCATGGGGCACAGCTCCGCGGCGACACCACGCGCCCGCGCCATCCCTTGCGCGATCGAGACCACCGGAATGCCGCGCCGGCCGGCGGCCGCGAGGGTGGCCTCCAGCAGGCCGGGGGAGCAGCCATAGGGGCTCGCTCCCTCGGCGACGTCGTGACCGAAGAAGATGACCCAGCCGTTGCGGGCCACCGCCTCCTCCATCAGGCGGGCGAGGAGACCCGTGTCGAGGTAGCGGTCGAAGAGTGGGTTCGCGCGCAGGAAGTAGCGGTCGATGCGGCCGGTATTCACGCCCGGCATGATGCTGCGGCCCGACCCGTAGGTCCGGCTCAGCACGCGCTTTGCGGCCAGTGACGCATACCCGTAGGGAAAGGCGAAGTTCTCCAACGTCAGTCCGGGCAGGAGGGCGGCGAATGCGTCCCGGTTGCGCCCCATATCCGCGGCGAAGTCCCGCGCGTCGAGGGTGGGAACGAGGCTGTGGTCATGGGTGTGGCAGCCGATCTCGTGCCCGCGGCGATGGATCTCCGCCAAGGCCTCGACCCCGGCGACCCGCCAATGCTCGGTGGCGGTGCCGAGGAGGGTGCGGGAGACGTAGAACGTGCCCTTGGCGCCATGGGCGTCGAGGAGGGCGGCCCCTGTGCTGCAGGCCGTGTCCGGCACGTCGTCGAAGGTGATGCTCACCATCGGGCCGGACAGGCGGGGGAGCGCGGGCGCGGTCGGGACATGCCGCGACAGACGATGCGAGAGCCGCGCCCGCAGCGAGAGCCGGGCCTTGAGTTCGGTCGCGTCGCGATCGAGGATGGCGTCGGGGGTCATTGCGGCGTCGGATGCCCGGACCGCTTTCGCAGCACGAGATGATCGTCTCCGCGCCTCGGGTTGATGCGCCGTCCCGCCGCGAGGTTGGCCGGCCGAGGACGGCGCACCCGCGTCTCCGCGCCGAACCCGGCCTCGCCGGCCGGCATCTCCGTATCGTGGTGGAGATCGCCCAACGCGACCTGTCGCGCCATCGTGGCTGTGTCGTCCCGTGCCATGGCCTGCATGCGTCGTCTCTATTCCGTCTTGATGGGGCGAGACGGGAGCGAGGACTTCTGCGGGAGCATGGGAGGGGATCCGCCTTCCGGTAAAGTGCGTCGACCGTGCTCTCGCACATGACACGGCAAATCTTACTTTTCCAAGTACCGGGCGCGCGGAAACGTATTCGCACGCGTGCCGATCGTCTCCGTCCTTAATTCCCCCGCGAGCGCCCGGCCTCGGCAAGTCTAGGCGCGGGGGGGCCGCCTCATGCCGCTTCCGTCCGCCGATCGGGGCGCTCCGCTCCATCCCCGGCACGGAACGCGTCGAGACTCGCACGGATGGTGGCGAGCGGCGTCGATCCGAAGGACTGGATGCAGAAGGCCCGCTCCGTCGGGGTGGCGGCGTCCAGCATCGCGAGGATGTCGGCCCCGCTCAGGGCATCGTCGTCCCAATGGGTCCGGCAGAAGCTCTGCGCCGTCACCGCGTGCCGCTCCATGGCCCAGGGCGTGTTGGCGACGAAGGTGCCGTAGATCATGTATTCGGAGAAATGACGGTCCCGGCACAGGGCGGCGACCCAGCCATGGCCGGTCACCGCCTCGATCCGGTCGGTCATCGCGCGCGCCGTCGCCTGGTCCCAGATGATGATCTGGTCGATGTAATCGTCGGCGGGCACACTCTGGGGCTTGGTGCCGAGGAGCCGGCTCGCGGTGCCGATCCATTGGATGTGGCGCGGCCGGTTGGCCACGACGCCGCCGGGATGGACGTGGAACGGCGTCGGATTGGGCTCGGCCAGCGCGGCGAGGTCGAAGTCCCGGAAGAAGCAGACGTCGGAATCGATCAGGCAGTAGCGCGCCTCCGGCAGCCTGCGCGTGGCCTCGATCTTGACGATCTGCTGGATGTGCCAGCCGCTGACCGGCTTACCGAACGGCGTGAGCCAGTAGCGGAGCCGGCGCCGACGCAGGAACGGGATCGGCTTGATCCACCAGGGCAGGAACTGCGACTGCGGCAGGATCCGCCGGTCGGGACGTGCAAAGCGCGCGAACAACGCCACGTCCCTCTCGTCGACGAGGACGTAATGGCAGCCGCGCGACGCCGCGTGCCGATCGATGCTCTCGAACAGCAGGGCGCATCGTTCCAGATCGCCCCGGTGGCTGAGTGTGATCAGGCCCACCGTCTCGGCCCGATCCTGCTCGGCCCGGTCCTGCCCCGCGGATGCGAAGGCACGGTCTCCGGTCTCGGCCTTCATGCCCATCTCCTTCGATCCGCCGCCCCTCATCGGGGGGACCCTGCGCCGGGAAGGGTGAAGGATTCCGTCATCGGAGGGCGCCTGTCTCGGGGTGTCGCGATCACGGTGCCGTGTTCCGCCATAAAAGCCCGTAGAGGGTCAGGAAGGAGAACGCGTAGATCGCGACATAGATCGCGTTCAGCCACAGACTCCACTGCGCCGGGTCGGGAAAAGCCGTGAGGAGCAGGACGAAGGCCAGCGCCTTGAAGGCGATGAGGGCGGTGGTGACGCCCGCGCGCACCCCCAGTCGGCCGAAGGCGAAGAACAGTTCGCCCTGAAATTCGAGGAGATTGCGCACCGCCGGCACGGCGACGATGACGGTGAGCATGCCGTAGGCCGCCGAGACGTTCGGGCCGAGAAGGTCGGGCCGGATGTAGAGGACGGCGACCATGAAGACGAGGGCGCCCGTCGAGACGCAAGCCACCATCGCCTCCACCTTCAGGCATTCGCGCAAGGACGCGCGGGTGGCGCGGCCGGCCTGGATGAGCTTGCGCGAATACATCATGAACATCGGCCGCAGCGGCACGCCGGTGAGATCGATGAGTCGCATCGAGATGGCGTAGATGCCCGCCATGCGCTCGCCGGCCAGCGTCAGGACGATGAGCTTGTCGATCTCGCCCTGGGCCAGGAACATGAAGTAGGAGGCGGCGTAGAGGAGCCCGTCGCGCAGCCGGCCCTTGAGCAGCACCGCGCGGAACCGCATCCGCGTGCGCGGATGGAAGAGAAAGGCGAGGACGGTCACCGAGACCGCGTTGCCGACGAGATAGTAGAGCGCCCAGGTCTCGGCATCGCCACCGCCCGCGGCCCAGAACGCCACGGCGGCGGCGGCGCGAAATCCCACCGGAAGCGACACCACGGTGGCCGCGGCGGCGTAGCGGCCGAGTCCGTTGTTGACCTGTACGAGGAGCTCGATCTGGCGCCACAGCGCCACCTCGACCACGATGATCGCGAGATAGCCGGGCAGGGCGATCACGTTGCGGAACAGCAGGACGTAGAGGGCCAGCGAGAGGCCGAGCATGATCGGCAAGGCGAGCCCGAAACAGGCATAGTAGACGGCGAGATATCCGCCCATCGACGAGCGCCGGCCGGCGGCAGAGCGCATCACGAAGGATTGGAAGCCGAAGCCCGCCAGACAGCCGATCATCACGCCCGCCGCCGAGACGGAGGCGAAGACGCCCATCTCCGCGAGGCTCAGCGTGTTGGCGAGAACCAGGAAGTAGATCATCTGGAGCGCGAGGCGCCCGCCGGCGCCGGCCAGGAGCTGGCCGTAGCCGATCAGCACGGTGCGGTGGGTCGACCATGCGCCGGCCACGAGGCGCAACGGCGCGAGGCGTAGGCTCCCGAGGCGGCGTCCCGCGCCGGGTGTCGGATTTCGGGACGATTGGGCGGTCATGGCCGATGCATCCGCAGAGCCCGTGCCACGAAACGGGGCAGGAGGAGGGCCGGCCTCGCCCGAGGCGGGCGGGTCGGAACGAGGCGCCGTCGAGTTCTGGCGCTAAGGTGCATGGTTCGATCGCCGGGCGGCGGACGGCATGCCGCACCGATCGAACGTATCGGGACGTCTATTATCTCATGTGCGGACCCGAACTTGCAAAATCCTTCGCCATGCCCCGGCGGAGTGTGCCGTTTTGGACGTTTCCCACCCGTCGCGAGGTTTCGGCATGAGACAGGGCTTTCCCCATCGCCGGTCCATCCTCAAGGGAGCCCTGGGCGGCGTGCTTGGCGCGGGAGGCATCCTGCACGACCGTCCGGTCCTCGCCGCTCCGCGAAAGACGATCCCGTTCGGCGCCGCCGTCCGGGGGGACGCGCTCATGGCGGATGCCGGCTACGGTGCCGCCCTCGCGGAGAGGTGCCGCCTGCTGGTGCCGGAGGGCGCCCTGAAATGGCCGGTCCTGCGGCCGAACCGGGAGACGTTCGATTTCGGCGACGCCGACCGGATCGCCACCTTCGCCCGCCGCAACGGGCTCGGCCTGCGCGGCCATACCCTGGCCTGGTATGGCGGAATGCCGGCCTGGGCGGAGGCGATCACCAGCCGGGTCGAGGCGGAATGGGTGCTGACCGGCCATATCGAGACTGTGGTGTCCCGCTATCGCGGCTTCATCGGTTCGTGGGACGTGGTGAACGAGCCGATGCCCGACGATCCGGCCTCGCCGCAGGACCTGCGCTCCTTCGTCTGGACGAAGACTCTCGGGGCAGAATACATCCCGATCGCCTTCAAGGCCGCCCACGCGGCCGATCCCGCGGCCCGGCTCGTCCTCAACGAATACGACATCGAGTATGTCGGCCCGCGCTTCGCCATGCGGCGCGCCGGCATCCTCGCCATCGCGCGCTCCCTTCTCGACCGGGGCATCCCGATCCACGCCATCGGCCTGCAAGCGCACCTGTTCGCCGACCGGGAGATCGACCGGGACGGCCTTCAGGGCTTCCTGCGGGAGATCGCGGCGATGAAGCTCGACGTCCTGATCACCGAGCTCGACGTGATCGATGTCGGCCTGCCGACGGACGTCGCCATCCGCGACGAGATCATCGCGCGGAAAGCGGCCGACTTCCTCCGGATCGTGGATGAGGTGATACCACCGAGCGAGGTCCTTACCTGGGGTATTACGGATCGTTATACCTGGGTCCCGATATACTTCACCCGTCCCGACGGCACGGCGAACCGGCCGCTCCCCCTGGATTCCGATCTGAGGCCCAAGCCGCTGATGAATGTGATTGAGCGCTTCACCGGAAGCGCGTCGTAATGGCGCGCGCCAATCCTTTCGACGCGGTGGTCTGCGTCCCGACCTTCAAACGGCCGGAGCACCTCGTCCAGACCCTCGCCTCCCTGGCGCGCCAGCGGACCGGCCTCCGCTTCGCCGTCGTGGTGGTGGACAACGACGGCGCGTCGCAGGCCGGCTTGGCGGCCGCCGAAGCGGTGTTCGCGAAGGGACCGCTCCAGGGCCAATGCGTGGTCGAGCAGCGCCAGGGCAATTGCTCGGCGATCAACCGTGCCTTCACCACTGCCCTCGCGGCCTATCCCGACACCCGTTATTTCCTGATGATCGACGACGACGAGCTGGCACAGCCCGACTGGCTGGAGCGCATGGTGGCCACGGCGCAACGCACGGGAGCCGGCATCGTCGGCGGCCCGGTGATCCCCCGCTTCCAACCGGGAACACGGCCCGGCCTCGACACCCACCCCGCCTTCGCCCCCGCCTATGACAAGAGCGGGCCGGTTCCGATGATCTACGGCAGCGGCAATTGCCTGATCACGCGGCGCACCTTCGCGCTGATGGGAGCTCCGCCCTTCGACACGAGCTACAATTTCCTCGGCGGCGGCGACACCGACTTCTTCACCCGTGCCCGCCGCTCCGGCGTGACCTTCTACTGGGAGGCGGATGCGGTCATCACCGAGACGGTGCCTCTCGCCCGCACGCGGACGGGATGGCTCGCCGCACGCGGCCTGCGGATCGGCGCCATCAATTACCGGATCGAGCGCAAGCATGCGCAGGGCAGTCTGGGCCTCGTGACCCTGGCCGGCAAATCCTTCGCCATCTTCGGGGTCTCGTTCGGACGTGCCATCCTCAATCTGGTGCGGACACGGGAACCCACCATCGCCCTGCACCCGATCCTCGTGGCCCTCGGACGCTGCTTCGCGGCCCTGGGCATCGAGCCGCAGCCCTACCGCGCCAGCACTCCGCGCCTGCGGACGCGCGGAAAATGAGGGAGGCGGGTCGATGAAGACGGGGGCGATCGGAGTGCCGGCATCGGAGGCCGCGCCCGGCGGATGGCGCCGCCTGCAGGCGGTACTCGCGGACACGCCCGCCATCCTCATCGCGCGCAAGGTGCTCTTCCTCGCTGTCCTGCTGCTCAGCTGGATCTCGCTCAAACCGTTCCAGGATCTCAGCAATCCGGACGTCCTGGAACTCGCCACGGGGCGGGAGGGGCTCACCTATGCGAGCTTCGGCCTGTTCGCGCTGCTGTGCCTCGCCCTGACGCTCCCGGCTCACGCCAAAGCCTTGCGCGGCTTCGCCTCGCCCTGGTTCCTGGCGCTCGGAGCCTGGCTCGCCGTGAACGTCGTGCTGTCGCAGGATCCCGTGACGTCGGCCAAGCGCCTGACCCTCGCGGGCTCCGTGATGCTGGCAGCCGCCTGCCTGCCCCTGCTGGCGCGGTCGAGGACCGATCTGCGCAACCTCCTCGCCATCGCCTCCTTGCTGCTGCTGGGCGCCTGCTATCTCGGCATGCTGCTCGTACCGGACCTCGCCATCCATCAGGCGAAGGACGTGGGGGAGCCCATGCTCGCGGGCAATTGGCGCGGCGTGTTCGGCCATAAGAACAGTGCGGCGGCGGTCATGGCCATGCTGGTCTTCATCGGCATCGCCGTGGCGCGTTCGGGGCTCGCGACGGTGGGCCTCGTCATCGTCGCCCTGTCGGTGCTGTTCCTCCTCGGCTCGGAAGGCAAGAGCGCGACGGCGCTCCTGGTGGCGGTGCTGGCGATCACGGGGCTGTTCGGCGTCATCCGTTCGTTCGCGGGCCGAATCCTCCTCACTCTGGTTCCGCTCTTCACGATCAACCTGTTCAGCGTCGGTACGGTGGTGAGCGAGCCCCTCGCCGCCGTCGTGCGGGCTCTGCCCGTGGATTCCACCTTCACCGGTCGGACCGATGTGTGGCAGTTCGCCATCGCGGCCCTCACGGCGCGTCCGCTCACCGGCTACGGCTTCTCGGCATTCTGGAACAACGTCACCGTGCGCGCGGCGTCCGATGACGGGTCGAGCTGGGCCGGATACGCCTCGCACAGCCACAACAGCTATCTCGACACCGCCGTCACCCTGGGACTGCCCGGCCTCGTTCTCGTTCTTGCGATCTTCGTCGCCGCCCCCCTGCGGGACGTGATGAGGATCGAGGCGAACGGCCGGGCCGACCCGCTGGTGACGATGTTCGTGCAGGTCTGGCTGTTCGGCCTGCTGCTCTCCTGCATGGAGAGCTTCTTCTTCGATGGAGGAGACCCGGTCTGGGTCACCTTCCTGATCTCCGTCTTCGGTCTGCGCTACCTCGCCCGTTTCCGCAGCGCGTGAGACGCCCCACGTTCGGGATGGCGCCCTCAGAACTCGATGATTCCGACGGCCCAGCCGCCGAGGGTCATCAGCAGGCCGCACCAGAGCACGGTCGCCACGCAGCCGACGACCAGCCCGCCGACCGCCCAGTGTCCGGACCAGCCGGACCTGCTCGTTTCCGGAACGCCGCTTGGGTCAGATTGGGTCATGACGCGTCTCCTTGCCCTTCGAACGCTGCGAAAGGGCAAGGTTCGCACCCCGGACCGTCAGCCGAGGGCATCCCTCAGGCTGCTGGCGGCATCGGCGAACCAGACCCGGCGATCGAGGGCGGGGGGCAGAGTCGGCCGTGCCGACGCGGCCAGGGCGAGATCGGCATAGGCCTCCGGTCCGGCGCCGCCCGGGGCGAGGACGATGGCCCCGCCGGACAGGAGCGCACGGAAGCGCGGATGGTGATCGAACTCGTCCGCGCGGGCCGGCTCGGTGACGATGACCGGGCGTCCGGCCTGGACGCAGGCCAGGATGCTGGCGCGGCGCGCGGTGAGCCCCTCGGGGAGGACGTAGACGAAGGCATCGACCTCGTCGAACAGGCCGAACAGCTCCTCCGGCGAGGCGACGTAGCCGGAGACCACGACGGTCTCGGCGAGGCCGAGCGCCGCGACCTTGGCCCGGAAAATCTCCTCGATCCCGTCCGAGGCGCGGATGAACGAACCGATGAAGACGACGAGCGGGTCGGCGCCGCGGGCCTTCAGGCTGGCGGCGATGTCGAGGATCGCCTCCGGCTGCTTGCCCGGATAGATCGAGCCGAAATGACCGACCACGAGACGGCCCTGCTCGCGGGCGGCGCGCATCCGCTCGGACAGGGCGCTCGGCACGCTGATTTCGGGCCGCGTGATGTTCGGGGGCAGGGGCATCATCACCGCCCGCCGGGCGAGACAGCCGATCACCGGATCGGCGGCGAGCTCCTCCCGGACCTGGGGCGACAGGAGGACGATCGTGTCCGCGAGGAGGAGAAGCGGCCTCAGCACGAGACGGCGCAGGCGGTGCAGGCTGCCCCATTCGTGCAGGATCGCGACCCGTCGCCGGCCTCGCAGGAGCGCGATGGCGAAAGCGGAAGGCGGCCCGGAGAACGCCCGCTTCCAGGCGACCACGGGCAGGTTGGCGACGACCGCGCGGCTCTTCCCCACGGCGCGCCAGATCTGGCCGAGCGGCACGCGGCCCGGCGCGAGCACGAGGGTCTCCTGAGGCTGTCCCTGAAGCCCGAGCGCCTCCACCAGCTGGCCCGCGAAATCGCCGACGCCGCAGGGCGGATGCCCCGTTCCCATGAGATGGAGGCAAGGGGAGGGTGCCTTCGTGTCTCCCGGTCCAGGGCGTTGCGTCATGCGGCGAGATTCCGGAAGAATATGTGGCCGGGGGGCTAAGCAGGTTCGGCAAAAGCAGTCACCGGTTTTGCGTTCCAAAACCTGCGACACTTCAAAGGCCTAAGCGAGGTGAAGCGTTGGCTTGCCGATGCGAACCTGCTTAGCAGACCGTCGCTTGCGAAAGGCTTTCGCCCGAACGACCTCGAACCGGCGAGCCTTCGACCGTCTGCCCTCCCCACGGGGTCCCGTGCCTGTTTGGTCCGCGTCAGGCAGATCGCGGAGGCAGGAGACGCCGCCCCGGCCCGCATCATGCCATGCCCGTGAGACCGATGTCGCCCGACCTGCTAAGCTGACACGGTCATGATCGCGCTTTCGCCCCCGCCGGCAACCGTTGCGCCCGATGCCGATGCACTGTTCCGGCTCCTCGCCGGCATACTCTCGGAGGATGACCGGGTCGTCATCGCGCGGGCCGATTACGGGCAGAATGCCGACGCGCACCTCGCCGCCCTCCGGACCTTGATCCGGGACGGCACGCTCGCGCGCCTTTCGTGGTGGCCGCGGGAGGTGCTGGAACTCACGCGCTGGGATGAGCCGGCCCATGAGGCCGCTGAGGTAAAACGGCACTGGCGGCGCGCCTTCGCCTGCGCGGCGCTCCTCCGGGCGATGGGCGAGCCGGACAACCGGGATCTGGACGGGCAGAGCCAGACGCTGGCCAGCCTGCTCGACAGCCTTCACGCTCTGGGTCGGCTTCCGCGATCCCGCGCGGAGAACGCCGTCGTGGAGAAGCTGGACGACGCGGGAACGGCGTTCCTCGCCTGGCTGACACCCCGCCTCGTCGCCGACGAGGGGACGGAACTGCCGTTCTATGGGCTCGGCCTGTTGTGGTGCGCGCTCGGGACCGATGCGTCGGATGCGGACCTCGTGTCCCTCGCCGATTGGGTGATGGCGGCCGAGGCGGCAGTCACGCGCCAGCGCCCCACCAACGGACCGTCCACCCACCGGTGGCTCCTCGACACGACGCCCTACGACCAACGCCACCATCTCTGGCGCGCGATGGGGGACAGGCTGCCCGACCGGCTGGCCCCCCGGCATGGAGCCGGGTTGTCCTCCGCCGTCCGCAGGATCGCGGCCATGCTCGTCGGCGGGGAGGGGCCGGCATCGCCCCCGGCAGGATCCGCAGTGCCATGACGACGTATTCACGCGGCCCGCGCGGAAATCCTGTCCCGGCGGCACCGCGAATGCAAAGATTCCATCTCAGTCGGATATGATGTCCGGAAATGGATCGCCCCTGTCCCGCAGGGGGACCGACCCACCTCGTCTGAAGAGCAGCGGGACACGATACGGATTGACCGTAGCCATGAACGACCCGATCTTCACCTCCTGGGACGAAACTCACAGCGCCCTCTGGGGCCACCAGCCCCTGCGGCTCCAGCATCGGCTGCACCAATCCCCCCTGTTCTCGCGGGAGGCCCTGGCCGACCTGATCGACACCTATCCGCGCGACCGGTACAGCCTCGTCCATATGGGTGCGCCCGGTCAGCGCAAGTTCTGGCGCGAGGGCGAAACCGGGGGACTTCCCGGTGCGCAGGTGATCGAGTCCATCGCCCAGGGGCGGATGTGGCTCAACCTGCGCAATGTCGAGACCGTCGACCGGCGCTACCGCGACACGCTCGACGCCATGTTCGAGGAGCTGGCCCGGCGCGTTCCCGGCTTCTCGCCGGCGAAATCCACCTGCGGCATCCTGATCTCGTCGCCCAACGCCCAGGTCTATTATCATGCCGACCTGCCGGGGCAGCACCTGTGGCAGATCATCGGCGCCAAGCGGGTCTACGTCTATCCCTCGACCCCGCCCTTCGTGACGCCGAGGCATCTCGAGGACATCGCCCTGTTCGATGTGGAGGTCGATATGCCCTACGCCCCCTGGTACGACGCCCATGCCCAGGTGATGGAGCTGTCGCCCGGCCAGATGCTGAGCTGGCCCCTCAACGCGCCGCACCGGGTCGAGAACCTCGACTGCCTCAACGTGTCGATGACGGTCTCCTTCGTGGACGAACCGATCCGCCGCAAGCAGATCGTCAACCTCGCCAACGGCATGCTGCGCCATCGCTTCGGCCGCGAACCGGCGAGCCACGCCATCACCGGGCCGGGCTACTGGTCGAAGGCGGTGATGCAGAAGCTGCTGCGTGACGGCGCCTGGGTGAAGAAGGAGCGCGCGGCCCGCCGCGCCGTCGATTTCCGCCTCGATGCGGCCCGTCCGGGCCAGATCCTCGAACTCTCCGCTCCGGCGTGAGCGGGACGGCGCTCCCGGCCCATCGCCGGGGCATCGCGCCATCGGGAACCGGCGCGTCCGGAGCGCGGAGCTACGATGTGGCGATCGCATCCGACTGGACGGAGTGCGTGCCCGGATGGACCGGTGCGCCGACGCCGTTCCAGGATCCGGCCTGGATCGAGACCTGGTACGAATCGCTCCACGCCCGCGCGGGGCTGACGCCCCTCCTGGTCACGGCGCGGGACAGGGCGACGAGCGCGCTCGCGCTGCATCTTCCCCTCGTGATCGACGAGACGGGGACCCGCCGCATCATCGCCTTCGCCGATCTCGGCCTCACCGATTACAACGCGCCGCTCCTCGGCCCCGCAGCCCCGAGGGACCATGCCGGCGCCCTGGAGCTATGGCGGGCGATCCGCTCCGCGCTGCCCCGCGCCGACCTTCTCTCCCTGCGCAAGATGCCGACGACCTTGGCCGACGGGCCCAATCCGCTGTCCCTCCTCAGGGGCGTGTGCCCGTGCCCGCTCAACGGCAACGAGGTCAGGACGGGCGAGGATTGGGAGGCCTATCATCGCAGCCTCGCCAAGACCGTGCGCAAGGAGCTGGAGCGAAGCTGGCGGGTGTTCTCCCGCGAGCCCGAGACGGGTTTCCGCATCGTCACCGACCAGGACGAGGCCCAGCGGGTCCTGGAGGTGATGGCGCGCCAGCAGGAGGCGCGCATGCGCAGCCTCGGCGCCGATTACCGCCTCGACGAGGCCGAGTTCGACGCCTTCTACCGTCGCCTCGTCGGACGAGGGCTCGGCCGCGGCTATGCCGTCGTCAGCGCCCTGATGGCGGGAGACGAGGTCGTTGCCGCGCTGCTCGGCATCCGCGATGCCGACACCTACGTCATGATCCGCATCAGCAATGCCGGGGAGGGGTGGTCGAACTGCTCGCCGGGCCGCCTCGTGATCGACAAGACCATGGAGGCCCTTCACCGAGAGGGCTGCCGCTCGTTCGATTTCAGCATCGGCGACTACGATTACAAACGTCGTTTCGGGGTCGAGCCGCTGCCGCTGGTGGACCTCGTCGCGCCGCTCGGCTGGCGCGGCCTGACGGGCGCGGCGCGGGCGAGGCTGGTCGCGACCCTGCGCCGCTATCCCGCCCTCGACAGGCGGGTGCGGGACATCGCCTGCCGGGGCATCCTGCTCTGGCGCAAGCGCCGCTCGTGAGGGCGGCGGCTTCCCAGCATGGTCGTTGCCTAGCTCGGCAAAAACCAGAACCCTTTTCTCCCGCCGCTGCTGTATTCCAACACCGTGCTTTCATCGGCCGGACGGAGACAGCCCCGCATGAGCCAACCTCGTCGCCTGCATCTCGGCGCCTTCATGCGGCCGATCGGCATCCACACCGCGTGGTGGCGCTATCCCGGCGGATATCCGGACGCGAATTTCAGCTTTCCCCATCTCAAGCGCTTCGCCCAGCGCCTGGAGGCGGCCAAGTTCGATGCGTTCTTCATGGCCGACCATCTGGCGGTGATGAACATGCCCATGGCCGCGCTGAAGCGCAGCGCCACCGTGACCTCCTTCGACCCGATGACCCTGCTGCCGGCCCTCGCCGCCGTCACCGAACGGATCGGGCTCATCGCCACGGCCTCCACGACCTATAACGAGCCCTATCATGTGGCCCGGAAATTCGCCTCCCTCGACCATATCTCCAACGGTCGCGCCGGCTGGAACCTCGTCACCTCCGGCAACCCGGACGAGGCCCTGAATTTCGGCCGGGACGCCCATCTCGACCATGCGGTCCGGTATGCCCGCGCGCGGGAGTTCTTCGACGTTGTCACCGGCCTGTGGGATTCCTGGGCCGACGACGCCTTCATCCGCGACGTGGAGGAGGGGGTCTATTTCGACCCCGACAAACTCCATGTCCTCGACCATGCCGGCGAGTTCCTGAAGGTGAAGGGGCCGCTCAACATCGCCCGCCCCGTCCAGGGCTGGCCGGTGATCGTGCAGGCGGGGGCATCGGAGGCCGGACGCCAGATCGCCGCCGAGACCGCCGAGATGGTGTTCGGCGCCGGCTCGAAACTCGCCGCCGCCCAGGAGTTCTACGCCGACGTGAAAGGCAGGATGCCCGCCGCCGGCCGTGATCCCGACCATCTCAAGATCCTGCCCGGCGCCTTCATCGTCCTCGGCGAGACACGCGACGAAGCCGAGGCCAAGAAGGCCCGGCTCGATGCGCTCGTGCCCACGGACAGCGGCATCGCCAACCTCTCGGTGCGCCTCGGCGTCGATGCCTCGGGCTTCGACCTCGACGCGCCCCTGCCCGATCTCCCGGAGACCAATGCCAGCAAGAGCGCCCAGGCCCAGATCGTCGGCTATGCCCGGAAGACCGGGGCCACGGTGCGCGAACTCGCCCAGCGGGTCGGCGGCTATGGCGGGCTCACCATGGTGGGGACGCCGGCCGAGGTGGCCGACCAGATGGAGGAATGGCTCGTGACGCGGGCCTGCGACGGCTTCAACGTCATGTTCCCCTTCGTGCCGGAAGGCCTCGACGACGTGGTCGATACCCTGGTGCCGGAACTCCAGCGGCGGGGCCTGTTCCGCACCGAATACGAAGGCACGACCTTGCGCGACCATCTCGGCCTGCCGCGCCCGGCCAACCAGTTCTTCCCGGCCTGACGGACGGGCCGCCCTCCGACCAGGGAGGGCGGCGTTCTCGGGTCAGGCGGCGCGGCGGTTGACCTGGCTCTCGGCCAAACGTGTTAGGCGCTCGTCGGTGGCGCGCTCCTCGTCCAGGGTCTGCTGCAGCACGCCGGCGCAATCGTCCCGGCCGAGCTGCTTGGCCCAGGCCACGAGGGTGCCGTAGCGCGTGATCTCGTAATGCTCCACCGCCTGGGCGGAGGCGATGAGGGCGGCATCGAGAACCTGCTTGTCGCCGATCTCTCCGGAAACCTCGTTGGTCTCCTTGATGATGCCGTCGATGGCCGGGCAGGTCACCGCCTTCGGCGTATGGCCATGCATCTTGAAGACTCTCTCCAGGCGCTCGATCTGGCCTTCGGTTTCCTTGAGGTGCTTCTCGAACCCGCTCTTGAGTTCGGGAGCGGTCGCCTTGGCGATCATCTTCGGCAGCGCCTTGGTGATCTGATTCTCGGCGTAATAGATGTCCTGCAGGGTGTGCACGAACAGGTCGTCGAGAGTCTGGATGTCCTTGGTGAAAATGCCCATGGCTCGTTCCTCCGTGAGTGAATTCGTGACGCATCGGACAGGCCGCGGCGCGCTTTCATCGACGATGGCCTGCATCGTGACCCCGCAATTATTTGTGCACGGCAAAGCTCGATCCAGGTGACATCATGATTTCGTCGCGCGCTTGCTAGGACGGATCAAGAGATTCACGCTGCGATGGTTCCGGACGACATGAGGCGGCGGAGGTCGGGATTCGTCTCGCCGCGGCGATGGACCGCGCCCCTCTCACGGACGTCTTGCGCCGGGCCGGAGAACCGGATCGGCCCGGGGCAGGGGAGCGCCTGAGGAGCCGAACCGCGGCAGTGCACCATCGTTCGACGCATGAAACAAATTAAGGCATGCTCGAATTACCGGCATGTACTGTTTTTCGTACGTTTAGCCGGTGCAAATATCAGACACCGCTCATATCATCACGAGACGTCGGGGGCATGAACGCCCAGCAGCCATCGGAGACGTCGAACCATGACTTTGAGCCCACCTCGGAATTCGGCCGAAATCTTCACTTTCGTGCCCAGAAAGAACGCATCACCCGCACGTGCCTATTCGACGGGCATGCGGAAGGGCGTCAACGCCGTGGTGGAGCTCGCAGGGCGCATGTCGCAGCCGACGGCGTTGCCAAGGATGGATTTCGGCGACAGCTGGTACCATGCCGAGGCGATCCTTGAGGATGGCCGCAGCCGGAAGCTCTGACGGGCGCCACGCATCACGGGACCACACATCACGGGACATGGTATCGCTCCGGTGCCGGAACGCGGGACGCACCGCGCCTTCGGCCAGCCGGAGACCGCGATGAAGCCGCCGATCGGACGCGAGACCACGCTGTGCATGTCCCTGTCGGGACGACCGGGCCATTTCGGGTCGCGCTTCCACAACCGGCTCTACGAGCTCATGGGGCTCGACTATGTCTACAAGGCCTTCACCACCACCGACCTGCCCGCCGCGATCGGCGGCATACGGGCGCTGGGCATCCGAGGCTGCGCCGTCTCGATGCCGTTCAAGGAGGCCGTGATCCCGCTTCTCGATCGCCTCGAAGCCTCGGCGGCGGCCATCGACAGCGTCAACACGGTGGTGAACGAGGCCGGGTGCCTCACCGGCTACAACACCGATTACATCGCCATCCGCCTGCTCCTCGAAAAGCACGAGGTCGATCCGCTTACGCCGTTCCTCCTGCGCGGCTCCGGCGGCATGGCCAAGGCCGTCGTCGCGGCCCTGCGCGATGCGGGCTTCCCGAACGGCACGGTCGTGGCCCGCAACGAGCCGGCCGGGCGGGCCCTGGCGGACAGCCATGGCTATGCCTGGCGCGCCGAGATCGGCGAGGCGCAGGCCCCACTCCTCATCAACGTCACGCCCCTCGGCATGGAAGGCCCGGAGGCCGATGCCCTCGCCTTCCCCGCCCCTCAGATCGCCGCCAGCACCATCGCCTTCGACGTGGTGGCGCTGCCCTCGATGACGCCCTTCCTGCGCGCGGCCGAAGACGTGGGGAAGCGCCTCATCACCGGCCACGAGGTCGTGGTGCTGCAGGCCCTGGAGCAGTTCGTCCTGTATACCGGGCGGATTCCGGGCGAGGACCAGGTCGCCGACGCTGCGGCCTTCGCCCGAACCTGACGCGCTCTCCGCTCGAGAGAGCTCATGCTCCGTTCCATGAGAGAAAACTAAGGGAATCCTGCAGGATATTTCCGTCTTTCGGCTTGCTTTGGCGGGGGGCGGGCAATAGGTATCTCTCAAGCGCGGTGAGCCCGCGCAATCGAGATGTCTTCTAAAGAAGACTTGCAACGCAGGAGAAACATCATGGCTTGGACTGCCCCCGTCGTTCAGGAAGTGTGTGTCGGCATGGAAGTCACCAGCTACGAGTCGGCTGAGATCGACACCTTCAACTGAAGCAGCCGGAAGCGTTCGAGCTTCCAGCGCATGACATGAGAGTCACCTCTCCGCGACGAGCCGCCTCCGGGCGGCTTTTTGCGTTTTCAGTACCTCTAAGACCTGAGCCGCTCAGCGCTCGGTGCCGCCCTCGCGCTCCCGCCGCCCGCTCAGGATGGCATCCAGGCGAGCCACGATGATGGCGAGTTCGCTCTGGCGCCTGAGGCCGAGCCTGCAGAAGATCGCCTTCAGGTGAACCGGCACGATGCCCTCGCGGATCGCGAGGGATTCCGCGCCTTCCCGGGGCGAGCTTCCCCGGCCGATGGCCGTCGCCACCAGGGCCTGCATCCGTGTCGGACCCAATTGCTCGGGTTGCGGCGCGATGGAGACGAGGTCCGGCGGCGGTCCATCGCGCTCGCCCCCTCGTCCGTGGCGGCACCGCCGCTGAAGACGGGGCCGTCCCGGGGAGGCGGAGCCGATGTGCGCGCCGGCACAGCGAAACGGATCGCGGCCAGCCATGAACCATTCAGCCGCCATAGGCGCATGATCTCAAGGTGACGATCCGACCGCGACTCAGCCCAGGAACCCGACATGACCGTTGCCCGTCCCTTCCGCTGGCTGCTCGCCCTCGTCACCCTGGTGATGCCGGCATCCCTGATCCAGAGCCGCCCCACGGTCGACGTATCCGAGCGCGGCAAGACGAAGGAACCCCAGAGCCAGGTCGTCTTCCGGCACTACATCTGATCCCGTTGTCGGCACCGGCGACAGGATCGCGGCAGAGGCGGCGGGCGCCCTTCAGCTACGGTTCAACCAGTACGGTCTAGCTTGAGCGGCCTTACGAGACAGGCCGCCGCGAATGCCCGGCGGAGGGATCGCGCAAGGCGCGTCGCGCACCCCCGTGGAAGCCATGCTCGCTCTACCCACAACCACCCTCGGCACGCCCGTCCTGCACATTCCGTCCACGACGTCGGCCCCGCCCCGCCCCGGCGCGGAGGCGTCCCACGCTTTCCTGCGCAGCACGATGCCAGCCCTCGACCGCGCCTTCGGCCTCGACTGCGCCGCCGACATGCCCGAGGACATGGCACGGCTGATCGCCCGGCTTCATGCCGGCCCCTTGGGTGCCCCCTCGCAGGACACGGCGTCGGAGAGCACCGGACTGTCGGCGACGGCCTACGAGCCGGCCTGATCGCGGCGACAAACCGAGGCGCCGCCCTTGGCCCGATCCCCTCGACGATGGCGGTGCGGGCGGCACGGATAGGGCCGGATGGATTCCGTTCGACGCGTTCGCCCATGCCTTCGCGCCCATGCCTTCGCGCGCATCGTTCGTCGATCGCACGATGAGAAATCTCAGCGAACGACGATCCGGCAGTCGACCCGGATAGGGTCCTGGCTCAATAATGAACGCCGGACGACCGTTATATCCGACCGACCTATACTGTCTCGACGGATAATATTATTCTTTCCATGCGAAAAAACTGGTCGGTCTTTCAAATCCGATCTGGGCAGGTTAGTCCTGATTATCGTCGATAGTGTGCGGCATTGCGCGGGAGCGTATCGTGTCGCTGAAGGACTGAGATGGACCTCGACGACGAGACTTTGCAGGACATCGAAGACTCGCTCGTCACCTCCGCGCTTCAGTCGCATGACTGGGACAAGGCGGTCGCCAGGATCGCGACCGCGACGGACGCGAGGGGGGTCGTCGCGATCCCGTTGAAGGGCCGCGTGCCCGGCCTGCCGATGAGCGCCAGTCTCGATGCCTTGGCCGACGGATACTTTCGCGGCGGCTGGTCGAAGAACGACTACCGCTCGAGAGGCGTGCCCAAGCTCCTCAGGACCGGCCTGTTCGTCGACCAGGACTATGCCACGCCTGACGCGATGCGGTCCGAACCGTTCTATGCCGATTACTTGCACAGCCACGGCTTTCAATGGTCCGCCGGACTGATGGTCCAGGCGGGCGACGATGCCTGGGTGATGATGATGCAGCGGACCATCCAGCAGGGGCCCTACACGTTGGACGACCAGATCGCCTTGCGGCGCCTCATCGCCCCCCTTAACCGGGCCGCGCAACTGGCCCATAGCCTCGGCGAGGCGCGCCTCACGGGCATCGCCGACGCCCTGGAAACGGTCCGCAGCCCGAGCCTGCTCCTCGACAGAACGGGACGGGTGCTGCGGGCGAGCAGCAGCGCGGAACGTCTGTTCGGACCCGATCTGAATGTGCGCATGGGAGAACTCGTGATCCCCTCCGATGCGCAGGCGACCGCCCGGCTTCGCGCCCATGTCGCCGCCGCCCTCTGGTCCGATCCGCAGGATGTTTCCCTGTCCCGGGCGCCGGTCGTCGTCCGCAGGGTGGCCAAGCGGCCCCTCACCCTACGGGCCCAGCCGCTCCGCAAGGCCGGCCTGGAATATTTCGATGGCTGCCGGGCGATCCTCACGATCACGGATCTCAACGAAAGCGGGGACCTCGACGCCGATGTCCTCAAGACATCGTACGGGCTCACGCCTCGGGAAGCCGAGTTGTGCCACACCCTGCTCGCCGGCCACAGCACCGGGGAATGCGCGGACAGGCTCGGCATGTCGATCCATACGACACGGACGCATCTGAAGAAGATCTTCGTCAAGACCGACACGGGCAGTCAGACCGAACTGATGATCGTCCTGAGCCGGCATTTCGGGCTCTAGAGCGCTCTCCGTCGAAGTGGATGCCGGTTCGGCGAAAAAGAGCGCGGCAAGACAAAGGCCTAGAGATGTGTCCCGACCCAACGTGGTCGGGCGCAGCTCTAGCCCGAAGACGAACCGCCTCCCCGATCTTGGCGGCCGAGAGCCTTTGGCCAATGGTGGATCTCGCGAGGCTGCGACGCCGTCCCGCGACCCGTTCGCCCTGTCGCGCCCCCCGTGCGGATGAGGGCGTATTACCACGCCGATCACGAGGTTCTACGATCCCGCTCGTCACACAGGAGCGAGATGCATGACCGATATCGCACGAGCCGGGACCTACGCCCTCGGAGACCGCACGGTGAAGCGCCTGGGCTACGGCGCGATGCAATTGGCGGGTCCCGGTGTCTTCGGGCCGCCGAAGGATCGGGCCGGGGCCATCGCGGTGCTGCGCGAAGCGGTCGCGCGCGGCGTCGACCATATCGACACCAGCGACTTCTACGGACCGCACGTCACCAACGAGATCATCCGCGAAGCGCTCCACCCCTATCCCGACGACCTCGTGATCGTCACCAAGATCGGAGCCAGGCGCGGAGCCGACGCGTCCTGGAACCCGGCCTTCTCGGCCGAGGACCTCACGGGCGCCGTCCACGACAACCTGCGCAACCTCGGCGTCGAGGCTCTCGACGTGGTCAACCTGCGGATCATGCTCGACGTGCATGGGCCGGCCGAAGGCTCCATCGAAGCGCCGCTCTCCGTGCTCACCGATCTCCAGCGCCAGGGGCTCGTCCGCCGGATCGGGCTGAGCAACGTGACGGCGCGGCAGGTGGCGGAGAGCCGGTCCATCGCGACGATCGTCTGTGTCCAGAACCAGTACAACCTGGTGCATCGGGGCGATGACGCACTGATCGACGACCTGGCCGCATCCGGCACCGCCTATGTCCCGTTCTTCCCGCTCGGCGGCTTCAGCCCGATCCAGTCGGCGGCCCTGAACCAGATCGCCGAAGGGCTCGGCGCGACGCCCATGCAGGTGGCGCTGGCCTGGCTCCTGCGCCGTTCTCCCAACATCCTGCTGATCCCCGGCACGTCGTCGGTGGAGCACCTGCGCGAAAACCTGGCCGCGACGGATTTCGACCTGTCCGACGACACGATGGCGGCGCTCGATCGCATCGCCCCCCGCCCCGTGGAAGGCTGACGCGGCGGGGAAGGGGAGGCGCTTGGGTGATTGAGCGTCCCGCATCGACGCGACCGGGGCGGCCTGTCTCGATATCGGGCTGTCGGCACAGGCACGTCCGTCACGAATGGCCCTGCGACACTCATTCCCGCGACAGGCCGGGATTATGAGAACAACACCCCGCCATGTGCTTGTCGACCCAAAGCACATGGCACTGGTATTTGTTATAATTCACCCGCCCGACCTATCCGTCACCTTTAATCCACGGCGTCGCGTGCGTGCCGGCACGCCAGAGAGGACGTTATTACTTCATATTGGCTTCAAGCAGAAGAAGCAGCCAAGACGCGGCGGCTTCACGAGACAAGAAAGCCGTTGCTCACATGAAGACTTCCATTGCCGCTCTCTCGACCGCCCTCGTCATGGGCCTGGCCTCGATCGCGCCCACGACGGCGATGGAGCGCCCTTCGCGTTACACCGCGTTCACCCCCTATGACGTCGACACCACCCATTCGATCCGGGCCGATCGTCGAGCACCCTCGTCGTTCGGTTGTCCGATGAGTTCGGCCGCCGAGGGCAACGCCAACCAGCAGACCCGCGAGGTCATGCAATACGGCCAGACGTCCGGCGGCAGCCGCTGCTGAACCGGTCGGGACAGCGCCTTGGCATCGATGCCGACAGTCTTTTCCTACGTCATGGTCGGCGTTGCATCGGTGATGTTCGCAGCGACCATCGTTGGCTCCGCCGATATCCTGGCGAGCTCGTAGCGCGTCGTCCCGGATCACGATCCGGATCGGCTTCTTCCCATGCAGCGACATCCGCTGTGGGGAAGGAGCCGATTCCCCGTTCGCCCGAATGAACCGCGTGGGAAGCCAGTCCCGGCAGACCTTCGCCGTCCGGCCTCAGGGCCGGCGCATCTGCTTGCCGGCGTAGGCCACGAGCTGGGAAAAAGCCAAGGCCGCCGCCGAGGCCTGGACCCGGCTCGGATACGGCATCGGAGAATGGGCGACCTCCTGGCCATAGGCGTCGCGCAGGGACCAGCCCCAGCGCCCGACCCGCTCCTCCAGCACGTCGAAATGCATGGTCCGGTCTCCGCTCGTGCGGGGCGACGGCGCGCTGGCCGCCGAACCGGCACTCGCCCGCCTCGCCATGCCCGAGGGCAGGCCGGCGGGAGTGAGATTCCCCGATATCCACAGGTCGGCCGTCTGCATCTTGACCTCCGCGCTTGAACTCTATGTTCACTATATGTTCTTACTCGCGGAGTGTCCACCATGCTGTCGACCCCTATGGCGCGGATCGCCTGTGGCCCTCTCGCCCGTGCCGTCGAGGCCTGCCCGACAGGCAAGGCTACTGGATTCACACCTCTGCTCGACGGCTGTTCGCTCTATCCAAGAAGGTTTGCCTCGAGGCGCGCGCGGGGCTTATTTCCCGGTTCGGTGGCCTGACATGGAGCGCCTCTGCGACGTGAGGGCCTCGCACCTCGTCATCGCCTGCGGCCCCTGCGAGCGCCGGGGCGTCTACCGTGTCGCCCGCCTGCGCGAGCGATTCGGCGATCACGCCTCTATCCTGGACGTCTATCTGAGGCTGACGCAAACCTGCCGCTGGCAGCGCGAGGTCGGCAGCCGGCCGCCCAATGTCTACGCGGTCGGGTGCCGGGCCAAGCTCGATACGTCGGGCGGGGCCGTCGCGAACGGACTTCCCTCGCGGACATAGGCGAAGGGCAGCGCCCCGATTCCGCCGGGTCGGGTGCGAAAAGATTCAGGCATCGTCCTCGCGGCCGAACACCTCGCCCTCTTCGGCGAGCCGGGCATCCGCCTCGTCGGTCCGCAACTCCAGCAGGGCGCGGTACTCCCGCAGCCGCCGCCGAAGCGGCGTGCCCGCCTCCTCGCAATCGGCCGGCTCATCCGTGTCGAGGGCGCAGCCCTCGATCGTCTCCGAGGTCTGGCGATCGACGGCCGCGCGGTCGGCCTCGCTCAGTCCGGCCGGATCGCCGAGACCGAGTTCCGACGCGATCAAAGCCGCGATCTCCTCGCGCTTCTCATCGAGCTTCGACATCGCCACCCCCATTCCTTCGAATCCGATGCCCCGATGATCGGGTACCTTGCCGCCGGGGAGCAAGGGGAGGGGTACCGGAAGACGGGTGGGGCGCTGGTCAATCCGCCAAGGCCCTGTCATGGCTGGCCGGTGACCGATGATCCCAGCCATTCCCATCCCCTGCGGCCCACCCGTCTCGGATGGTCCGACTTCTTCGAGGAGCAACGTGAACCGGCCGAGGCCGGTCTCGTGCCCATGCGGATCGCGACGGTCCACCGCTCCCGGCTGACCGCCCTGTCCCTCACGGGGCCGGTGGGGCTCGTGCTTCCGGTCCATACCCAGACCGGCGATTTCGCCGTGGGCGATTGGGTGCTGGTCGAGCCCGAGACCGGGACGATGTGCCGCCTCCTGTCGCGCAGGAGCGTGCTGCAGCGACGCAACGAAGGCGGAGGCCCGCTGCAGCTGGCGGCCGCCAATGTCGATACCCTCTTCGTCGTCACGTCGTGCAACGCCGATTTCAACATCGCCCGGCTGGAGCGCTACCTGGCGCTCGCCAACCAGGGGGGCACGAATCCCGTCATCGTCCTCACCAAGGCCGACATGGCGCCCGATGCCGAAACCTACCGGCGGCAGGCCGCGGGCCTGCAGCGCGACCTCGCCGTCGTCACGGTCAATCCGCGCCTTCCGGACGCCGTGACGCAGCTTGCCCCCTGGTGCGGCGAGGGTCTGACCGTGGCGGTCGTCGGCTCATCGGGGGTGGGCAAATCGACCCTGGTCAACACGCTCGCCGGCCCGGACCAGGACCTCCCCCAGGAGACCGGCGGGATCCGCGAACACGACGCCAAGGGGCGCCACACCACCACGTCGCGCTCGCTCCACGCCATCGCCGGCGGCGGCTGGGTCATCGATACGCCGGGGATGCGCACGCTGCATGTGAGCGACGCGGCGGAGGGCATCGACACGCTGTTCGCCGAGATCGTCGAGCTGGCGCCCTCCTGCCGGTTCCGCGACTGCACCCATGCCCACGAGCCCGGCTGCGCGGTTCAGGCCGCCGTGGCGGAGGGTGCGCTCGATCCCGAACGCCTGACCCGGTGGCGCAAGCTCCTCGACGAGAACCGGACCAACACCCCGGTGGTCACCGGGCCGCGCGGCAGCCGTCGGCGCTGACCCTCATCCCGCCTTCACCCGACCTCCTGCGGACATCGCTCCCCGAATGCCCTTTCCCGACCGAACCCTCGTCATCGTCCGCCACGGGCAGAGCCTCGACAACGAGCGCGACCTCTTCTCCGGCATCCGCGATCCCGACCTGACGGAACGGGGCGTCGGCGAGGCGCGGAGCTGCGGGCGCCGCATGAAGGAGGTCGGGCTCTCCTTCGACATCGCCTTCACCAGCGAGCTGACGCGGGCCCGGCGCACCTTGAGCCTCATCCTGTCGGAACTCGGGCAGCCCGACCTTGCCGTCCACCGGAGCGCGGCGCTGAACGAGCGCGATTACGGCGAGCTCGCCGGGCTGAACAAGCGGGAATCGCAGGAGCGCTGGGGGGTCGCGCAGGTCCGTGCCTGGCGCAAATCCTACGATGCGGTGCCGCCGGGCGGCGAGAGCCTGGCGATGACCGCCGACCGGCTGCTTCCCTATTATCGGGACGAGATCGAATCCCGGGTCCTCGCGGGCCAGCAGGTTCTGCTGGTGGCGCACGGCAATTCGCTGCGGGCGCTCATCATGCATCTCGACGGGATCAGTGCCGACGCGGTCGCCGACGTGCATCTCGCCACGGCCCAGACCCTGGCCTATCGCCTCGACGAGCGGGGCAGGGTGGTGGAGAAGCGCGCGATCTCCGCCTGAGTCACGAGTGGACCGGCAGGCGGAGAGGCGCGCCTGTGGATCGGCGTCAGCGGGCTCTCAGGGCGTCCCGATCGCGCGCGAGCTGGCGCCGCGTCCGCATCGGCTCCAGGTTCGAAAGGGACATCAGCCGATACCCGAAGGCGAAGAGGGCGAGCGCCACGGCGGCGAAGGCACCGCCGACGATCAGCGACGCGATCGCCTCCGACCCGATGAGGAGCGCCAGCCCTTTGACGATCGCCACAAGGAGCACGAACAATCCGATCAGGACGAAGAGGGCCGCCATCAGGAACAGGATGAGCGGACGCGCCACCTGCCCGACCGCCGATCCGACCTCGGCCTGAAACAGGGCGAGGTGCTTGGAGAGGAGGATCTGGGTTTGCCCGATCGCATCGCCGACGAGGAGCAGGAGGCTCTTGTCATCCCGGCGGCTCATGCATCCCCTCTCATCGACGTGGTCCGATCAGGCCCGGCGGGTCCGTGCGCAGACAAGCCAGATAGGGCCGCCGGGGTTGCGCGGCAATCGCCGCACATTCCTACCCGGTACCTGCCTGCCCGGTACCTGCCATCAGATCGCGAGCCCGAGCTGGCGCGGTCCCTCCGTCTCGCCCTGCTGAAGGCCCGACAGGGAGACACCGAGCAGGCGAACGCTGCGGCGGAGCGGGAACACCGTGCGCAGCAATCCCAGCGCCATGTGCATCATCGCATCGCGGCCGGCGACCGGGGCCTCGAAGGACTGCGCCCGGGTGATCTGGACGAAATCCGAGAACTTCACCTTCAGCGTGACGGTGCGCCCCGAGACGCCCTTGGCGGTGCAGGAGGTCCAGACCTTGTCGATCAGCGGCGTCAATCGCTCCGCCATGGCGTCGAACTCGGTGAGGTCCTCCGAGAAGGTGGTCTCCGCCCCCACCGATTTGCGGATGCGGTGGGCACGCACCTGCCGCTCGTCGATGCCGCGCGCCACCGAATGATAATAGGCCGCCGAACTGCCGAAGGCCGCCTGCAGCTCTTCCAGGGAACGGGCCTTCAGGTCGCGGCCGGTGAGGATGCCGAGGCGCTTCATCTTCGCCTCCGTGACGGGGCCGACGCCATGGAACCGGCCGATGGCCAGATCCTCGACGAAGCCCGGCCCCATCGCGGGCGTGATCACGAACAGCGCGTCGGGCTTGCGGAAGTCCGAGGCGACCTTGGCGAGGAACTTGTTGTAGGAGACGCCGGCCGAGGCCACGAGGCCGGTCCGCGCGAGGATCTCGGCCCGGATCACCCGCGCCACCTCGGTGGCGGTGGCCAGCCCCTGCAGGTTCTCGGTGACGTCGAGATAGGCCTCGTCGAGGGCCACCGGCTCGATGATCGCGGTATGCTCGGCGAACACCGCACGGATCTCCTCCGAGATCGCCCGGTAGACCTCGAAGCGCGGCTTGACGAAGAGGAGATCGGGGCACAGGCGCCGGGCGGTGACCGAGGGCATGGCCGAGCGGACCCCGAAGACCCGCGCCTCGTAGCTGGCGGCGGCCACCACGCCCCGCTCGCGCGACCCGCCGACCGCGAGGGGCCGGCCTCGCAGGGCCGGATCGTCCCGCTGCTCCACGGACGCGTAGAACGCGTCCATGTCGATATGGATGATCTTGCGGACGGGGGTATCGTCGCCGGGGCTCGACATCGGATCGGGCTGTCACATCGGTGCGCGGGCAATGAGCGGGCGTCGTTGAGCAGTCATCGTGGGGAAGGCGCTGTGTTCGGTCTTTGTTCCTCGCGGTTTCAGGGGGCCGGGTCAACCCGGCCGGGGCTGGCGCCGTGGTCTGGACTTTCCCGTGATGGGGCGCAGGATGCCTCCCGGTTCTCCCGTGCCTCGCGGGGAACGGCCGGAGCCGGGCCGTCGTCCCCGGCTGCATGTCGAGCACGCGCCGGCCGGCTCGGCGCCGGAACGACCACCATGATGAAGGAGGACGGCATTCCCCTGCACCCTGGCGCTGCCCCTCTCGGACCGGATACGGGTGAACGACCATGCCGAGTATCTCACGAAGCGTCTCTTCCGGAACTCCCGCTGCGCCGTCGTCCTTCGAGCGGGAACCGATCGTGATGGGGAGTTTCGTGAAGCACTCCAGGCAGGCGCTCCGGGGACGACGCGTCCTGGTGGTGGAAGACGAGTACTTCCTGGCCGATGAACTGGCGCGGGGCTTGGCCGAGGCCGAAGCGGAGGTGCTCGGTCCCATCGCCACCGTGGAGGGCGCCCTCGACCTCCTCAATGGGCCGTCCCCGCCCAACGCGGCCATCCTGGATGTGAACCTCGGAGGCGAGGACGTGTATCCGGTGGCCGATGCGCTCCTCGCCCTCGGCGTCCCGTTCCTGTTCACCACCGGCTACGATCAGGCGACGATCCTCGGCCGCTTCGCGTCGGTCCGGCTGCTGGAAAAGCCGATGGATACCGCGGCGGTGTTGCACGCGCTCGACATCATCCTCGACGACAGGGCCTCACGGACGGACGCGGCCGGATAGAATTCGCTCGGCTCCGGATAAGACATCGACGGTCATTCGCGCGGGAATTTGATCGAATCCTTGCGCGAGAGTAGAAGTCACCCTGTGTTCGGCACGCTCGACCGGTGCGACGGCGAGAGAACGGCGAGCGTCGAAAGACATGACACCGACGGTGGTGCCGGTTGGGTTCGCGGGCCTGGATGAGGTGTCGATCACCGACGCGTTGGTGGCGCGTCCCGTACGCCCTCCCGACTACGAGGCGCAAGCCCATGCGCTGGCCGAACTGGCCCGGGAGCTGGCCGTCAGCCCGGACACCGTCCTGCAGCGCATCGCGGACCTCCTCGTCGGGATGGGCCTGGCCGGGTCGGCCGGGATCAGCATCCTCGAACCGGGAGAGGCCCCGAAACGCGTCCGCCGGGCCGCGATCGCTGGATCATGGGCCGCGCATCGCGGCGGCACCATCCCCTTCGCCGAAAGCCCCTGCGGCCTGGCGGTGACCCGCAACACCCCCCTGCTGTTCTCGCGCCCGCATGCCCGCCTCGCGGCCGCCTCTGTCGAGCCGCCCATCCAGGAGCTCCTGCTGGTGCCGTTCCATGCCGGCGACGAGCCGGTCGGTACGCTCTGGGTCGGCACGCATGACCTCGATCGCACCTTCGACGGCGAGGATCTCAGGCTGCTCACGCGGCTGACGCACTTTGCCTCCGCCGCCTGCATCATGACCCGTGCCCTCGATGAGGCGCGGCCCCAGGGGCTGCGCGGAACGGAAGCGTGGCATCGTGCCGACCTGGAGCGGGAGGTGAGGGAGCGCACGGCCGGGCTGCAGCGGAGCCGCGACCTGCTCCAGACCACGCTGGACAGCTCCATGGACATGATCCAGGTCTTCGAGGCCGTCCGGGACGCTTCGGGCGAGATCGTCGATTTCCGCTGGCGGCTGAACAACCACACCGCGGAACGGACCCTTGGCGAGGTGAGGGGGCAAAGCCTGGTCGAACGCAGTCCGGGCGTGGTTCGGGACGGCATCTTCGACGTCTTCCGGCAGGTCGTGGAGACGGGCCTGCCCTCGGTCGCCGAGCGTTGCCATGCGCACGGGCGATGCGACGGCTGGTTCCATCAATCGGTGGTGAAGCTCGGCGACGGCGTGGCGACCACCACCAGGGAGATGACCGCCTGGAAGGAGGCGCACGCGAAGCTGGAGGAGAGCGAGGCGAAGTACCGCCACCTGTTCAACTCCATCGACGAGGGCGTCTGCATCGTCGAGATGATGTTCGACGACCGGCAGCGGCCGGTCGATTACCGGTTCCTTTCCGTCAACCCTGCCTTCGATCAGCAGACCGGGCTCGGCGACGCCACCGGGCGGACGATGCGAGACCTGCTCCCCGAGCTGGAGGCGAACTGGTTCGAGACGTTCGGCCGGATCGCGCGGAACGGCGTGGCGGAACGGTTCGAACGCCGGGCGATCGCCCTCGGGCGCTGGTACGAGGTCTATGCCTTCCGCGTCGGCACCGCCGAACAGCGGCAGGTTGCCCTCCTGTTCAAGGACATCCAGCCTCGCAAGCGCGCCGAGGCGGCGCTGCGCGAGAGCGAGGAGCGGTTCCGTGCCTTCGTCACGGCCAGCTCGGACGTGGTCTACCGGATGACCCCGGACTGGTCCGAGTTGCAGCGGCTGGAGGGGCGCGCCTTCAAAAACGTCTCGGACCAGCCGAGCAGGACCTGGCTCGACCGCTACATCCGTCCCGACGATCAGGCGGAGGTCCGTGCCGCCATCGACCGGGCGATGGCGACGAGATCGATCTTCGAGCTGGAACATGCGGTGATCCGCAGCGACGGTTCGCTGGGCTGGTGCGTGTCACGGGCGGTCCCGACCCTCACCGACACCGGCGAGATCAGGGAGTGGCTGGGGGCGGCCAGCGAC
This sequence comes from Methylobacterium sp. Leaf85, assembly GCF_001422125.1. NCBI lineage: Bacteria > Pseudomonadati > Pseudomonadota > Alphaproteobacteria > Hyphomicrobiales > Methylobacteriaceae > Methylobacterium > Methylobacterium sp. Leaf85. The sequence goes on along the minus strand of NZ_LMME01000004.1, from coordinate 7,321 downwards.
GTGACGGCGCGCAGGAACGCCGAGACGGCGTTGCGCGAGAGCGAGGAGCGCCTCAGCCAGTTCGGCGAGGCCTCGTCCGACGTCCTCTGGATGCGCGATGCCGCGACCTTCCAGTGGATCTATCTCACCCCGGCCTTCGAGACGATCTACGGCCTCGACCGCACCTCGGCCCTCGCCGGCGACCACCTGGTGAGCTGGGCCGAGATGATCGTGCCGGACGATCGCGAACGGGCGGTGGAGAGCCTGCATCGCGTCCGGGCGGGCGAGCGTGTCACCTTCGAGTATCGCGTCGGGCGGCCCAGCGACGGCGGCATCCGCTGGATACGGGACACCGGCTTCCCCATGCGCGACGCCGCCGGCGCGGTGTGCTGGATCGGCGGCGTCGGCCGGGACATCACCGAGGAGAAGGAGACCGCCGAGCATATGAGCGTGCTCGTGGCGGAGTTGCAGCACCGCACCCGCAACCTCATGGGCGTGGTGCGCGCCACGGCGGACAAGACCCTGCGCAACAGCAGCGGCCTCGACGACTTCCGGGAGCGCTACGGCACGCGTCTGGCGGCCCTCGCCCGCGTGCAGGGGTTGCTGTCCCGCCTCGGGGAGGGCGAGCGGGTCAGCTTCGACGAGCTGATCCGAAGCGAAGTGGCGGCGCTCGACGGCGAGGCGTCGCGGGTCAGCCTGAGCGGACCGAAGGCGGTGGCGCTGCGCTCGTCGACGGTGCAGATCTTCGCGCTGGCCCTGCACGAACTGGCGACGAACGCGCTGAAATACGGCGCCCTGGCCCAACCGCAGGCGCATCTCGAGATCCGCTGGCACGTGGAGCTCGCGGAGCCGGAGCGGGCTCCCTGGCTGCATGTGGATTGGCGCGAGCGCGGCGTGCGGATGCCGGCGCGGGATGGCCCGCCGCAGGGGAGGGGCTCGGGGCGCGAACTGATCGAGCGGGCGCTGCCCTACCAGCTCGGCGCCAGAACGACCTTCGTGATGGAACCGGACGGCGTCCACTGCACCATCGCACTGCCCGTGTCGGGACACACGATCCGGGAGAGAACCAAAGCCGCCTCACGGCGGAGTCCGGAGCCGGCCGATCCCGGAGGATGAGGAGGCCGGCCCGCTCGCATGCGCCGCCAGGAGACGCCTCGAAAGTGGAGCCCCGGACGGGGCGGCGGCGATCGCAACACCACGCGACGGCCGGCACCGCCCTCCGCAAGCTATTACCCCTCCATCCGATGAGGTTAACCGGCGAGGATCGAGCCTTTAATGCAGGTGAATGACCCTGCAATGACAATTCCCTATTCGTGCCCTATGTGCGAGGAAGAAAGAATGCCGCACTACTTCATCCGCAAGCTTGAGCAGTTCACGAAGCTCTCCTGCGACGACCGGCAGGCCTTGGAGAACGCGGCCTGCAAAAGGCGGACCATTGCGAAGCACGCCGACATCATCAGCGAGGGTGACGATCCTCATCACATCAACCTGATCCTGGACGGATGGGCGTGCCGCTACAAGCATCTCGACGATGGCCGGCGCCAGATCATCTCCCTCTTCGTGCCCGGCGACCTCTGCGACAGCCACGTCTACCTCCTGCGCGAGATGGACCATTCCATCGTGGCCCTCACCCCCGTCAGACTGGCCGAGATCTCGCGCGCCGCGCTGGAGCAGGTGGCCAACGACAATGCGCGGGTGACGAAGGCGTTGTGGTGGAACACCCTGGTGACGGTGGCGGTTCAGCGCGAATGGACCGTCAACCTCGGCCAGCGCACCGCCCTGGAGCGCCTCGGCCACCTTTTCTGCGAACTGTTCCTGCGTCTGCGCGGGGTCGGTCTGACGGATGGCCCCAGCTATGAGCTCCCCCTGACCCAGGTGGAACTGGCGGATGCCCTGGGTCTCTCGAACGTGCACATCAACCGCACGCTCCAGGACTTGCGGCGTGCCGGCCTGATCGTGCTCAAGGGCGGGCGCCTGACCATTCCCGACTTCGATGCCCTGCAGAGGGCATCGCTGTTCAACCCGAACTACCTGCACATCGACCGCGAAGGTCGTCACTTCGATGCCGACGGATCGGTGTGATGCCGAACCGGTTTCCCCTCAAGCACCCCGTGGAACTGCGATGACGATGGGATCAGACCCGACGGGCGCCGAGGAACGGGTGGCGCTGCTGGCCGAGCTGCAGCACCGGGTGCGCAACACCCTGGCGACGATGCGGCTGATCGCCCGGCGCTCGGCGGAATTCAGCGAGAGCCTGGAGGACTACACCGCGCATCTCGACGGGCGGCTGGCCGCCTTGGCACGGGTGCAGAACGTCATCATCCAGAACCCCACGGCCGGGGTCGATCTCGACCGCCTCGTCACCGACGAGCTCACGAGCGCGCTCGCCTACCAGGATGGGCGCACGTGTGTGGACGGACCGGATCTGAGGCTGCATCTGCGCGCGGCCGAGCCCCTCGCCCTCGCCCTGCACGAACTCTCGACGAACGCCCTCAAGTTCGGAGCCCTGGCCACGCCGACGGGCCGCCTCACGGTGATCTGGCGGATCGAGGAACGGGAGGGCGCCCCCCACCTCGTCTTCGACTGGCTGGAGCGTGGCGTGCCCCTGAACGAGGACGAGCCTCGTCGCAGGGGATTCGGCACGGTCGTGCTGGAAGAGATGCTGGCCTACAACCTGAAGGCCGCGACGAGCCTCACCTTCGCGCCCGACGGCCTGCATTTCCGCCTGGCGCTGCCCCTCACCAGCCGGACCTTGCATGCCGGGACCGGCCACGCCTCGCCGCTCCTCCACCCGCCGGACGGCCAACTCGACGCGGGTTTCGCAGACGTGCCCCGGATTCTGCGAAACCCGCCGGGCGGGCCATGGAAAGACGCCTCGCGCCGGTAGGGCGCGGCGTTCTTCTCCTCGGCGGCGGGCACCTGCGCCGTCACGACAGGCCCAGAGCCGTCGCGAGGTGCTCGCGCGCCCGGCTCACCCGGCTCTTCACGGTACCGACCGGACAGCCGAGGATGGCGGCCGCTTCCTCGTGCCGGAGCCCGTCCACCGTCACCAGCAGCAAGGTCTCGCGCTGCTCCGCGGGGAGGGCGTCCAGGGCGCCCTGCAACGCGACGAGCGCGACCCGGTGCTCCTGGTCGGGGGGCGAGGACAAGGCCCCCGCGATGGCCCCGTCGACGTCCTCGATCTCGCGGCGCAGGCGCTTGCGCTGGTTCAGGTGGGCGTTGCGCAGGATCGTGAACAACCACGCGACGAGGTTGGTGCCGTCCTTGAAGCGGGACCGGTGTTCCCAGGCCCGCATCAAGGTCGCCTGCACCATGTCGTCGGCCTCCGCGGTGTTGCCGGTACGAAGGAGGGCGAAGCGGCGCAGGCGCGGCACGAGGGCGATGAGGTCGTCGCCGAACGCTTTGGTGATCTGGCGTTCCGCCTCCGCGTCGAGCAGGGCGGCCCTCAGTCGAAGCAGGACCCGGCCGAGGCGCGTATCGGTGTCGACCGCGCTGGCGCTGGGAATGAGTTCGTCCAGTCGCCGTCCGATCTGGTCCTGGACATGACGAGGCAATCCCTCGCTCGGCGAAGGTTCTTCGGAGATTATACTGACATGCATAGGGAGGATTCGTCCTTTTTCCGGACAACGACCGGGTGTGTCCGCCCCTCTACGGTGGAATATGCGTGTCTGGTTGTGGCTGATCGCTCGCGTTCACGTCAATGATACAGATATACCAGATAATATCTTGCGCGATCCGGAACCGTCGCTGGTCGTCCCCTGTTACGGCTCGGTTCCATCCCAGCAGTCAGGAAGGCGGTCGCAGGTGACACTCGGCGTCGACAGGCATGAGCTTCGGCAGATCGTCGCCGGCCTCAGCGAGGGCGTGATCCTGGTCGAGCCCGACCAGACCATCGCCTACGCCAACGAGGCCGCGCTCGCGATGCACGGGGCCGAGACCGTCGGGGAGCTCGGCGGGACGGTGGACGCCTACCGCGAGCGTTTCGCCCTGCGCTACCGCAACGACCACACCCCGAACCAGTATCCGATGGAACGGGTCGTCTCGGGCGAGCGCTTCCACGACGTCATCGTCGAGGTGACGCGGACCGACCAGCCCGATGTCGACTTCGTCCATTCCCTGCGCAGCCTCGTGGCCACGGACCGCGACGGCAACCCGAGCTGCCTCGCCCTCATCCTGAAGGACGTATCGGGGCAGTTCGAGGCCGAGGAACGGTTCGAGACCACCTTCGACGCCAACCCCGCGCCGGCCGTGATCTGCCGGCTCTCGGACCTGCGCCACGTCAAGGCGAACGACGGCTTCCTGGAGATGACCGGCTACACCCGCGACGCCGTGATCGGCCACAGCGTCTACGAGGTCGACGTGCTGGCCGGAGCCCGTAGCCGGGACCTGGCGATCTCACGCCTGAACAGCGGGGGCACCATCCCGCAGATGGAAGCCTGCCTCGATTTGCCGGATGGCGGATCGCGCTACGTCATCGTCGCCGGCCAGCCCATCGACTGGGGCGACGAGCCCTGCATGCTGTTCACCTTCGCCGACCTGGACCTGCGAAGGAAGGCGGAGACGGCCCTGCGCCGGAGCGAGGAGCGCTTCGCCAAGGCGTTCCACATGGCCCCGGTCCCGACCCTGCTGGCGCGCGTCGAAGACTTCTCCATCACCGGTGCGAACGAGGCCTTCACCCGGGTCTTCGGCTATGGCGCAGACACGGTGTCCGGGCGCTCGCCGGCCGATCTCCGGCTCTGGGTCCACGATGTCGCACGGATCAGGTTCGAGACGGCGGTGGCGCGCACCGGTTACGTGCTCGGCCTGGAAGTATGCCTGCGCCACGAGGACGGCACCGATGTCGACTGCCTGGTATCGGCCGAGCGCGTCGAGATCGGCGACCGGACGTTCGCCCTCGTGGTCCTTCAGGACATCACCGAGCGCAAGCGCACGGAGCGCGAACTGTCCGAGGCCATCGAGGCGGTGATGGCCGACACCTCGTGGTTCAGCCGCGGGCTGATCGAGAAGCTCGCCAACCTGCGCCGGCCGGCGAGCGAGCACGAGGACGGCATCGTCCCGAACCTCACGGTCCGCGAGCGGCAGATCCTCGACCTCGTCTGCCGAGGGCTCGGGGACGACGCCATCGCCAGGCGTCTCAACCTGTCCAGGAACACGGTGCGCAACCACTCGGCGTCGCTTTACCGGAAACTCGACGTGCACAAGCGCTCCGAGGCCATCGTCTGGGGCCGCGACAACGGGTTCCCGCTATCCGAAACCAGCAAATAAAAACCTCATAACCAGTATATCTGCATCATTGCCGCCCGGAACCGGCGGGCCACTTGAGGGACGGTGTCAATCGCTGAGGCATTGGAGCACCCCGTGAGCGCGCAAAAGACGACCGACACTTCCGACAAGCTCAAGGGCTCGGTGAAGGAGGCCATCGGAAAGTTGGTCGGCGACCCCAAAGTCGAAGCCGAGGGTAGGTCTCAGCAGAAATCACCGACGCCCGACGTGAAACCAAAGACCACCCCCAAGTCGTAGCTCGGGTGACACGTCGCAGCTCGGGCGTCACGTCGCACCTCACGAACACCGTTCGCGACAAGAATATCGGCGCGACAACATCAGGAGAGACATCATGGTCGATGCGGATCGCATCACAGGCGCCGCCAAGGAGCTCGGCGGCAAGGTGCAGGGCACGGTGGGCGACCTCACCGGCTCGAAGCGGGATTCGGCAGAGGGCCGTGCGCGCGAAGCGCAGGGCGCCGCCGAGAACCTTTACGGACAAGCCAAGGACACCGTCCGCGACGCGGCCGAGCACGTCGCCGACACCGCCCGCGACATCGGCGGCAGGGTTCGCGACACGGTCGGCAGCCTGATCGGGTCGGACGACGTCGAGGACCGCGCGCGCCGCGCCCAGGGAGCGGCCGCCGATACCTACGACCGCGCCGAGCGCTCCGTCCGCGGTGCCGGCCGCGAGGCCTACGACCGGGCCGAGGACGCCTACGAGAACGGTGGCCGGTACCAGCGCCAGGGCGGACGCGAGGCCACCGACCGGATCGCCGAGCATCCGGTGGCCGCCCTGCTCGTGGCCGGCCTCCTCGGCTACGGAATCGGCCTGCTCATCCACCGGCGCGACTGATCCGCAAAGCCGCGATCGATCGGGCCGACCGCGCCGGAACTGCGCGGTCGGCCCCCTGAGTTCCACCAGCCCCCCTCGAACGACCGACCTTCTCGGACGACCGACGACCCGGAGTATCAGTATCGTGTCCACTTCCCCCCTTCTCGCGACTTCATCCACCACGGCCTCGGCCGCTGGTGACCCAGGTCGTCCTCAACATGGTCGGCGTCGGCATCGGCCTGTCCAGCGTCGGAGCGAACGCCGCCGACAACCCGGCCGCCTCGACCCTGTCGCTCGGCGCCGGTGTCTGGTTCATCGTCTCGGGCATCGTCGCCGCTCTCGCGGGCGGCTTCATCGCCGGACGCCTGTCGGGCAAGCCCGTGACGGGCGCCGCCGGCCTGCACGGCCTGGTCTCCTGGGCGGTGACCACCCTCGTGGTGCTCTATCTTCTCACCTCCGCGGCCGGCGGCCTCATCGGCGGCGCCTTCTCGGGCGTGACCAGCACGCTCGGCGGCGCCGGCTCCCTCGTCGGCGGTACCGTGCAGACCGCCGCGCAGGCCGCAGCCCCGTCGCTGTCCAAGATCACCAACCCGCTGGACGGCATCGAGCAGAGCGTYCGTCAGCAGGCGGCCGGCCAGGACCCGCAGGCCGCCAAGGAYGCCGCCGTGGCAGCCATCCGCGCCCTGTTCACSGGGGATCCCGCCCAGAAGGCCCAGGCCGAGAACCGCGCCGCCGACGCGCTGGCCAAGGCCCAGGGCATCCCGGTCGACCAGGCCAAGACCCAGATCCAGGACTACAGGAAGCAGTACGAAGAGACCGTCGCCAGCGCCAAGCAGAAGGCCGAGGCCGCGGCSGTGGCCGCCAAGTCCGCSGCCACCCAGGGCGCCTTCTACGGCGCGCTCGCCCTGATCCTCGGCGCGCTCGCCGGCTTCTTCGGCGGCCGYCTCGGCGCTCCGACCCTCGCCACCCTCACCGATCGCTACGACGCCCGCCGCGTCTGAGCCGGATCGCCGGCCGGTCACCGCGACCGGCCGGACCTTCCCTTTCGACGATCACCCCGAACCCAAGGAGCCATCCCATGAGCAGCACCACAGACAAGCTGAAGGGTCTCGCCAACGAAGCCGTCGGCAACCTCAAGGAGGGTGTCGGCAAGGTCACCGGCAACGACAAGCTCGTCGCCGAGGGCAAGGCCCAGGAACTCAAGGGCGAGGCCCAGCGCACCGTCGGCGAGGCCAAGGACGGTGT